>CALWAZ010000214.1 GCA_944375725.1 uncultured Merdimonas sp. | reverse complement strand
ACAGGAGATGCTTATATTATAACTGGAAATTTTGGCCGCTTAATGTGTCCTTGGCTGACCGCCATTTAAGTCACAGGCTGGCCGCCAAATATGGCACAGGTGGCCGTTTAGGCTGGCAATCTGCACCATGATGGGGTATTGTCAGAAAGTGAATCAGACGCCGGCAGGACTGGAGTATGATCCACATGCAAAAGGTTGTCTACTATGCGGAAAGTATGCTTGTACAACACTGATGTCCAAAGATATATGAACCTTCACCACCCTGGATATCCCACCTTGCCAGTGTTATATTGTTGATAAGACGGCAGTGGACAAGCCACTGCCGTCTCACATCATTCTTCTCTATTCTCTACATCTCAGAGACATTTACACAGAATCAGGGATATCTCCGAGGATTGCAAACCTTTTACGCATAACTTTTGACAGTACCCAGGGCTATTCTCTGACTTTGGACATCAACACCACAGTCTCCACATGATATGAGATGACAGAAAGTACGTCATTTGCTGAACGATTCGTCCGACTCGATCTACTGCCGTTTTTGGTTCTCTTGGTTGTGTGTGAAAACATATCACTTACTTTAACAAATCTTCAAAATTTAGTGTTCCTTTCAATCTACTATCACAAATAGTTATGCCTCTTTTATGTCTTGTGGCAAAGAGTTCCTTTCGATAATATCTGAAATTATGGAGGATAATTCTCCCTCATCCCATGGACTTAAAATAATTTTTAAATTTCTAAAGAATTCTGGTTTCAATCTCAAATCTATGTAACTCCATTCCGAAAATATCTGATCATATAAATTACACATAATTCTAGTTTCTTCATAATCCCAAGCATTTGATTTTTCTTTTCCAAACACAGTAAGATTAAATCCTTTTATTTTAAACTAATCCGTTTTTGTTCCCAGATACTTTATCAAAATTAATTGTCATTGGCCCCGAATTGACTTCTGAAAAAATAGGTGAATCAACTGATACATATTTTATATCAAATATTTGAAGTGTATCAATACAAGTTCTGATATCATACTTATCGTCTATGGCTGTTTCCTCAGGTTTTGATAAGGATTTTTTAAATATTCCCAATAATCATTTGATTGAAAAAAGCACTTCTTCCCGCCATTAATATAAACATAATTTGTCCATAAATATTTATCTAAATCAATCGCAAAATTTTTAAACTGTAATAGTACCTTGTTTTTCTTGATTTTCCCCCCATAAAGATTCCAAAATGGAACCTTTTCTTGATCATTGTGACAAAAACAGGCGATAAATCTGCTACCAGCAAATTGCGAAACATCTACTCTACTTTTTCCATGGTATCATTTAAATTTATATTTGTCAAGCTACTACTTCTTAATGTCATATTTTGGAATATTAACTTAAGAGTTTTAAGTTTATAGTATAAGACATGATTGTATACCTTTTAGATTCTTCAGAAACTATTATATTTAATTCTTTAGAGTCATGATTCTTTTGTACCGGTTCTCCCAAAATGCAATAAATACTATCATAATCTTCCTCTAAAAAAATATCTTTTGCATTTATTATTTTATCCATAATGTTTCCTTTCTTAATTTAGGTAATTCCAATTAATCGTTCCCTAATTTCAATACAATTAACTCTTTCAAAATCATATTCAAAAATAGATGCAATAATAATCTGATGATCCGCAAAATCCCTTTTCAAAATATCCATCATAAGCTTAATATTAGCGTGATCAACCTCTTTTCCACTCGGCGAATCTAAAATGATCGGCAACTTAATTTTAAGTGCATTCTCAATTGCAATGATATACGCAAGCCTAAATGCAAATGCCGTTTTATGCAAAACTGCACCGGATAATTCTTTAAGATTAGACGTAAAAAGGTATGATGCTGGAATTGTTTCCTGATTACCCAGCCCAAGTTCCTCAGCATACTTTATTACATCTTGGGACAGTGCAGATACCACTTTGTTATTATTTTTCGTGATATTAGTTATTTCAGTTCGAACAGATTTTATCTCCTTTTCTAATTTTCCAATCTCCTGTTTGATTGCAAGTGGGTTTATTGGCATCCGCGCAATCCTTTTATCGAATATTTCCAATTGACTGGCCGACTTGTAAAATTCTAATTGCTCATATTCTTTATCTTTCTCTTTTTCTAATCTGTCAAGTTGACTTGAAATCTTAGCGAATTCGGTAGATACAATTTTTCTCTTGGCAACCAATAGATCTATTGCGTCATTCATTCCCACAATATTATTCTCTGTTACCGGAAAAACAGATCCATCCGGTGCCTCAATCAATAATTTCATATCAACAACAAATTTTTTAAATCGTCTATTATCAGATAATGTATTATCTATTCTTCGAAGTTCAGCTTTTAATTGCTTCTTTCTCAACAGCAGTTGATTAATTGCAACATCTGCCTCTTCTTCATAACTATCTGCTACCAAAGTTCCTGACTCTTCATCAAGAGTTTCTTTATATTGTGCAACGCTGAACATCTGCTTATATTTTGTTAATTCTCTTGATAACTGTGATTCTTTACGGATTAAGTCTGAACAATCACACCCTGCTAATCCACGGATTAATTCCTCAATGTTAAAATGAATACTTCCAATTACAACTCCACGATTCAATAACGTCCAGCCTTTTTCTTGATCCACATAAAAGGCGCCTAATATATTCTCTAAAATGTCAATATTTTCTGTTCCAAAAATTATTTTATGTAAGTCAGCCTTCTGTTCTGGAAGTACAAATGTACTTTTTCTGTCCTCAAATGTTGCTTCTATTGCAATGTCACTATAACGTCTTAACAGAACAGTTCCCGCCATCTCACATTCGATCTCTAATTCTACTTCGCAACGATCAAATTTGATTTTTCTTGTATTCGGAATATTATAGCCAAGAGCATAAAGCATAAAACGAAGAAGTGTAGTTTTGCCGCAACTGTTTTTTTCACTATGGATCAAATTGACCCTTTCAGAAAACTTGATTGTACGTTCAAAAAATCCCTCTTTAAGGTGAATTGATTTAAAGATCACAGCTTTACCCCCTCTTTTATATTTTGTATTACAATTCTATTGCGGACAATTCTATACAAAATAATCTGAATTAATCCTTTTTGTATTTCTTCATCCACCCCATCTAATTTGAACTCTGCAAGATAATCTGTCCATTTATTGATTGCAAAATCAAAAGCATTTTCTGATAAACTCTTTGATGTTCGATACATATTATAATCATAAAGGACTTTTATAAAAAACTCATAGCGTTCACAACAAGAATCTATGGTCTCTCTATATTGATGAACAATTTCATCGTAAGCACTAGGATCGAACATATCAGCAAACTTATCATCACAATAGCTAATATCATTAGCAATAACCATAATAGGCCATATTACATCTTTTTTTCTTAATTGAATGGAAGCGTCCTTCTTTGTTCCGTTTTTAAACACTTCCTCATGCCAGATGGTCAAAAGTTTTTTTCCAAGCCCTGGGATTCTTAAATTTAAATCTCCAATAAAATCGTCCACTGCTCTTTTGACTACTTTATACCTTTCAGCATCATTATCAGTTTCAAACGGTAATATTTGAATCATAAATTTATTCAGGTCTAGCGGACAAGCTATCTTGTCCACATACCCTTTAATTAGCTCTTGGGAAGACCCTGGTAAAGATAAAAAACTACGATGTGCATCGCCCCAAAATATGCTTCTCGAAACATCTTCATTTAAAGGATTCGGAGAATTTGTGATAAGTATCAATTGCTGTGCATTAACTTTTTGACTTCCTTCCGATAAAGATATCAAGGCTTTTTTCAAATTTTTTCTTACATTTTGGAAATCCGAACTACTTTTTTCCACTGCTTTTGCTTGCGCCAAAATATATTGGTGATTATTCAATTCTATCTCAATATCTTCAAAATTCCCTTCTAACCGTAGTGATTGTAAATCTTCTATGTTTTCAAGCATAATTACAATCGCTGCATTTACCTGAAAATCAAAGCCAAACACAACAGCATTCGCACGTCTACTCCTTGCCATACGGCTTCCTCCTCATTTTATTGCATCATCGTTTTAACATAAAAATCAGTAGAATTTTTAGTGCTTTTCTATATGAAGCATTGTAAATACCAATGAAAAAGTGAGCCAATTATTGTCAAGAATTATGCACAAAATGATTTGCAATCCTCTGGGAAGGTGACGTTAATCTGCAGCTTAACAATCCGACATAGCTTCCAAATGCTTCATATACCATTCGTCTCTTCATTGCATCCTAGCCACATGCCACAGCATGGCACCGCATCAAAGCAGATTTTCCATCTGGAAAGGTTACAATCATCATGTACGATGACGAATCTCTTAATTGAGCCTCTCCATACCATTGTTGGTGCGAATAAGAAGACTGAAAAATGCTATCCGATGATGAACTACGCCCCAATAAAGCTGCAACTGCAGAACAATTGGAGAAACAGACTGTTCAGTTCCTTACTCTTCCGAAAGCACTGGAATATAAACCATCTTGAGCGGGATCATCTTGCGGTATTTCACGGCGAGCTGGTCATAGTATTTCAAAATCAAATCCACCAGATCCACACCATTGATCCCACGAATAATTGGGTTCTGCTCCAGATACTTCCGGGCATTGGGAGTATAATCGGACAAGGTTACAAACAGGCCGTAATCCCCCTCTTTCATTGCTCCCTTCAAAGATTGGATGGTTGTCTCCCGGATATCTCCATCCTGGCTTTTCACTTGCACCACGATTCGGGGCGGTAATTCATCTTTATAGGCAGTAATATCGATGCCACCATCTCCACCATGTGGTGACAAAGTCGTCCGATAACCCATCGCGCGTAGTAGGTCAGCGACAAATTCCTCCAACCCATATCCCTTCAGATTTCGGCTCAACTCCTTCAGAATAAAATCCTTCGTGCTTTCAATGATCTCGTCAGCTGTACTAGCCACTGTTTCATCGGTATCTGTGTCTAGAACAGGAGGATTTCTGTTGCCGTTTATTGCGTGAATATATTCATCGACATAGTTTCGAACCTGGAAAAAGGTTAATGCTGAACCTACTTCATACAATGCTCCCTGCGAGAAAGTGGTACGTGGTAACGATTTCAGCCATCTGACTTTTCGGCGATTTGGATAGATTGCAGCCTGGTCGTCATGATAATAGGGCCCTTCAATAACGCCAAGGTTGATTTTCCGATCCGATTTAGAGGGGAAGACAATATAATCCCCGATCTGTACCTCATGAACAAACCGAAAGAGCATCCCAGCACTGGTCGCTACCGCACCCTTTTTACCATTCGGGTATGTCTTCAGAAATTGCTCTTTAAATTCGTCACGGGAAGGTACCAGTTGGGACAGGTCCCCCATTTCCGACCACCCAATGGCGATGATATTCTGGCTGAGAAAGAGCGAATCATCGGTCGTGTGGATTCCCCAGATGATCTTATTGGATACCATGTTACAGCCACTTCCTTGCAATACAGTTTAGCTTCTTATATAAGCAACTAAAGCATTTTAGAATAAGTTAATTATAACAAATTTTGCACCATAGAGCAAGTAAAAAATACTCTGTTTCGAAAATTACAATGGCAAATACGATCTTGCCATATTGTAACATAGCATCGCTTCTGCTGCTTTCATGGATTTGAGCGTTTATTCTATTACCTGCAATACCTTCTCTGTCTTCTTAGTCCACCTCTATCTTACTAATACTGATCGCATCATCCTCCCCTTTCTAGAAATAGTCCTATTCAGGATTTATTAGGGACTCGCCCTCTCAATCCCGTGTACGTATATATACAAAGCTAGATAAAATAGCGATTTCTAGAGAAATGGGGATTTCCCCGCTTGCCAAAGGGAGAGCGGGAAATAAAACGGGGATTTTAAATGCCCATTATAACTGGGGTTATAAGCAAAATCCCCGTTTCCACGTTTTTGCAAAAATCGGCACCCCAGCCCCATCTGCACGCAGTTTTAGCACCACCTTGCCGGAGTTTTAGCCCCACTTTCACGCACTGAAGCCCCAAAGCCTTATAATTGGTTTAGCACAGCCAAGCTGTGAC
>CALWAZ010000213.1 GCA_944375725.1 uncultured Merdimonas sp. | reverse complement strand
CCTATGTAGCTTAGCATATATGGGGATGGGAGGATTGATTCCACCATCCTGCTCCCTGTAACTTATCCACCATATCAGTTCATTATAAAAATCTTAGATTTTTGTCTTGACAACTGAGCCACTATAGAGAAGCACATGCTCCGGATATTTTATAGAATAGATGATATCCCTGAGGCTTTTATCAATGTCATCAAACTGTAGGAGGGTATCTTCATCCATGCGGTTGAAAAATCGAGACAACGTCGGCTGTGATGCCAGACGGTCTTTCTCAAGAATGGCATTGAAAACAGGATCCAGAGTTAATTCATCCGCGCAGTCATCTTCGAAATATGCAGAGATAACCTGATAAATCATCTGCATCAGATTTTCGTCATCTTTGTGGAAGCGGACCGACTTATCATTGGTTTTAAATTTCTTTTTGATCAGTTTTAAAAAGCCGATCTTTGCAGCGAATTCTTGGATCAGAAGAAGTCCTGCATCGGAGGATAAATCGCCTCCGTCAAAATTTATTTTAATTTGTCTATTGCTTTTCAGTGCTAAGGTGTTTAAAATATCCATAAAGGGCTCCTTTGTGAGATTATTAAGACTTTGAACACCTTAATTTTACCACAAATGGATGCTCTTTTTCTATTCACTTAACAGATGAAATGCGATAGACCGCTTAAATACAGTAACTATGCGGCTTGTAGCCAATTTTATCCTACAACAGTGAATAATTCAGGATTAATAATATTGAAATCAGTGCAAGGAGGCAAAAAAAGCAAATTGCGCTGCAAAAATAGAGGGTGGAAAATTATATGAGGATTTGAATCTATAGAATATGTGTATGTCAGCAATGAGTTGTTATTGATATAGTTTTGGGGGATGATTTTATCCCCCAAATGCTAAAACAAGTTTCCCCAAAATCCGATTTTGGAGAATTGGTAATAATATTAAGAAAGAATTTTATTTCCCCAAAATGAGAATTTGGGGGGAAAGCCGGAGAGTGACAGGAACAGATCTTGGCAAAAACATTGAAAAATAAAGGAAAATACATAGCTTATGAGAGGGAAAGTTGCATTTCAGGCTGGGATGTAATCCGAAAAGTTGCAAAACAGATGGGCATGTAAGCAAAGTTTCCCCACAAAATTGAAGAAATATTTTTAAAGGCTCCGGAAGCTTTATAAACACTGTGTTTTCTGGTGATTATAAGGTTTTCAGGGCCTTTTTCTGTGAAATTAAGAGCAGGCAATGGATTTTTATATGGAAGATGAGAGACATAAATGAAAGACAAGTCAAAGAGAAAGCTGCCAACGAATACTTGACAGTAACTGACATAAACGAAATAATACATAAAAACCACTGGCAAAATCTTTCATTCTGTTATATAATATCCTCTGTCTTTTAAACATAAGTATGAGAAGAATAAAATTCCCCTTTCATGGGGCGGATAGGAGCAGATATGAATATGAGCAAAAAAAGCAGTCCGTCAGTTTCACGCCTGATTCTTCAGGTTTTCCAGGGAGCGCTGATCGGACTGGGAGCTGTACTTCCGGGAATTTCAGGCGGAGTACTCTGTGTAGTTTTTGGTATCTATAAACCGGTGATGGAACTTTTATCCCATCCCTTTAAGAATTTTAAAACCCATGTGCCGAGACTGATACCTGTGATCATCGGAATGGGTATCGGTTTTCTGGGGATTGCCAATCTTTTGGCATATTTCCTGAATAAATATCCGGATACTTCCGTCTGTCTTTTTGTAGGGCTGATCGGCGGAATGCTTCCTTCTCTTTTCCGTGAGGCCGGAGAGCAGGGAAGAACAAAAGGATCCTTTATTTCCATGGGAATTGCTATGGTGGTCATTTTTATACTTTTGGGGACTCTGAATATACTGTCCGTAAAAATCGAGCCCAGCTTTGGATGGCTGCTATTCTGCGGTTTCTGTCTTGCGCTGAGTGTGATCGCTCCGGGCATGAGCTTTTCCACGTTGCTGATGCCTCTTGGCCTGTATACGCCGTTTGTAGACGGTATCGGCCATCTTGATATGTCTGTGCTGATCCCGGGCGGTATTGGGGCTCTTGTCACAGTGATCTGTCTGGCGAAAGCGGTAAACTCATTATTTGATCATCACTACAATCTTGCGTTCCATGCGATTGTCGGTATTGTCATCGCGGCAACAGTTATGATCATTCCTTTTGGAAGCTTTGTTTCCTCTGCAGGTCAGTTTGCGGTCAATCTGTTCTGGCTGGTTGTAGGAGTTGTGGCCGCGCTTGTACTTGATTACTTTAATCAGAAAGTCCCAGTGGAAAAATAATCTTATATATGCATTGAGATTCCTGAAATTGCAGAGCAGTCTGCAGACTATATGAATTAAGAGAAAAACGATCTGACGCGGCAATATGCTCCGGATCGTTTTTTTTGCTTTTCGGACAGATTTAAATGTAGTACAATGGTATGAACGCAGGGAAAGCGTATTGACTATAAAATGCGAATAAAGGATCAAAAGGAGAAAAATGGCGGAAAAGAACAAAGATACAATACAGGAAAAAACAGAAAAAGAAAAAATAGAGGTTTCCTGCGAAATGGAAGTGACGCTGAAGATCATAGGCGGAAAATGGAAGCTTTTGATCATACATTATCTGCTGGATGAAGGCCCGAAGAGATACAATGAAATTCTGCGCTTCTTAAAGACCGCTCATAAGAAAACGCTTACGGCTCAGCTTCGGGAGCTGGAAGAAGACGGCATCATTTCCAGAACTGTTTATCCTACGGTGCCTCCGCAGGTGGAATATGCCATGACAGATCATGGCAGGACTTTGCAGCCGATCGTGGAACTGATGTGCGACTGGGGCTATGAAAATGCAGGGGATAAATATATCATGACAAATGCTTATTGTACAGACGATTGAACGGCAGCAGACGCCGGCTATAAAAGCAGACAGCCGGCTGTTTTTCTAAATGCTTCCGGAAAGGAACAGCTTAATGAACAAGGGGAAGCTCAGGTTCCCTAGGTAACCGAAAGTGCCTTCTTGCACCGGACAGGAGGCAGTTTTATAATGGAAGTATCAGGAAAAATATGTTTGCATGAAACAGATGCGGCATTATATCAGGAGAAAGAAGGTACTTACATTATGGACAATTTTACATTTTACGCACCTACATACTTTGTGTTTGGAAAAGATACAGAGAATGAAACAGGAAAATATGTAAAGAAATTCGGGGGAAGCAGAGTCCTGCTTCATTACGGCGGCGGTTCGGCAGTTCGTTCCGGTCTTCTTGACAGAGTAAAGAAATCTTTGGATAAAGAAGGCCTCGCCTATGTGGAGCTGGGAGGCGTAAAACCAAATCCCAGGAGCGGACTTGTATATGAGGGGATCGATCTCTGCAGAAAAGAAAAGGCTGATTTTATTCTTGCCATTGGAGGCGGAAGTACCATTGATTCCGCCAAAGCCATTGCGGCTGGTGCGATATATGACGGAGACTTTTGGGATTACTATCAGGGAAAAATTGTAGAGGAAGCGCTTCCGCTGGGGACGATCACAACCATTTCCGCGGCGGGAAGCGAGGGCTCCCCGGACTCTGTGATCACAAAAGAGGAAGGAATGTATAAACGTTCTACAACGGGAGAAGCCCTGCGCCCGAAATTTACGATCATGAATCCGGCTCTTACAGAAACCCTGCCTCCTTACCAGACTGCCTGCGGCATTACAGATATTATCGCTCACCTTTATGAGCGGTATCTGACGAATACAAAAGAGGTGGAGGTAACAGACAGGATGATAGAAGGGCTGCTTCTGACGATGATCCATGAAGGGCCAAGAGTGATCGCAGATCCACATAATTATGAGGCGCGCGCAAATATTATGTGGGCGGGGATGATGGCGCATAATAACTCCTGCGGCGTAGGAAGAACCCAGGACTGGACCAGTCATGATATCGAACACGAGCTGTCCGCGGAATACGACTGTGCTCATGGCGCCGGTCTTGCCGTTGTTATGCCTGCAGTGTTTACTTATAATCTGAAGCATAATGTTATGCGCTTTGCTCAGGCTGCGGTGCGTGTGTGGGGATGTGAAATGAATTTTGAAAATCCTGAGGAGACGGCGAAGGCCGGTATTGAAGCTCTGCGCCGTTTTCTGAAATCCATAGGAATGCCGGGAAGTCTTAAGGAACTGGGCGCGAAAGAGGAGGATATCGAAAAGATGGCCCATACTGCCTGCTATGGAGATGTGAGGACAGGAACCCTCGGCGGTTTTGTGGAACTGAAGCAGAAGGATGTGGAAAATATTTACCGTTTAATGCTGTAAAAATCTGACGATCAAAGCCAGCCGTAATGCAGTCTGGAAAGGACAGCACTGCGGCTGGTCTTTCTTTTTCGCTGCCTCCAGATAGTGGAAGAAAGAAAACAGATATGATACAATTGCATTGGAAATGAAGATACAGGGGGAAATTCTATGGGAAACAAGAAAACAAAATTTGCGTCTGACACTTCCGGCAGAAGTATAAAAGACTGGGCCGTGGCGCTGGTGGTCCTGCTTCTGGGCCTGACGGTGGCTCATCTTGGAGTGACGCTGTTTCTTTTGTCAGAACTGGGGACGGATACCTTTACCGTATTCATTCAGGGATTATCAGTAGTATTTGGACTTACGGTGGGAACGGTACATGTAATCGTGCTGTGTATCCTTATGGTGGTGATGCTCCTGACAACGAAAGGATATGTAAAGCCCGGAACTGTGGTCTGCGCCTTCTGCGGAGGCCCCATCATTGATCTGTTTACCTGGCTGTTCGGGAATTATATCAATGGAGACGCTGCTATGGCAGTAAGGATTGTCAGCATGGTGGCGGGATGCGTGATCCTGTCCGCCGGGATGTCCATTGTGATCAACAGCAACGCGGGAACAGGGCCGAACGATCTGGTGGCAGTAATCTTATCAGATAAGATTGAGAAGGTGGAATTCAGGTGGGTAAGAGTGGGCTGCGATCTTTTCTTTGTAGTTCTGGGCTTTTTCCTGGGAGGAACTGTTGGGGTAGGAACCATTGTGGCAGTATGTCTGACAGGGCCTCTGGTGCAGTTCTGGCTTCCGATCACAAAAAAGCTTGTAAATGCTGTTGGAGTGTATTAATCTATAGAATAAGGAGACGTAAAACAGATGTCCGCCGGGCATCTGTTTTACGTTGGGGAGAGGAAAAAAATGTAGATAAAAAACAGGTGATTGCGATGACAGATTACATTATAATAAACGGACTGATTGTAAATGGAAAAAATGA
>CALWAZ010000212.1 GCA_944375725.1 uncultured Merdimonas sp. | reverse complement strand
CATCGGAGAGCCTTGCCTTGAACTCCTCCCAGGTCCAGCTGGTCTTATATTTATTGTTGTTGACATACGGCGCCGGGCAGTGCTTATTGACAATATCATAATGCCGCAGCACATGACTGGCCGGGATGCCCAGATCTTTCATGAGTTTCTGTACGAGCCACACGCACGCTTCCTGCGTTTCTTTTGTAAAATACCACCGCGGATCCGACGGATTGCTGGCATTGCCATCGCATTTTACGCATAACTCGATACCGATAGTATTGCTGTTGCGGGCTTCCGGATGTTTCTGGGTGTAGTATCCACCGGTGCCTACCTGCCACAGGATGGCATCATGTTTGGCTGCCTGGTAGATAGTACCATCCCAATAGATATAGTAGTGGGCCCCGTAGCCGCCGGCCTCTACCTTGTTATTCTGTCCAACTACGCCCAGGTAATGGATGGCGATATATTTCTTTCCGTTGCCCCATTTCGGCACGTTTTTGTCACTGATTACATTGATAATTTTTGCCACGATTTTCCCCTCCTACTCCACTTTTTTGGACTGTTTTACAATCTGATTAATATAAGTACTTGCCCCGGCAACTAAAATACCCTGCACGATGGCCGTAAACGCCGCCATAGCAATGTCCTGCGGCGTGCTGACAGCAGATGTGGCAAATACCCACACGGCGCACAGAATAATTCCCAGCGCCCCCAGCACGATGGGGATATACTTATCCAGCAGCAGGGTGGACTTTTTCAGGCCCATGCCGATGATATACAGCACGATGGCCACAACGACAAGCTCTGGTTTGATGTAGTTGATAATCTGATCCATACTTTTACACTCCTATTCCGATGTTGGCCAAAATAAACGCCACGACAGCGCCTACAATGGCAGTTGCAATGTAACTTGATACTGTCCTCCACATGGCTCCATCGCGCCCCTCCAGCGATTCCAGCCGTTCGCCTTGTTCTTTCTGTTCTTTTGCCATGTTTTCCATATTAGTGGCCAGTCTCTCTATTGATACAGTGATGGCGCCAATCTGCTCGACTTTACCTTCCAGGAGCTTCAGACGCGCATCCACTCTCTTGTTTTCCGCCTCCAGTCGGCGACGGAACTCCTCATGCTCTTCTCTGGATATTGGGTTTTCTCCCATATCAGCCCTCCTGATCTACCTCCGTAGTGGGATTTAACACCTGGTCAACAGTTTTTGCTCCGGAAATAATGGCCTCCGCATCTTCCTTGCTGATCTCCTTCCAGTATCTTTCGTCGGCAACTCCAGGTTCCCAGACATTCTGTGTGCCCTGGAGGACATTGAGCCAGTACCGGTCTGAGTGGGTCACTGCAGCTCCGTACTGATAATTATCCGAGATGCCGTCCCATGCCTCCCATGCCGGTACCGTGGTTGCGGGGGGTTCGGGGTTTGTTTTGGATGATCCACCCTCAAGCTTCTCAACCCGTGCGGTAAGGTCATTTACTTTTTTCTCGAGGCGCTGGTACAGTTCCAGAATCTCCGGAGCTTCTGATTCCGGATTGAGGTTCTCAAATACCAACTGCAGCAGTTCGTCTTTTTCCTCATTGGTGAGGCGGCCAGAGGCCCATGTTGTCCAGATTTTTTCCTCCAGCACCTCTTTTGAGGTGTCCTTCATCAGGATTAAATTTTTCAGAATTGCGTACATATTCTTTCTCCTCTCTTTTTTATTTCGCAAGCTCTTTATATATCGGGCCCAGATCGGCATCAATCTGGGCCTTGAGCTCTGAGATCTTTTTGTCCGTATATGCATTGGCGTCAGGCGGATCCGAGGCATTGTATGCATAATTGATATACTGATCCGGATGCTCCCTGATATCGTCGATGGGGATCTTGTCCGCCGGCCCGACGATCTCGTTATAATCGTACTCGTAATAGGATTCCTGAGTTTTTCCGTCTCCTATATCTGGGTAGGTCTCCGTTTTAAACTCCTCATTGATGCAAATAAAAACGTAAGACACTCCATCACGCGCAACAACGCTGACCGGCGGTTGCTGGTTTGTAAATCTTGCTCTCATTTCGTATCACCTCTTTACACTTTCTTATAATCTTTTTGACCTTCCATTTTCTTTCTATCCTTCGGCTATCTGTATGTTTCAGGTAACCGTAATAAGACAGGCATTTCTTTGCGATACGGGGAGATATTCCGAATATTGCTTTGCGATAAGCTCTGCGGATCCTCAAAAATATCCTGCCCCTGATTTCTGTATGCGTCCGGTGAATTTTGTATCCCATCATATCGATGCAGTTTCCGTCAATGCTGCGGATTTGATAATTTGATTTGATTACAAGGCCGAGTTCGGAAGCTTTTTGGATAATAAGGCGGATGGCTTTTTCCAGATCCCGCCGGCGGCTTCCGATGATCAAAATATCATCCATGTAAATCAGGCATTTATTTACCAGCCGGATTCTGGTATTGCCTGACCTGCCCCGTCTCACACGGCACAGATCCTCCATGATGTAGTGATACAGGGTGCTCATGTAGAGATTGCACAGGTATTGGCTCAGATAGGATCCGATGCTCAGTCCTTTCTCAAAACTCCCGATAAGTATACGGATCAGGTTAATTAGGCGGTCATTTTTGATATGACGCCGCAAAAATAACAGCAGCTTCTCCCGGTCAATACTTTCAAAGCATTTCTGCACATCCAGCTTTGCAAAGTATCGGTTATTCTTATTCTTCATCCATCGCGCAATCGATTTCTTTCCGCTGAGGGTTCCGCGTCCCTTGATTGACGCGCACTGGTATTCGCCGATCCTTTTCAGCAGCGGGATCAGTCCCTCCACGGCAATGTAATCATATAGCTGCTGTTTTACATTCTGGATTCCGATTCGGCGGACTTTTCCGCTTGATCCGTCAATCTTTTCCCGGTACCAGATTTTCGGGAAGGATATGTTGTCGGATATAATCTCTTCTCTCAAAATATCACATATTTTGTCTACAACAGGATACAGCGCCTCCTTTCCGTAATCCTCCAGTATATTTTTCAATGCATCCTCGCTTACGCCGGACACCTGGGAAAAATATTTTATTGTATCATTCCGTTTATATTTGCGTTCCAGGCATTTATATACCGCCCTGCTGATCAGGCCAATATCTGTGATGTCAATATCTTTGCATAATCTTTTCATCGATTATATTTAAGAGGGTGTTCGGTTTTATCTACTAACCCCGGCGCATATCTTAAGTATGCGTCCCCGGAAAACCGGGCTGGCCTTTCTTACTTATTTTATGGATTTCTATCCAAAAGAGCCTTGCGGCTACGCTTTACGGCGCGAAACACGACGCAATATCAATTCTTATAATTACAGGAGAGGTAGTTCCAGGTCCCGTTCCCGAGCCTGTTCCTGCAGTTCAGGTACGCCGAACCGGCGTTCGACCCGCTCCTGAGGTTCCCACCCTGCGCCGTGAGCCCTTGTGAGGGGAGATCCCCTCTTCCCCTACGGGGAATTCACCCCCGTAGGCCATTTTAATCGCAGGAGAGGCAGAACCAGGCCCCGCTCCCGAGCCCGTACCAGCAGTACAGGCACGCCGAACCGGCGCCCGACCCGCTCCAGAGGCCCCCACCCTGCAGATACTCTCGTGTTCCGGATGTCGCTCCGGATCCTCCTGCATACACGCGATCGCCAGCTCCCTGAGAGCTTCCGCTGCCCTCTGCTGACGGCCACCAGCTCCCTGCACCCATGTCGATACTGAAATCACCAACCCACCAGTCAGCGTTCTCTCCGGCCTCAGCCGCAGGAATGAGCCCTATATCGGAATAGGTGCTGCGGATGGTCGCATCAGCGTTTGAGTGCGCCACCCCCTTCGGGGCAACCAATACCTTTTTGGTATAATCCGCCTGCAGATCCATTACCGTGTCACTCGCAACGATATATCCTCCAACCATGTACTCGCGCCCCTGAACACGGTACGGATGTTTTGCGTCCGTATTGCTTACAGGTGATCCGTCATGGCGTCCTTTTACCGTATCCGTTGATCCAGACCATGCGTGCATGGAAGACAACATGATTGGCGCCGAAAAATCATCTGTATACGCATGGGGTTGCGTATTAAAAGCACTTCCCTCCGGGATGTCAAGATATATTGCGGTATTCGCACCATCGTCCAAAGGTACCTTGCTTAACACCTTAACATCATCCGCATAGGCATGGATGGTCGACCGCCCGCGGTCATTATTCGCTGTCCCGTCATTGTTTTCTCCATATCCGACAGACACATAACAGCCCACAAGAATATTGTTGGCCTGTGCGTTTGTGACCGGGAAGTAGGTGTGCTCTTCCGCACTCTGGATCGCCGCGGAATACTGAAAATTCCAATTTGACACTCCCTGAAACAGCGTCTGAGAGTTCTTTGTCGGCCCTTTGATGGCGTTAAAAATGATCTGGAAAACGTTCCGGCAGGCACCGGCACCCCAGTATCCGGGTCCCTTACTCTGGTAGTTGGTGATCATGTTATTGTGGGACTGGTTTCTCACGGGTTTCAGTCCCGGCTGTGACCTCAGCTTTCCGTCCGATGCTGTTCCGGATATGTACTTGCTTCCGATGCACCAGGGCACCACAGTGCCGTCAGCCTTAACACATTCCACCCATGGCTGCAGCCCCAGCTCCGGGTGCGGCATATCGGATATAGTGATCAGGTCGTACTCTGCATTGGATGTGTCCCACTGGTACCAGAATGACATCTGCATAGCTCCAACATCCACAGCTCCATCCGTTTTATAGTTGTCCATTCCCTCGATGGCAATGGGTCGCGGGGTGCCGTCACCGTCCCGGATGTAATTGACATTGACCCACTCAAAGAGCGGATGCTGACCGTTCAGGTAATCATCCTGTCCCTCTTCCGTATCTGTAGATGGCTCAAAAACCAGACCGGCGTTGTCCAGGAGTTTTTCTCCGGTGCTGGTCGGATTTGTAGCAAATTTCCACAGTTTTGTCTGATACACCTTGCCTGTGCGCCGGAGGGCGTAATATCCTTCGATGATTGATTCTAGTAATTTTTGCGAATCCGGAGGATCTATAAGTGCAATGTTTCCATCATCTCCCACGGAAAGGATTTTACCGGCGTTTTGTATGCCCTGATCTATTGCAATAGCTCCAATATCACCCAGTAACAGATTACCGGACAGTGTTACACCGTTGATCTGGGGCTTGTTTTGCAGGTCGTTGTAATTTGATGTTCCGCCGGATCCTCCGCCATTTTTGCTGCGACCTGCCAAAGCGGCGAGCAGCAATGATTGATCTGTATGATAATTCACACCCACTCACCCCACTTTCCGTCATTGCCCATTATTGCGATATCTAATGCTGGAGTAATGCACACGCTTCCCGGGAGGATTTTCTGACCAGACAACATTCCTTCGACTTCGCCTCCGTCAATCGGCGGCGGCGCTGATGCATCATCAGCAAGGATCGTGCAGCGATAAGGCCTGTTGGAGGGATCGTTGTCTGGTCCTTTATTAATTTGATGGATAGATATGAGTCTAAACATAGTTATCAACTCCTTTCTTTTTTTGG
>CALWAZ010000211.1 GCA_944375725.1 uncultured Merdimonas sp. | reverse complement strand
TACGCTGCGGCAGATGATTTCCCAGAGCTTTCCGCAGATTCTCACCTCCTCCATCATGGTGCTGACCGTATTCTGCATTATGCTTTACTACAGCATCTGGCTGGCCATCGTCATTCTGGTGGGAATGGTTATCATGCTTCTGGCTGTCCGGAAAATAGGAGGCGGTTCTGCCCGTTTCTTCTTCCGCCAGCAGGTTGCCCTTGGTAAAGTGGAAGGTTTCGTGGAGGAGATCATGAACGGCGAAAAGGTCGTGAAGGTATTCTGTCATGAGAAAGAGACCGAGGCAGACTTCGATAAGCTGAACGAGGAGCTTTTCCATGTGGCCAAGAATGCGAACCGGTACGCGAATATCCTGGGACCTGTGCTGAACAATATGGGAAATGCCCTTTATGTGCTGGTGGCAGTGGTGGGAGGACTTCTCCTTCTGTTCCAGGCTCCGAACTTAAGCATTTCCGGTCTGGGAATCAGCATCAGTATCGTGGTGCCCTTCCTGAACATGACCAAGCAGTTTTCGGGAAATATCTTTCAGGTTTCCAACCAGATCAACTCTGTAGTTATGGGTCTTGCGGGAGCTGAGAGAATCTTCTCCCTGATGGATGAAAAGCCGGAGACAGACGAGGGCTATGTCACCCTGGTCAATGTCCGGGAAGAGGACGACGGAACCCTGACCGAGTGTAAGGAGCGCACCGGAATCTGGGCCTGGAAGCATCCCCACAAGGCGGATGGAACGGTTACTTATACGAGACTGCAGGGAGATGTGCGTCTCTTTGATGTGGACTTTGAGTATGAGCCTGGCAAGCCTGTGCTCCATGACATTTCTCTTTACGCGAAGCCGGGCCAGAAGGTGGCCTTCGTAGGAGCGACCGGAGCAGGAAAGACCACAATCACCAACCTGCTGAACCGTTTCTATGATATCGCGGATGGAAAGATCCGTTACGATGCTATCAATATCAATAAGATCAAGAAGGCAGATCTGCGTCATTCCATGGGAATCGTGCTGCAGGATGTAAATCTGTTCACCGGCACGGTCATGGAAAATATCCGCTACGGCAAGCTGGACGCTCCCGATGAAGAGTGTATCGGAGCCGCAAGACTGGCCGGAGCAGATGACTTTATCCGCCGTCTGCCGGACGGCTATCAGACCATGCTGACCGGAAACGGGGCGAATCTGTCCCAGGGCCAGCGCCAGCTGATTTCCATTGCCCGGGCGGCAGTGGCCGATCCGCCGGTTATGATTATGGACGAGGCGACCTCCTCTATTGATACCCGTACCGAGGCCATCGTGCAGCGCGGTATGGACGCGCTGATGGAGGGCAGAACGGTATTCGTTATCGCCCACCGCCTGTCAACCGTAAAGAATTCCGATGTGATCATAGTTCTCGATCACGGACGGATTATTGAGAAGGGTACCCATGAAGAGCTGCTGGCCCAGAAGGGACAGTATTATCAGCTGTATACGGGAGCCTTTGAGTTAGAATAAAGTCAGAATAAGAAGAGTCAAGAACTGAATGTATGTCAGCTTTTCTGTATTTGGTGTTCGGCCCAGGCCGCCCTCTCTTGCCGCGCAGCGGCAAGAGAAGGCACCCTGGGGTGGACACTGGGATATCAGAAAAGCTGACAATTTCAGTTTCTGGCTCTTTTTATTCTTGGAAGATGTGATGCTTTCGGGGATGTGAAAAATTGCGGCAAGGCGGAAGGTTTTGGTGTAGAATAGAATAAGAGATGGGTAAGGGAGCTTGAGGAATAGTGATTCCCGTCAGAAATATGAGGTAAGCGATTCAAGAAGAAAACATATATTAGAAGGAGATTCTTCCGGGACAGGACATGGAACTAATAGAGGAAATACAGAAGATGCGTTTCTAGATATATGGACGCACGATCAGGCAATAGGTGATATAGAAAGAGTTGTTAATAGTCCAAATTCAATTTGGAAACAAGCAACAGGATCTGGCTATAGGGATGCTCCAATAACACACGGAGGACTAGATCCAAATGCCCCCACTTACGACTAATAGCGGAAAGCCTGTACCTTTTAGAGTTCAGGGGCAGGATCGTAGGTTTAAATATCGAAGTTATTGTCGAACCAAGTGGAGAAGAAATTATTACTGGACATGTTAAATGATGGAGGTGCAATGGAGCGTATTTTATTAAACGAATTTGTTGATTATGTAGAAAAACAGATAATGTTATCGAATGAACAAGAATATATTCAAGATAATAGGGGAATTTATCCAAAAGATTTATATATAAAAAATGTTATTTCTGAAACAAAAGAACTAATGAGATATGGAGAGGAAGTAATAGCAATAGAGAATATGCTGGAAAATTTAAATGAAGTTTCATTCAGCGTTGATGGGTATGGAATAGAACTTATACAGAAGGCATTCGATGGGAAAGTTCCAAAAAGGATAGAAAAAATTTTGAATAGCTTTACAAGAAGGTAAAAAACGTCACACAAGCGACTGCAGCGTGTTACATGGACGATAAAATACCTGGCTTTCATGGAGAGCAGGAATAGGAAAAATCACTTTTTATTGCCTGTTTGCCGGGGAATGGTTCACTGATGATGCAATATCATCTAATTATAAATAATAAAGACACTATATTACATATCCTTTAAATTATGCAATGCACGCATTGATTTATCCAGTAAAATACTATCATAGAGTGCAATAACTGCCCAAAGAATACCGGTTTGGCGTTCTAGTTGAAGGAGGTATATGACTGCAGCATAACAAATCAAAATAAGTATTGTGAAAAAGGGAAGAGATAAGATTCTCCATTGCTTAAGATTCCCCGCTTCTTCTGCCTTTTCATTTACAGTATCTTGTATAATGAAAAGAAAAAATGAACCGAATATCAAACAGACAATAAGCTGAACAGGAAGCACTGGTGAAAGAAGAGCAAGCGTCATAAAGATAAGATAAATAATCCCGAAAACGACAGTTGAAACAGAAAAGAATTTCTGCAGGGAAATTTTGTGTTTTTCATTCATTTACCGCCCCTCCTAAAAGCTGTTGCGGAGAACTTATAATTTAGAGAAATATTCTATGCATTAAGCCAATCCAGAGTAACTTTGGTCTTTAGTTTCTATATTACAGTACATGCTGGGGATGTCAAGCAAATGATCAATACAAGGCAGATGAACCAGATCTTTCATTAATTGTATTTTTGCTGAGGCAATCTTGAATCACAGCGGCGTATTTGAAGAGGAGGATGAAATGTTTCGTTTACCACCAGTCAGATTATGGAGAATAATCTCACTTGTCCTGCTGACGCTGTCTATCGTATTTACGCTGACAGGGACCTTTTTTATTCAAGGGAAAATTGTTATACATTGGAACAGCAGCGGGGAGCCGAACGGTTTTGCGGGAAAGTGGATTTTGTGGGCGCTTCTGCTTCTGGCATTTTTATCATTGTTTACCCATACAAGTCTTTCGAAAAAACGTCCGGGCAGCAATCCTTTAAGCGAAGAGATGTCATGCGCGCTTTCTTCCGGTCTGGTCATGATCTGGACGGTAACCGAAA
>CALWAZ010000210.1 GCA_944375725.1 uncultured Merdimonas sp. | reverse complement strand
GACGTCTTTTACCTGGATACCTTTCCCCGGAAGCGCAGCGACCATCAGAATGTAATCGCTGTCTGTTGAACTGCTGTGCAGATCGGTAGCTTTCAGGCAGTGCCGGATTCCATCCAGCATTTCTCCTATACCTGCCACCAGCAAGTCCACATCTACGTCCGCTGCATTGGCTTTAGCATTCATTTCATTTTTGTTGAGCATATTTGTTCTCCTTTACCTTGACTGATCCCGCTGTCTCTTTTTCTGCCATTGTTCCAACAGTCGGATAATCGTATCTTGCATTTGCTTTGGAGTATAAGAGCGTGGGAAATACTTACGGAGTACGTCATTCTTAAGCGTGACCGTATCCAATTCGCTCTTTTTCTCTTCATTCATAATCGTATTCATAGCTTCCCGGGTACACATCCCTGCCTGACTGAGCTTCTTAATCCGCTGAGCCTGAGACAACGATGGAGTGGACTGTCCGTAATCCATAGCTTCCAGGAAACCTTGCTGTTCCTCTTTTTTCAGAAAAGATAATTCCACCGCCGGGTTGAATGCGATTTCTTTACGATCCACCATATCCAGAAGCTCCGGGATCAAATTGGTCAAATTGATAAATCGCTGAACCTGACGGGCGCTTTCACCGGTTTGCTCAGCAATAATCTCTCTGGATTCTTTACTGTCAGACTTCCGGCCAAGTTGGCCGGAAGTTAAATCCGTCCGTTCACCCTGATGCTTCATCGCCTCCATCTTCATTTTGTAGGCAAACGCACGCTCACTGGGGAGAAGCGTTTCCCTTTGAAGATTGGAGTCCACCATGGCAATGGTTGCGACATCATCATCCATCTGCCGGACAATCACCGGCATCGTTTCAAGCCCAGCAAGTTCAGACGCCCTCATGCGCCTATGACCTGCCACTAATTCATACCCGCCCTCCGGACGTGGACGGGCAAGCGCTGGAGCCAACACGCCAAACTGCGCTACGCTTTCCACTGTACGCTGCATGGCTTCATCATCCACCACCCGGAAGGGATGATTTTTGAACGGATGTAATTCAGAGAGCGGAATCTCCTGAACCCGTTCAGATTTTTTTACAGGCATTCATAAAACCCTCTCTTTCCCGGCTGTACAGCCGTTTTTTACTAGGAGAACAGCACCTCCTTGACCAGTTCCTGCTTTGATTTTCCAATCACAGTGCGCCGGTCTAGCCCTGGAACGTGTACAGGCGTACACATTTCCAGTACCCGGCTATAAATTCTAGCGTGTGCCACATCTTCAGGATTGCGGAGCTGGCTGATTGCCAGGTTTGTTGTGATAATCAATGGAAGTCCTGCCTTATAGCGCTCATCAACAACAGCGTAAACCTGTTCCAACGCATACTCGGTATTCCGCTCAATGCCAAGATCATCAATAATCAGCAGAGAGAATCGGTTGAAGGAAGCAATATAGCGGTACCGTTCGTCTGAATACATGGCACCCATCTGGTTTAGAATTTTGGAGAAATTGGTCATCAGGACAGGAACGCCTTTTTCCAACAATTCATTAGCAATACAGGCGGCCAGGAATGATTTTCCTGTTCCAATATCACCCCAAAGCAAAAGGCCAAGGTTTTCTGCCTTGACCTTCTTCCAATTCTCCGTATACCGTTTCGCCATCTGGACGCTGGGAGTATCCGTCGCTGACGCAAATGTCCAATCCTGAAGATGTCGCTCCTGAATACCTGCTGCTTTCAGACGGCGGACGTAGAGCAACTGCTCTTCCTCCTTCATACGCTGTTCCTGCTGTTCTCGTTCTTCCTTCTGGCATTTGCAGATGCAGGGCATGATCCGTTCTCTGCCCTCAAATGTGATCCGGCATTGAACCGGCGTATGACATTTCCCGCAATAGATGAGTCCATCTTCGCCAAGATACTGCTCCGGCCCAGGTTCTTTCTGAATCTGAATACGATCCAGAAAATTGAACATTGTATTCATAAACTTTCTCCCTCCTCGTACCGATAGTTATCATGGCTATATACGGGCAGTTTCGACTGTTTGGAATCTCGTCTTGCCCAACTGCGGATGGTAGCCAAATGATTTTTATAGCGCCTTCCGCTGGAAGCCATATATTCCGACAATCGTTCAATGCGGTTCTGATAGTCTGCTGGAAACTCAGTTTGGAGTTTTTGCAATTCTTCGTCCGAAAGAAGTACATTCTGATACATTCCGTACCGATGACGAGAGGATTGTGATACTGTTTTTGCCTTCTCATCCGTACTTAATTGTTCTTTACTTGATCCTTCTTTACTTCTTTGTGCGGGAGTTATCGTATCCGGCAGAGCCGTATTCGGGCTTACCGTATCCGGCTTTTCCGTACACGGTGAATCCATACACGGCTGCGATCTCGGCTTTTCAAAAATCACATACTCCGTCTGTCCCAAGCGGCCGTTCGGTTGACGAAGCTGATGGCGCTCCAGATAGCCATGTGTTTCCAGCTCTTTCAGCGCGGTGAGAATACCGTCCACGCCCTCCAATGAAATTGCAGCAAGCCCTCTCACAGAGTAATGCCATGTATCCGGCAGGCTGAGAAGCATAGAGAGAAGCCCCTTTGCTTTCAGACTTAGGGACTGATCGCGCAGATGGTAGTTACACATAGTTGTGTAGTTGGAGTTTTTCTCTACCCGGAAAACTGCCATCTCAACCACCTCCTTACGGCGCTGTACTCGTTAGCAACATATTCTTCACTTCACACAACCTCCTTGCATTGCTTACTTTTTGCTTCTGCCAGTAACGGCAGAAACAAAAAAAGAGCGGTTACCCGCCAGCCAGGATTTCTCCTGACGGCAGATAACCGCTCTATGTTCAAT
>CALWAZ010000209.1 GCA_944375725.1 uncultured Merdimonas sp. | reverse complement strand
GCCGCGAGCTGGGCGGCTACGGATACGGTCACCATGGCCGGTATGCTTATGTCATAGAGCACACCCATAATCCAGCTGCCGAGGAACCAGAAGATGCCGAAGGAGCACTCAAAGATGCCGTACCCAGTAGCCCGGCAGTCTTTGGGTACCATGGAGGTGACTGCGGCCTTCAATATGGATTCCTGGGCGCCCATTCCTATCCCCCATAGGGCCACGCCGAACAGCAGAGCTAACGTGGAGTGGATGGAGAATATAAAGATAGAGAACGTGCTGGAGATAAGCGTCGAAATTATCAGTGCCTTTACGCCTATCCTGTCGTAGAGCCGCCCGAACAAGAGGGCGGATATCGCGTCCACCAGCATCGCGCCGGCGTAGAGCAGCGGCAGGGTCCCCTCCGTCACCAGCGACGACGTCTCCGCCAGGCCGGCGGCGAGGCCTGTGTATACATTTGAAACGTGCATGATGATGAGTGAATAGTCTATAAACCCAAAGGCAAAGCAGCTTATCCCGGCGATATAGAGCACAAATCCCTTTCTCATACGGAAAGGGGCGTGCTCCTTCGGCTCAGGCTCAAACTGCTCGGGGTTGGGGAACTTGCGCCTGGTAAACAACAGCAGGATTATCGTAATGGCGCCGGGAACGGCGAGCGCGGCAAAGCAGAAAGCGTAGGTCTGAAAGACGTCCCCGTCCGTCCGGAAGAGCATCACCAAGTACAGCAGCACAGGCCCCAAAAACGCGCCAATCTGGTCGAGCAGCTCCTGCAAGCCGAAACTCTTCCCCACTCCCTCCTGGGACGCCGCGAAGGACATTATGGTGTCTTTCGCAGGTTTCTTGATGGCTTTGCCCATCCTCTGTACGACCAGCAGCAGACACGCCCATATCCACCCGTCCTCGCCTACAAGGGCCAGAGCGGGCACCGCCATGACATCCAGCACATAGCCGATGATTGTTATGGGCCAATATTGCCGGGTTTTGTCCGTGAGTTTGCCGAACACATAGCGCATGGAGTATCCAATCAGCTCACCCAACCCGGAGAAAAACCCGATAGCTCCGGCGGAGGCGCCCATAATAGCCAAATAGGCCCCACGGATGCTGGACGCTCCCTCGTGGGTCATGTCGGAAAACAGGCTGACAACTCCGAACAGGATTAGAAACACCATCGCCTGTGACATGCGTCCCTTCTTCCGGCCGCCGTCCATATCACTCACGCTCCTTTACTCGCGCCGTCACTTCAGGGAAGCCCGCCTTGCTCTCTTCCTTGCACCGGTGGTAGAGCACATCCAGCAGACGGGCAAACTCCTCCCGCTCCTCTTCTGTCAGCGCCTCGGCCAACCACTCATAAAACAGTGTTTCAATGTGCGCCTTGGAGTTTTTGAGGCTCTGCGCCCGCTCCGTGGGATAGATAAGCTGGCTGCGCCCATCCGTCGGGTTGCTCTCCCTCCGGAGGTAGCCCTTTGCTTCCAAATTGGCGGTCTGCTTTGCCACAGCCCCCTTGTCTGCACCCAAGCTTTTGCATATCTCAGCCTGCGTGATGCCTGGGTTTTTCCGGACAACATGGATGAGGTCGAATTCCGCAGTTCCAACCCCCTCCGCCTTCATCGTCCGCGCGGTGAACTTCCCCACCTCACGGGCAATCTTTGTAATCTGACGCTGTGTTATGTCCATGTCTCATACCCTCTCCGCAAAAAGATGTACTACCAACTAGTTAGATGATAGTACATCCATTTGCTGTTGTCAAGGCAATTTGTACCTGAGTATTTCCCGCTTTGCGGCCGTATACAGTCCTGCCCGATGTCGGCGGAAATGGCATCCGGCCGGCAGGTGTCCTGATTTTACCCGACGCGGCGGCACTTTCTGCTCCTTGCCAGGTAGGTACTATACGGCAAGGCCTCCCCACCCGCGTTTGCCCTGGCGGATGAGGAGGCGTGTTTTCATTCCGTTCCCCAGAGCGCCAGCTCGCAGGCGGCGGTGTTTATGTCGTCGGGCAGGGGCTGCGCGCCCGACGGCAGGCCGGGGTCCTTCACTATGCGCTCCAGGCTCAGCAGCTGCAGGGCGTAGCCCAGCTCCATAATCTCTATGGGGTTGCCCGCGCCCGAGGCAAGGTTCAGCGGGTTGGCGTTTTGCAGCAGATAGATGCGCTTGCCGTCCACGATGTACCTGTCCACGCCGTCCTGCATGCGCTCACAGCGCTGGGCGATTTCACCCAAACACGCTGTGTCAATCTCCATGTTGTAGTGTCCGGCATTGCAGAGCACCACGCCGTCGCGGAGTAGCCTGAGCTCTCTCTCGCCTATTACGTCGAAACGTCCGGTGACTGTACAGACCACATCTGCCCGCGGCAGTAGTTCCTCCAGGCGGCCGACTATGTGACCTTCCAGCTTTGCTTTGAGCAGGCGCAGTGGGTCCGTGTCATAGGCCATCGTGACCGCCCCCAGCGCGCGGAAACGCTGCGAAATACCTGTGCCGCACCAGCCGTAGCCGATGATAAGCACCCGCTTGCCGCCTATGAGCATGCTGGTCGCACGCA
>CALWAZ010000208.1 GCA_944375725.1 uncultured Merdimonas sp. | reverse complement strand
TTTTGCTTGACTTAGCAGATGATGGAACATATAATTAAATTTACAGTAGTGTACATCACAGGAGGGTACCCTCCTGTGCCATTTCCCCGGGGAAATGGCAGCACTCTATACAAAAGGAGGAGAACGGTATGAAGAAACGATTACTCGCTGTATTGTTAGCCGTAATGCTTGTGGCTGCTCTGGGGACAGTTACGGCATGGGCGAGTGAGGAAAACACTGATGGAACTGCGGAAAGTGGATTATCTACTAAGAAGCCATTATCTGATTACTTCCCGGACGAGTATTTTCAAGAATGGATTGTCAGATGGTTTGGTACGGAAAAAAGAGATGGCGTAGTATATTTAACAGATGATGGCATCAAACAAATTACCGAGAATCAAACGTCAATTGGTACTCTCGGCTCAGAGCCTGAAAATTCAGAGTTAATTCAGTCTCTGCGAGGCATTGAGTATTTCACAAACCTTGAGAGCATAAGTGTTATTAATATGCCTTACCTCAATACCCTTGACTTGTCTGAAAACACAGCGCTTAAATCTATCTCCTGCCACGGCACCGGTATTACCAGTATAACTTTGCCAAATAATGCGAAAGGCACACTGGAAACACTTGTACTATATAATAACAAACTTACAAGTGTTGATGTCAGCGGATATACGTCACTGACAACCGTAAAAGTTAGCAACAACAATCTTACCAGCTTAAATGTTTCCGGCTGCACCAAACTGAGCAATTTAAATTGCAGTGGAAATGAAGAGCTTTCAAATGTCGACATTTCAGGCACCAGTTTGAGCGGTTTTGTGTATGTTGATGGCAGCTTGAAAGAATTGAATGCCACTAACTGTACTGCTCTTGAAACGCTTAATGTTCGCGATAATAACATCAGCAGCCTGAATGTCAGCGGCTGCACGTCGCTTGGGACACTGAACGTTTCCGGCAACAAGGAACTTAAAGGCATAGATTTGTCCAGCTGCGCAGGACTGAAGAGCCTAAATTGTGCAAACTGCGGCTTGGAAAAACTGGATGTCTCCGAAAGTCTCCGCTTGTCAACGTTAAGCTGCATTGGCAACACTAACATGACTTCCATTGACGTCTCTGGGACTGACGTAACGAGCCTGGTGCTGGTCAACGGAAATCTGACAGAAATTAACGTCACCGGCTGTGATAAGCTAGCGACTTTGAATGTGCATGATAACAGCATTGCTCAGCTTGACCTCACTGGCTGTACCGGCCTTAAGGAGCTAACGTGCCATAACAACGTGCTGAAAAGTCTAACTGTTTCCGGCTGCACGGACTTGGAAAGCATTAACTGCCAGAATAACAACATTACGGAGCTTGACGTGTCCGATGCAACAGGACTCACCGGATTAAACTACAATTCCAACGATCTGGTAGAGCTCGTTCTGCCTGAAACTGCCGAAAACCTGGATTACTTGTACTGCGCAAATAACAATATAAGCTCCCTTGACCTTTCGGGCTGCACGGGTCTTACCAAGATTCAGCTTTATTTCAACCCTCTAACCGAAATTAGTTGGCCCGGCGATGGTTGGGACAAATCCAAAGTGACAATGCTGCAGGTTCGCAGCACAGGCCTGCAGAACATCGACCTTGAAGGATTTACAGGCCTCACCGACATGAGCATCACTACCTGCAGCAATTTTGAAGCAACCGGACTGAAAAATCTCTACATTACCGGAAACCGCCCGTGGAATGACTACTACATGGTGCGCGTACAGGGTGCAGAGAAGATATTTATGGTAAACAGCCATTTTGTCATTGAAGGTAACGAAAGCACAAAATATGGGTACAACGTGCCTGCAAACACTGCCAACGGCTTTGCTTCCGCGACAGACAAGCCGTTTGATGGTGGTGTAATGGACCGATACGGCAATCTTGTCATAGGTGCAGGCGATGAAAACATTGTTGAGGATGAAAACGGCGAATACATAGTTACTTTTACAAGTGATGAGGAACTTATAATTCCAACAGCTAAAATCACGTTCGGAGAGGGCGTTCAGGCGGCCCTGAAAGACGGTGAGTTGAGTGTTCCCAGCGGACAGATAAACCTTACTGAGCTGGTCTTGGGCAACAGCGGCAGTAAAACTACAATTAATGAAGAACCTACAATTTCCATTGTTGTAGACAGAGACACTATAATTGACACTTCAAATAATGAAGCTACAGTTCCCGCCGGTTCACGTATACTTAACGAGAACGGGACTGCTACAATCATATCCAAAGAAACTACTATAGATTGCGAAGACAGCAGTTACAGCACGAACGGGCAGAGCACAATTACTGTTCCCGCAAACAAGGTAGATGAAATCTATGTTGGCGAAAACGGGACGGTGTATGCTCCGGAAGGTTCGCTTATAACCAGAGAGGATGGTACAACTACAGTCCTTGAACTTGGAGGATATGTAACTACCTCTGGTGGAGTGCATGTAAACGTTGACGTCAACATCCCTGACACCTACGACATCGACCTCATCGTCGGCGAGGGCGGCGAGGCCAAGACGAACCTCTCGAACGCCTCTGCCGGCACGACGATAACCGTCACCGCGACGCCCGACAATGGTTACGAGCTCGCGTATATCACCGTGGACGGAGAACGCATCGACGGCACAACGTTTAAGATGCCCGACCACGACGTAACCGTCCGCGTATACTTCACAAACGGCGGCTTCCCCTTCACCGACGTTGCCCCCGGCGCGTGGTACTATGACGCGGTCAGCTACGTCTACGCCAACGGCCTGATGGACGGCACAAGCGCCACGACGTTCGAGCCGAACGCAAACATGACCCGCGCGATGCTTG
>CALWAZ010000207.1 GCA_944375725.1 uncultured Merdimonas sp. | reverse complement strand
ATTTCATTTTAATATCGAAGCTATATACAGTTATGCCTTGCAGTCTCGCTGTCTACGCTTAGCAGTCAACATCTCTGTTATCCACCCAAGACTCGCTTTGTGCGGTATAGCTTGTACCTTACACAGTGGGACTTTCACCCACCGAATTTCAAACCCTTTGCTGGGCGCACCCTATAAAGTAAAAAAAGATGACTGCAGAACAGCCATCTTTTTCTAAGCTTAACATTTTTTCTTAAGAATCACCATTTGGATTATCAATCCTGGCCCATTTTTTCTATACAACGTAATCCCGCATTTTTCTCCATAGAACAGCTGGAGACGTCGATGAAGATTACGCAGCCCATAATTCTCTTTTTCTGATACAATAGGCTGACGAAGACACTCATTCATCTCTTTAACCGCTTCTTCTTCCATCCCAAACCCGTTGTCCTCAATAATGAAAAGAATGGTTTCTTCATCCCGTATGCTTCCACGAAAAAGAATATAATTTTCCTTATTGGATGGATTATAACCATGTTCAAAATAATTTTCAATTAAGGGTTGAAATACATTTCTCACTATCCCATATTCCAAAACTTCTGTATCAATATCATATAGAACCTTGACAGACTCGCCGTATCTCGCTTTAAAGAGAGACAAATACCGTTTACTGAATGCCAGTTCCTCCCGGAGCGGGATAAATGTCTGGGCACCCACAAATCCCCGAAATATGGAAGCAGTCTGTGCAATTAACTCCGCAGTTTCCTCATCTCCGTTTTGATAACAGCGCATTCGGAAAATTTCTAAGGTATTATACAAAAAATGCGGATTAAATTTTGCCTGAAGTTCCTGTAATTCTGCATCACGCTGCCTTAACTCATATTCATGTGCCCGGTCAATATTTTCTTCAAGACTAGCTGCCATCTGGTTGACTGCCTCAGCTATCGCCAAAAGTTCCGGTTGATTTATCTGTTCCCGGATTCGATAACTCAACCGATTCTGTCCCAGCATATCCAGGCCTCTGCGAATAATATTCACCTCTTTTGTAAGGCTCTGAAGCGTCAACAAATAAACAACCGCTGATAATATGATCGTTACTATCATAATCAATAGAATAATTCTAGTGCTCTGACTCGCCATCCAGAATAACTCCCACCATTTTACAGAATAAAAAATCTGTTCTCCCCTAAGTTGCTCGCCAAGCATCTTTATATACCGCTTTTCTCCATTAATCCAGTATATCCCATCCAATTCTGAATCCGCTTTTCTTTCTGCCCATTCTATCGATTTATCAGTAGAAAACAATATTCTGTCTCCCCAAGCAATGCTGAAACTCAAGGAAGAAAAGCCATTATTCTCCTCGCAGAGGCGTTGTAACGTTCCAATATCATACCCCACAATAATACTTCCTTCCATCCCGTTTCCCGGTACACCTCCTACAATTGCAAGGCTTTCATAATCTAAATCCTGATTTTGAATCTTCTCACTGGGATAGATATCCATTCGGCGTGTCTTTTCAGTTAGCTTTTCTAAGTAAGGGAAATCATCCTCCAAAACCTGCATGCTGTCGACAACTGGAAAATAAATATAGTTGATTTCTCTCTTTGGAGAATAAATAGCAATCCACTGTACCTTTTCATCTCTGGACGACATACTGGAAAGTGCCTCTGTCAGATTAAACCGTTCTACCGGGGACAAAACACTATTATTTTCAAAATATTGACTGATGGATGTATTATCATTTTGATCTTCAAACACAGGTAAATAGATCTCCCAGAAGTCTTCTGTAATATCCTTATATTCTTCTGCCACCCGAAAGAGCTGCTGATCTAAAACAGAAAGTAACTCAATCCTCTTTTGTCTATAGATCGAATAACATGCAATCATTCCTATCATACAGGTTACAACAAGAAAAAAGAAAATCAGCCTCCTCAACATGGGATTGCTCCGCAACAGACTACTACTCTTTTTCATATATCTATTCCCCTCTTTTCATCCATAATTCCCATACGATATCTGGCTGGAGAAATTCCTTTCATTTCCCGAAAACATTTTACATAATAGCTGGCTGAGGCAAATCCTACCTTTTCTGCAATATCTTTGATTCTATAGTTGGGATTACGAAGCAAAATAACGGAACGGTTGATCCGGCATCTAGTCAGATAATCATTAAAGAAAATGCCGGTTTCCTTCTTATAAATATGACCAAGATACGCAGGATTCATGCCATTCTTTGTGCAGAATTCTTTTACCGATCCCCCGGTTCCATCTAATACGCTGTTCCTAATATACTGAATTGCCAGCTGTACAATCGGACTATAACCGGAAAAATATTCTATAAATATCTTTTGTATTCTCTTTAAAATCTTTTCTGCTTCTGCCCAAAATTCCTCTTTCGGCTGTCCTTTTTCAAATTTCCAAGTCTCTCCAAATATTCTGCTGTGCAAATCCTCATGTAATGGGAACTCCGTGATCAGAATTTTCACACAAATACTTAAAAGATATGTCAACTCTTTATCCGTTTCATTACTTTGGACTCGGCGATATAATTTATCACACAAATGTCGGTATCCATTTTCCCTTGTTCTGTCATCTCCAGAAAAGAGTAAAAACCGCAATTCCTCCGCAAAACTTTCTGTTCCTATATCCCAAAGTTTAGTATCATTCCGCAAAATCACAGCAGACTGATTTCTATTTGAAAGTTCCACACAGTCACAGGCAGTTCGATAACTCAAAGGCAAATTTTCAATATCTGATACAACTGTGCCAAATGCAATGCATACCGTAGACTCTACATGATATTGCACTGCCCGACTTAACAAACATTTCTCCAAATCATCCATATTCAGTTTTTTCCCCCCAATGATCATAATATATCTGCCTTTTTCATCCCAAAATGGATATACCTCAACCTGCTTTTCCAATAACGAAACACAAGATGCACGAAAATCTCTTTCATCCTGTTTACTTTTTTTCATCAGACAGATAACACAATATTCCGGCAAATATAAGTTTAGCCCCAAAACAGCAGCTCTTTCCCCCAATTCTTCTTCCGTAATCATCCCGTTTACCCAACGGAACAAAATATTCTCCCAAAGTAAACTTTTTCCATTCTGTCTTTTTCCGTACAAATTGTCTATAGCTTTCTGCACCGTCTGTTCTATTTCTTCTTTGGCAACAGGCTTCAACAAATAATTTTCTACACCTAATGCAATCGCTTCTCTTGCGTATTCAAATTCCCCATACGCTGTCAGCAAAATACACCTGATGTATGGATAATGTTCCTTAACAAAACGTATCAAATCAATTCCATCCATTCCCGGCATTTTTATATCTGTAATCATCAAATGGACCTGCGTCTGTTCTAGTATTTCCAAAGCCTGACTTCCATTCTGCGCTGTCATCAAACAATCCACTCCCATATCTTGCCATTGAATGGTTCTTTTTAATATTTGCAGAATGTTTTCTTCATCATCTACCAAAAGCACATGATACATGGCGACTCCCTCCCTTCTGCCCCACTTCTTTTCCAACTCAAAAACAACCCCTACATCACTAAACCTGAATTATTCATGAGCAAATAAAAATGCTCACAATTACTAAACCTTGTTCCAGTTCTTCCGAAAGCAATCGAATTATCTGCAAAAATGGGTAAACTATCCCTCTGAAATTCGATCGAGTCATTTTGAACTGTCAAGGTACATCCATAGCTGCTATTCCAACTGTACAGTTAGTCTCTGGATGTTCTCCAGTGTCTTGTAGAATTCCTTTTTATATGGACAGCTGCTGCACAGTTTGAATGTAATATATCTTGCTGTACGGACTGCTCTCGCAGCAATCTTCATCAGCTTTAAACGAATGGTATCAACCTGCTGTTTTCGCATATTTGGAGGAAGTACCAGCCGTCTGAACCAATTGAACAGGTTGTACGCAAGCATGTGAATCCGCATCCGGTTGGCATTTACTCCCCTGGAATGACTGCTGACAGCAGCAAAGTCAAATCCGTTTTTGCCTTCCTTGATAAAGTTTTCCATCCTGCCACGGCCACAGTAAAACTGGATGATCTGATAGGGTTCCATATCCATGTTTGTAACAATGAAGGTGTACATGTGTGTCAACTGCCCGTATGGTTTCTCGATTTTGAAAACCACACGCCCTGGATATTCCCACGAACCAGCCTGATACATGAATTCACCATAAGTAACTGCATAACTGATCTGGTCCTCTCTGGTTGCCTTGTACAAATCTTCATCTCCATCCGAAGCAAGGGCAGTGAGTGAAGCATTCTGTTTTAAGCGGATGGCATAGGAACAGCCATTCATCTCACAGGTTTTATAAAGCCTGGGAGATGAGAATCCGCTGTCGCCGCGAAGATAAGTTTTAATCCCTCTTTCCATGTATTCCTGAAAGAGGGGTTCCATAAATTTATCTGCACCATTGCTGCAGTGAAGTGTTCCGTCACGCAGTTCTGCTTTGAGCAGATCTCCGGTCAGTCCGTCATAGCACAGTAACGGATGATATCCATGTGCCTGATAATGGAAGTTGAAGCCTTCCCCTTCCTG
>CALWAZ010000206.1 GCA_944375725.1 uncultured Merdimonas sp. | reverse complement strand
CAGATGGGACGAAATCAAAAAATGGGAAAAAGAAGGAAAAGAATGGACAGAAGCTTATTTGCCAGCGGCTTTTGATGAGGCAAAGAAGCTGATCGATGAGGCTGCGGAGAGAAAAGGGTTTGTGTAGATAGGTGGTTTTGTCCAGAAGTCTCAAATGGTGTAGTAAAATACAAGATAAATGTAATATGAAATTTATAAAATAATGGTTTGCGTATTGATTTAAGAATAAAAGTTGGAACTTGATTGCAATGAATTGCAACTTAATCAATCGGAATAGTAAATTTTTTGTATCTCTGCTCACGCCTTAAGATATATCGCATGTACTAATGTGGCGAAGACAAATCTGGATTTCAAAGAAGTTAGTCCATTCCCGGAAAAGGAAGCTATGCTGGAACTGCTTCCATGGTCCAACAGCCTGCCGGCTGACTGCCGCAGCAAACTGAAAAAATGAGAGACTAATTTTCCCCCGGTAAATGCCGGGGGATTTTCATATTTTGTCAAGGTACGGATGATTACCTACTTACCTTTATAAAAAGCTGGAGCTTGGCGGTTTCAGCTGGCCCCGTACAAAGGAAGAAGCACTGGAGATCAACACCGGAACAATATCAGGCGTTGATTCAGGGGCTGGAGATCATCTCCAGACATCCGATCCGGGAAGTGCATCCCAAGGATCTCCTGTAAGGTATTGGGCAAAACGGAGAAAATAAAATAGTTTTTTGCGTTCACCTCCCTGAGTGGGTGGCAGTGATCCTGTCCATGCAGGATCAGCTGAGCCAGCTGAATGCAAACATGAAGCGTCTAATCGAGCAGATCGCTGACTTTTGAAATCTGCGTAATAAAAGACAGATATTATAATTTACAGCTATATCAGAAAGCAGCACAGGTTTTGATATAAGTAATAATATTTGAATATTCCTCATAAATTGGGGTTCTTTTACCAGTCATGGGTTTTTAAAAAGTGTTAAATTTCATTATACAGATTGATTGAAAGTTTACTTTTGTGTTTATTTACCTTATAATTAAAACATAAAAGTAAACTGGAGGGTATTATGAAACAAGATGTTTTGAAAAAATTGTCAGATGATAATAATGGATATTTGTTTACGGCAGAAGTCCTTCGCAATGGAATTTCTAAAACCTATCTGGCAAAATTTGTGAAAAAAAATGAATATGAAAGAGTTGCTCATGGAATCTATGCGGCTCCGGATATCTGGCCGGATGAATTGTATCTTTTACAAAAAGCAAATCCAAAGATCATTTTTTCAGGGGAAACAGCGCTCTATATTCACGGGCTTACAGATAGGGAATACAGAAGAATTGAAGTTGCAGTTCCTCGGGGATATAATGCGATCCATTTGCGGAAAAAGAATATCAAGGTGAAATCGGTAAAAAAAGAATTATATGAATTGGGAAAAACTGTGGCTGAATCCAGTTATGGGAATCAGATTGCAGTCTATGATAAAGAACGTGTCATCTGTGAGGCAATAATCGACCGTAAAAAGATGGATGTGCAAATGTTTCAGACTGCGGTTAAGGAATATATGTCGGATTCCAACAGAAAGCTGCAGATTCTTGTTCAGTATGCAGAGAAGTTGGGAGTACGGGATGAAGTGATGAAATATGTGGAGGTGCTGGCATGATCCATACATCGAAACAGTTAAAAGATAAAGTAAGAAATATTTCTCATGGTGATAATGAGATTGCACAGATGATGATCCGCTGTTTTATTATGGAGCGTTTTTTGGAAAGGATATCACTATCTGAGTATAAGAATAATTTCATATTAAAGGGAGGGATGCTGGTTGCTTCCCTTATTGGAATTGATACAAGGGCGACAATGGATATCGATACAACAGTTAGCTCTCTCACGTTAAATGAAGAAGATACCTTAAGGATTGTGAAAGAAATTATTGATATTCCGATAGAAGATGGAATCCATTTTGAGATTGCAAAAGTTACTAGGATTATGACGGATTTTGAATATCCGGGAATCAGGATAGTATTAGAAGCCAGGCTTGACCGTTTGAAGCAGAGAATAAAGATTGATCTTTCCACAGATGATGTGATCACACCGTCAGCAATTCGATATAATTACCGTCTTATGTTTGAAGACCGGAACATAGAACTGATGAGTTATACACCGGAAACACTTCTTGCAGAAAAGATACAGACCATCCTGTCCAGAGGAATTACAACAACCCGGCTGAGAGATTTTTATGATGTGTATGAGATTGTGTATGAGAATAAGGTGGCAATTGATAAGGCTGTGCTGGTGGAAGCTTTCTCTGCTACCTGCATAAAGCGAAGAACCACTTTCAACTCAGCACAGATAGAGAACATAATAAAATCCATTTCAGAGGATAAAGGTCTTTCTAATCTGTGGGAACTTTATCAAAAAGATAATTTTTATGTGGGCGATAAAACGTGGAAAATGGTCTGCAAAGGTGTATGCAAATACATATTAGAAAATCTAACTGAAGTATAAATTAATATAGTTAGCAAGAATATTTCTTAAGAAAAATCAGTTGGAATCAATCGCATGTAAAAATCTGGAAAATATATGGTGACAGTTCAATACGCAAATAGCTGATGGAAGTGATCTGGCAGCTATTTGTTTTATCCAAATAGGAAATCGTAAGCAAACATTCTATAAAAATAAACCTATCAAAAATCCAGCTGTAAAAAATGGTGCAAAAGAGGATTAAAAAAGGATGCAAAAAACGGTTCTAAAAAAATTGGTGAAAACGGTTGCAAAAAAAGTTGAATCAAAAAGTAACTTCCACCCTCAGATTTTATCGATAAATAAAAGGTTTTTGCGAGACTTATTTCCAGATTGCTATAGAATTTAAGGAGAAAATTCCTTATAATGAAAAGAGAAAAAGCAGTTGGAAGTATATTTTATGACAGCTTAAAAAGGCCGCAGGGAGTATTTTCGAAAAAGTAATTTCCACCGGCCTTTCGGGAGAATCCTATAAATCTGTGTCATAGTCCCGGAGTCTTTTATTTTATTAAGTCATCTTAAATCACTTTAAAAAAGATGGTCTCAGGACCCCCGATCCAGCAGCTTTTTATCTAAAAGGAGAAGAGCCAGTTCAAACGGGGTGCAGCCGTTTAGACTGGCGCTTGTTGTACTATTGATGTGATTGGACGGTAGTGTGGCTCTGGGCTGTGTAAGCCTTGAGAAAGTTGCTCCCTTAGGGAGAAGATAGCATATAAATTCATTGTTCTTTTCCAGCCGTCCTTTCTGCCAGGAAGCCATAGGGCCACAGTAAAAGATAAGAGTATGTGAGTCCCGCCCATTTTTACGTTCAAAGACAGAAGGATCCCTGAAAGAAGTCCTATTATCTGTCAGGATCACGGAAAAAAGCCTGGAATACCGGGCAGGCCCCAGGAAAGTATACAGAAAGGCAAAGACATCGGTGACAGCTACTCTGGAGTCAGATTCCATGAGAAAAAGGAGCATAAAGGAACAACAGCTGCGGAAGAAAAGAGTAAGGAGGACAGGGGAGCTTTTGCCGCCAGCCCCCTCCACGACATCCATTTCCACAACAGAACAATCCGGATGGGCGGCTATGTACTGCTCAAAGTCAAGATAAGTACGTCCCATACGATAGCCGGGGATTTCAGGTTCAGACCGCCGTTTTTCCTTGGTTTATAAGAAACTTTTCTGGGAAGATCCAGATTAACAGCTGAAAAATAACGTTGATCGATATAGTTGTAAAGAGTCCGTTGGGAACAGTTGATCTCCTCCTTGTGGGTGAGATAAATATAGGCCAGGGGTTGCCCCTGCTTCAGAAGAGGAGAGATGAGTTTGTCCAGTTTTTCCAGGGATTCCGGAGACTGATTGATTCCGGATCTGGAGAAAGATTTGACGTTCTGGTAGGAATCATCTGTGAATTTTGCCCTGTAGAAGAAGAAATCATGGGAGCAGGAACGCAGCTTAGGACAGCCGTTGCAGACATAAGGGGGCTTAAGAAGCCGGGAACAGAGCCTGGGAGAAAAGTCTGGGCAGTAAAAAGAAGCCCTTTTCAATCATGATCTCAATATTTGCACGGTCAGAGAGAGTAAGGTGTTTAAAATTACCAGTATGATGAGTTGCCATAATAACCACCAATCTGCTCTGGGGATTACAGGATAACATGATTGCAGAAGTAAAATCCACCCCCGACTTTAGAAAGAAGGAAAACAGAAGAAAACCAGAAATAACTTTTTCATTTAACCCGGTGCAAAAATTGAAAAAAATTAGCACTCGGGGGTTGACAATGCTAATAATATGCGTTATATTACAACTAGAACAAAGGAAGAGAGATAAAAAGAGAGCTTCCGGAGTTTAGAAAACTACACTGAGGTTTTCCAAAGTGCTGATATATATTTTATATGTCTGTTGAAAGGAGATATGACTTA
>CALWAZ010000205.1 GCA_944375725.1 uncultured Merdimonas sp. | reverse complement strand
ACTCCGTCACCAGATCGGAGTCCAGAGTCCATTCCAGCTGGTAATTCTTATTTTCATGCTCCAGATCCTTGCGGTCCTTATAGCGCTGGATGATATTTCCGGTCTTTCCAAGCTGCACCGCCTCATCTACCACATCCAGGTTTGTGCACTCAAGGCCCAGCTCCCCCAGGGTGGGCTGAAGCTGGTTTTCTCCGATATTCAGCGTCAGTTTCTCCGCGCTCAGCTCATCCACATAGGACTGAAGTTCCGCCCGGGCCTCTGCCGCGGTCATACCGGACACATCGATCCCGTCAATATAGACGCCTGTGTGGATCACCCCGCTGGAAGCAGTGTCTGCCGCAAAAACCTGTGTACCGCCGGCTGTCAGGGCAAGCCCCAGAACCAGTCCGGCAAACCATGTCATTTTTTTCATAATTTCTCCTCTTTTCCCCATAAAACGCCGGTCCGCCCATCCCGGGCCCGGCCATAAAGCCATACCGCCGTACTGCCTGCTTTACTGCAGCGCGTAAGCCAGCATCGGCACTACCATAGCCACTACCAGAATCAAAATAATGACTGTGGAAATAATTTTTCTTGATTTCTTATCGTACCAATTCATCTGAGTATCCTCCCATGCGTGGAAATAATTTTATCAATCAGTCTCGAAGCCTCATTTTTCGTAAGAGTGTCAAGAGACACATCTATCGTTATTTTATGATATTTTATCAGATCATTCAAGTATCCTTTTTGCGCCGGCGTCACCGGTCCCTGCTTTTTGGGCCTGTATGCCAGGGGCTTCGGATCAAAAAGCTCCGCCGAGCTGTCCGGAAATTCCCGGATAAGCCTCAGGTACAGCTCCATGGCCGCCCGGGCGTCGTCCACGGCCCGGTGGGCCCGCTCATGGCTGATGCCGTAGTGGCAGCAGAGAGCCGTCAGGCTCTTGTGCTCCGCGTCCGGAAGCAGGATCCGGGCAATTTTCAACGTATCGATGCCCGCCTTTTCAAATTTCAGGCCGAAATTCACCGCGTTTTTCTTTACAAAGCTGTAATCAAACAGAATGTTATGCCCCAGCAGCGGAAGCTCTCCGCAGAACGCCACAAGCTCCTCCAGGGCCGTCCGGGTATCCTTACCTCCGGCTGCCATCTCATCTGTGATTCCGGTCAGCTCCCGAATTCTGGGGCTGATGGAAATTCCCGGGTTCAGAAGTGTCTCATATGTTTCCCGCACCTGCCCGTCCTGTACCTTTACCGCTCCAATCTCAAGTATCCGGTCCTGTTCGGGGCTTAAGCCGGTGGTCTCCAGATCCAGAGCGATATAGCTGTCAGTCAAACCCTCTCACCTCTTCTGCTCCTCCTTCCACTGCCAGACACAGGCGTCTCTGGTCAGCGGGTTTCTCTTTTCGTAATCAAATACCAGATACAGGGGGCTTCCGTCCTCTCCGGCCAGCGCTTCCACATGGGCTTCCTTCGGAACCTGGCGGCGGATCTGCTTAAGCGTTTCTCCATAGGGACTCTGGTCCGGCGCGAAAGGCGGCCTGGCTTTTGCCCTCTCTCTCAGGTAATAATCCACCGTCAAAAGCTTTCTGTATCTGTCTTTCTCCTCCGGAAAACAGGCGGACGCAAATTCCAGCAGAATCTCATATTTCCGCACCCGGCTGCTCTTTCCCCCTTCCTGCCTCTTTTCATAATAAGAAGCCAGCTGCCCAAAAAAAGAAAAAGCCGAAGAAAAGCGGGGAATCAGCCGTTCCAGTGTCTTCCCGAATTGATGACTATTATAATAGATTTCCACTGTTTCTTCAATCATCTTGAGCCGTAAAATATCGGAAAATGAAAGCCAGGGCGTAAAAAGCACCTCGTAGGGAGGCTGGCTTTTCCACTCGATTCCATAGCGGACAGCGTCCCGGTACATGGGTGCCCCCTTCAGCACCTTCAGAAAGCCCAGCTGAAGCTGTTCCGGCTTCATGGCAAAGACCCTGTCGAAGGACCTTCCGAAGCTCTCATAATCCTCAAAAGGCAGTCCCGCAATCAGATCCAGATGCTGATGGATATTTCCGCCCCTGCCGATCCGCTCCACTATATTCTGAAGCTTTTCCAGGCTGGTCTTCCGGCGCACCGCCGCAAGAGTCTCCGGATTCGCGGACTGGACGCCGATCTCCAGCTGCACCAGCCCCGGCCGCATCCGCCCCAGCAGGGCAAGCTCTTCCTCGTCCAAAAGCTCCGCTTCTATCTCAAAATGAAAATTCGTAATCCCGTTGTCATGCTCCAGAATGTAGCTCCAGACAGCCGCCGCATGGCTCTTCCTGCAGTTGAAGGTCCGATCCACAAACTTGACCTGGGGCACCTTCCGGTCCAGGAAAAACTGAAGCTCCCGGCAGACCTTTCCCGTATCCCGGAAGCGCACGCTCTTATCTATGGAAGAAAGGCAGTAGCTGCATGTAAACGGGCAGCCCCGGCTGGATTCATAATAAATAATCCGGTTCTCAAATTCCGCAAGATCCGAATAGGGAAAGGGCAGACTGTTCAAATCCGGCAGAGGCGCCGGAGGATTGACCTGGATCTCATTATCCCATGATTCACCGTCCCTGCCCGGGCTGCCGTAATCTGAACTGCCGTGGTCTGAACCGCCGTAGTCCGGGCTGCCGTGCTCTAAACTGCCGTGCTTTGAACCGCCGTAGTCCGGGCTTCCCGGGAGCCGGCGGGGCCGGGCCAGCCCCGGCCCCGCTTCCCCTGCCGGCTCAAATGCTTTCCTGCGGAACACCAGTCCCGGAATTTCCGCCAAATGACCGGCATCAGCCTGTCCGCTTCCATAGCATTCTGCCAGCTTTGTAAACGTCTCCTCTCCTTCTCCGCAGAGAATCCCGTCCACTGCCGGGTTTGCTTTTAAGAATTCTTCCGCGTCGTAGGAGACCTCCGGTCCGCCCAGCCAGATTGGCACCTCCGGCATAATTTT
>CALWAZ010000204.1 GCA_944375725.1 uncultured Merdimonas sp. | reverse complement strand
TTAAGATAGAAGGAAGAGGGCGTGCCCGGGATGTTATCCCGGGCACGCCCTCTTCCTTTATTCGCTGCAAATGAAAGAATCACAGCGCCTCCACGATCTTCACTCCGGCGCTGGCCCCGAGGCGGCTTGCGCCCGCCTCGATCATGGCCAGCGCGTCCTCCAGCGTCCGGATTCCCCCGGACGCCTTTACGCCCATGTCCGGCCCTACGGTTTCCCGCATGAGCGCCACGTCATGGACGGTGGCTCCGCCTGTAGAGAAGCCGGTAGAAGTCTTTACAAAATCGGCGCCGGCTTCCTTTGCGATTTCGCAGACACGTACCTTTTCCTCGTCCGTCAGGAGACAGGTCTCAATAATGACCTTCAGTTTTCCATTTCCCTTTTCTCTGTTCACAGCGGCAATATCTTCCCGGACCAGCTCCCAGTCGCCGCTTTTTGCGGCGCCGATATTGATTACCATATCGATTTCTCTGGCTCCTGCGCCCACCGCGTCCCGGGCCTCTGCCGCCTTTGCGGAAGAAAGGGCGGCGCCCAGAGGAAAGCCGATGACGCTGCAGGGCGCGATATCTGTGCCGGCAAGCTCTGCGGCCACAAACGGAATCCAGCAGGAATTCACGCAGACAGAGGCGAAGTGATACTGCTTCGCTTCCTCGCAGACCGCTTTGATCTGCGCCCGGGAAGCGTCAGGTTTCAAAAGAGTATGATCGATATAAGCGGCCAGCCCGCTGCGGGTAAGTGTTGGTTTTGACATAAGATTCCCTCCCTGGTCATGATGATATAATCCAGTATAACAGATTCCGCTTTCTCTGAAAAGAATGGGAAAGGTGCGGAAAAAGAGTATCAACCAAAGGTAAAACCGGTATAAACCAGGCGGTTCTTGTGGCAGACGGCGGTCTGTGCTATGATGAAAAAAGCATATACAGAGCTGATAAGAGACAGAAATGGGAATGGAGGAGACAAGGACTTATGGACGTAGCAGAGCTTCTGAGACAGGTGAAAAATAACGAAATTTCCATAGAGCAGGCAGAGGAGCAGCTGAAAAATCTTCCCTATGAGGATCTGGGCTTCGCGAAGCTCGATCACCACCGGAAAATCCGCCAGGGCTTTGAGGAAGTGGTATACTGCCAGGGAAAGGCCACCGAGCATCTGGTGAAAATCTATCAGACGCTGACAGGAGAAGGCATTGATGTGCTGGGAACCCGGGCCACCCGGGAACAGTATGAGGCAGTGCATGAGGCAGTGCCCGAGGCGGTCTGGGACGATATTTCCCGAATCCTGAAGGTGGAGAAGAGAGAGAAAGAGCATATCGGCCAGGTAGTCATCTGCACCGGCGGCACAGCCGATGTGCCGGTGGCGGAGGAGGCCGCCCAGGTGGCAGAGTTCTTCGGCACCAATGTGGTCCGGCTCTTTGACGTGGGAGTGGCAGGCATCCACAGACTGCTGTCCAACCTGGATACCTTTCATGACGCCAACTGCGTCATAGCCGTGGCCGGCATGGAGGGAGCGCTGGCAGGCGTCGTAGCCGGACTGGTGGATGTGCCGGTGATCGCGGTGCCCACTTCTGTGGGCTACGGCGCCAGCTTCGGCGGCCTGTCAGCCCTTCTGACCATGCTGAACTCCTGCGCCAACGGAATCACCACCGTAAACATTGACAACGGCTACGGAGCCGCCTATGTGGCTACCCAGATCAACCGGCTGGCCTGCGGAAAGAGAAGCTGAAGACCGGAAAATGCTTCAGCCTCCAATCAGAGAAAAGCCTGCTTTCATGACACCGGCCAGAATCATGACCCAGATGGGATTCATTTTGAATTTCCGAAGCAGCAGGACGCAGACCGCGAAAATCAGGACCAGGGACCAGCGGGTGTCCGTAAAGGAGACGGAAGCGCTGCTTCCCCAGAAGGCGGAAATGAGAATGGAGACACCGGCAGAGGCGATCATAGCTACCACCGCGGGCCGCAGGGAACTCAAAATGCTCTGAAGGGTGTCCATATTCCGGTATTTCAGGTACAGCCACGCAATCAGCGTGACAATAACGCAGGAAGGCAGGATGCAGCCGATGGTGGCTGCAAGGGCACCGGGAACGCCGGCGATCTTGATTCCCACAAAGGTGGCGGAATTGATGGCGATAGGGCCAGGCGTCATCTGGGAAATGGTAATCAAATCCGTGAACTCACTCATAGTGAGCCAGCCGTGGGCCGTGACCACCTGCCCCTGGATCAGAGGCATGGCCGCGTAGCCGCCGCCGAAGCTGAACAGGCCGATTTGGAGAAAGCTTAAGAAAAGCTGCAGATAAATCATGTTATTTTCCGGCCTCCTTTCTATTGTGAAGGACGGTTCTCACGATGCCAAGCCCGATGCATACCAGTACAATATAAATAACGTTTACCTGGAAAACACAGGCGGCAATAAAGGAAAGAATCATAATCAGGATAGAAGGCAGGCTTCTGCTCTGGGCCACGCCCGCGCCCATCTCATAGACCACGGAGGCGATGACAGCGCCCACACCCGCCTGCATGCCCTCCAGAAGCTCGCTGATAACCACGTTGCTCCGGAATGCGGCGTAAAATACGGAAATTAGAGAGATAATGACAAAGGGCGGAATAATTGTGGCTATAATAGATGTGAGAGCGCCGATAAGGCCGGCCAGCTTGTAGCCCACCACGATGGCGCCGTTTACCGCGATGGCGCCCGGGGCTGACTGGGCGATGGCGACCAGGTCCAGCATTTCATTTTCTTCTATCCAGTGATATTCATCCACGAATTTCTTTTTCATCAGAGTGACGATCACGTACCCGCCGCCGAAGGTGAAGGCGCTCAGATACAGAGTTGAGATAAAGAGCTTAATCAAGACTTCTTTTCTGTTTTTCATAGGTGTGTTTCCTCCTCCGAGTCCAGTATACCCGGTCTTGATCTATATGTAAAATAGTATTATTCTATTAAAAGGATAATAATTTTGTTATAAATGAGGAAACAGGAATATGACACTCAGACACATAAAAATCTTTACCGCGGTCTTTCGGTGCAGCAGCGTCACGAAAGCGGCCGCGGAGCTTCATCTGGCCCAGCCCTCGGTAAGCCTGGCGGTCAAGGAGCTGGAGGAATATTACGGAGTCCGCCTGTTTGAACGGATAGGCCGCAGCATCTCTCCCACCGAGGCGGGAAAGGAATTCTACGGCTATGCTCTTCACATTGTCTCTCTGTTTGATGAAATGGAAAAGAAGATTCGAAACTGGGACACTGTCGGAAGCCTGCGGATCGGCGCCAGCATCACCATCGGAACCCGGATCCTTCCCGTGCTTCTGAAGGAATTCCGGAAAGAGTATCCGGAGCTTCGGACAGAGGCCTTCGTGGGCCGTTCCCAGGCTATCGAGCAGAGAATCCTGGACAATGCCGCTGACATCGGTCTGATTGAAAACCAGCCGGGAAATCCGGACCTCTGCGCGATACCCTTCATGCAGGACGAATTGTGCGCTGTGGTGCCGCCGGATCACCCGCTGGCCGGAAGAAAGAAGGCCGCTGCTCTGGAGGAACTGGCTCAGTACCCGTTTCTCATGCGGGAAAAGGGAAGCGCCGGCCGGGAAATCCTGGACGCCTGCTTCGAGGTCAGCCAGCTGTCCGTCCGGCCCGTGCTGGAAAGCAGCAGCACCCAGGCCATCGTAAGCAGTGTGGCGGAAGGACTGGGCGTGGCAGTTCTCCCGTATCTTTTGGTCAGGAAGGACATCGCAGAGGGAACGGTCAGCCAGGTGCCGCTGGTCCATCCCCTGCGGCGCAGCCTGAATATTATTTACCACAAGAGCAAATACGTGACGGACAATATGAAAGCGTTTATGGAGCTGTGCCGGAATTTTACCTGAGACAGCCGGACACTCCATCCACCATTTGGAATCGAATACCAAAACAATCCAATGAGGAAATAATGGAATAACAGAATAAGCGGATAGCAGAACAGACAGATAACAGATGTTCAGTCAGGAGGAGAAAAGAACATGAATGATAAAAACACATTATATCTGGAGTGCCGTTCCGGCATCAGCGGAGACATGACAGTGGCGGCGCTCCTGGATCTGGGCGCCACAGAGGCGAACCTGCGCCAGACCCTGGCCAAGCTTCCTGTGGCCGGATATGAAATCAAGGTGCAGCGGGTCCGCAAAAACGGACTGGATGTCTGCGATTTCGATGTGATTCTGGATGGGGAGGAAGAGCATCCTCATGAGCAGGAGCATGCCCATGCACATGAGGAAGAACATTCACACGGCCATACGCATGCACATGACCATACACATGCTCACGAGCACGATGGCGGGCACGAACATGCTCACGAATACGCTGATGACCATGTCGGAGACCATGAGCACACTGGCCATGAGCATGGCAGCCATGCCCATGTGCACCGGACCTGGAAGGATATCGAGGAAATTCTTACGGCGGCGGATTTAAAGCCCCGGGTGCTGGAGCTGTCCCGGCAGATGTTCCGTGCAGTGGCGGAGGCGGAAGGAAAGGCCCACGGCTGCCCGCCGGAGGAAGTGCATTTCCATGAGGTGGGAGCGGTGGATTCCATCGTGGACATCGTGGGAACAGCTGCCTGCCTGGAGGAGCTGGGCGTGGAAAAGGTGCTGGTCTCCGACCTGTGGGAGGGCACCGGGCACGTGCGCTGCCAGCACGGAGTGCTGCCTGTGCCCGTGCCGGCGGTGCTGAAGATCGTGTCAGCCCACGGGCTGACACTGCGCCAGACAGAGCAGCAGGGCGAGATGGTAACGCCTACCGGCGCGGCCATTGCTTCCCTGTCCGAAGGACAGCATCCCAGCCGTTTCCGGGTAAAAAAAGTGGGCCTGGGAGCCGGAAAAAAAGAATTCCCGAAGGCCAACATCCTGCGTGCCATGCTCATTGAGGAGGAGCCGGAAGGAGAATTGTGGATGCTGGAGAGCAACATCGATGACTGCACCGGAGAAGAGATGGGCTATGCTATGGAATGCCTTCTGGAAGCCGGCGCAAGGGATGTGTTTTTCACGCCTATTTATATGAAGAAGAACCGACCGGCCTACCGGCTGTCGGTGCTCTGTGATGAGGAGCATATTCGGGAGATGGACGAGATTCTGTTTCGGGAGACGACCACCATCGGCGTGCGCCGTTATCAGGTGGAGCGGGATATTCTGGAGCGCCGCTTCGCGGAAATGGAGACAGAGCTTGGAATGGCGAAGGTTAAGGTCTGCGCTCTGCCGGATGGGGAAGAGGTCTTCTATCCGGAGTATGAGAGCGTGAAAGAGCTGGCGAAGAAGAGTGGAAAGAGTTACCGGGAAGTGTACCGGGTGGTGAAGGAGAAAGCGGAAAACAGCAGAGCGTAAATGCGGGCTGGTTAGAAAAGCATCCCTGCAGTCCTGAGATTATCAGGGCCAGGGGATGCTTTTCGTGTCTGATAAAAACGAAAACCATATTGGAGGAGTCCTATGAATTACACAGAACATCTGAAAGAGCTTCTAAAAGATATTACACCTATAAACGACAACACCAGAAAATACCCGGATGAGGAAACGGCAGTCATCGACTATCGCAGAAATCCGCTGAATCCCTCTCTTTTCAGCTATTGTTTTAAAAACATCCTCGGATTTGACGTCCGGTACAGGATCTATGAAAAGGTCAATTATGTAATTGAATTTGATTACAAGGGTACATACGGATATGCTGCTCATCAGAAACTGAGCTTTGATGTAAAGGTACATCGTGATTATGAGCAGGAGATTCTGGCCTTATTTGGCCAGGTGAGAAAAGTTCTGTCAGAATATTTTCTGGAATGCGGAAAAGAGGCCCTGGCAGACAATAAATTTACGATGGAAAATGAGAGTTACATCTATCGTGAAAAACTTGATTTTTATTCTGAAAGAATCGAAGAATTAGGCCGGGAAGCAGAGGCTCTTGATGAGGAACAGACCAGGCAGGTCAGAGAAGCTGTGGCAGCAAATGGAGACTGGGCATCTGTCTTCAACCATTTTCAGCGGCTGAAACGGAAAAAGCGGATGGAGTCCTTATATTCCAGAGAAACCTATATCGATGTCTGGTTTTCTTACCTGGAGCACATTTTAACTCTGCTCTGTCCATTTACAGCCGGATTTGACAAGACCAAATCATACAGCACTCATTATATCCACAACGCGCGCTGGACCTGGGACAAAAAGCTGGCTTCGGCAGCCTGCGGAAATGAAGAACTGCTCAGCTATATCGAGCCGCTGCGGGAAATAAAAGAAGTTTACCGAAACCGCAGCGCTCATGGAATGTTTTCGAGAGAGCTGAAGGTGTTTGCCCAAATAGACGGCTTTGGCCGGTATCCCATGTATCTTGGCAAGAATTATTTGAAAGGCCTGGAAGATGACGTTGAGTTGTCATTGGACTATGAGAAATATGTGGGAATCAAGCGGTTGTTTGACGGACTGACAGATAAACTGCGGCAGGTGTATCCTGTGCCGATGGCGTATATCGATGCTGGTGTGGCGATTCCTGTGGATGTGACGCCTTTGATGGAGGAGGTGTCGACGAAGGAAGAGGCGGAGTATTTTGCGCGGAAGTGGCTTTATGATATGGATAATCGGTTGAATATGGATTGGTGATGAGGCTGACGGCGTGGAGAAGTGAGGTTGCATTGAGGATTTTGATACGGAATTTATACTTGAATTTAGCAAGGTTTTCAGGGCGCCTTGCGAAACGGCAGACCGCATGGTACAATCAGATTAACGAAAAGGGAGGGTGACAGATACTGAAAAAAAGCTGCTTCCAATCGGAATAGACCGCTTTGAAGAAAATCGTTCTTTTCATTTTTATTATGTTGATAAAACGTCTCTGATTCAGGAACTGCTCTCCAAATGGAGCAAGATCAATCTTTTCATCCGCTTGCGCCGGTTCGGCAAGTCCCTAAATATGAGCATGCTGAAGGCGTTTTTGAAATCGGCTGCGACAGAGAGCTGTCTGCCGGGACGCCCTTGCGCAAATCGAAAGAAACGGTTATGCAGACGAATTGCGGCGTGAGGGCTGTCATACGATCCTCATGTACGGAATCACCTGCTGCAGGAAAGAGTGCCGGATCGTGGCGGATACGGAAAAAGCGAAGGAATGACGGGGAGGTGAGGTTTCCCGCTGTTCCTTCGCCCTTTTTCATTCAGCCATACAGATGACTTAAACTGATGCTGATAGTTTTCTCTGCAAGGCTGATTTACTTGCGGATTTATGATATACTGGGACTACGGGAGAATGTAGCCTTCTTATACTGTTCGGATAATCACACACCTCTCCGTAACAGCAGGCAGCGATTTATAATCGGCAGAGATATGATAAAAGTAAGAGGAGGAATGATGCATGCATGTATATAAAGAACTGAGTTTTGTTGGAAAGAAACCGGAATTGGATAAACTGGCAAGAGATATATACAATGTATTTCCGGTGGATTGGGTTAAGCCTCAAAGTAATCAGATGATGAAAGAGTATATTCTTGCAGATTATATCGGGGAACAAGCTCCTCATGCAGAGGTCTCAATTTATTATGGAAAAGATACATGGCGTGAAGGATATGTTAAAGTCTGCAATATTGTTCCGCTACAAAAAAATCAGCTGACAATTGATGAATATAATCAGTTGCTTGATTTGTTTTATAATGATATAGCTAAGGTGTATAGTGAAACACATGATGGTATTAAAGTTGTCGGCCCATCATCAGGTCAGTTTAATCCGCTTGATTATATCTCTGAAAAAGCATTAAATAAATTGACTCTTTTTTGTAATGCTGCAAATAAGTCTACCGGTTCATCACATCCTTGCGATGAAGAACGCTGGTTTGATTTTATTTGTCAAACAGTGGATGATGGTAGAATATTTGATTATGATACCTTGTTTAAATTTTTACAGGATGAGGAGTATTGGGGAAAGAAAGCAAAAGGATTTCTAGGTGTAATTGGACAGTTTGCATGGAATGAAGAAAATGCAGAAGAATTAGCATCTGAGTATGATAACTATGTTCGAATTCTTCAGTACTACAAAAATACAAGACTGGGAGGACTGAGAGAATAGATGGGCATGTTGGATGTTATTTTAACAATTATTGATGTGATACTTGCAATCATCTCTGGTCTAGGAGCGTATAATTCTGTTAAGTATTTTCAAAAAAGTAAGAACCTTACGATTTTTGCACAGACAAACAAAGCATTAGTTGAAATACAGAAGATGTTAATAAAGCTACCGGAAGCATTAGCTGCTTCAAATGTTTCAAGACGAGGGAGAAAAGGATTTAGTTTACACAATACATTGTGCGATATTGGACAGGAACTCAATGCAAGTTTGAATGAAATTAATTCGAACATACCGGCAGATTATTCGGTTCAGATTCGGCAATTGCAGAATAAGGATGGTTTTAATTTGCAAGCCTACATCAATTCGTATATTAGTGGTGATGCCGTGAAAGACAATGGAATTGATTCAGAAGATTTCAATTCTTGTCAGGCGAGGCTTTTGGAGATGCAAGATTGTCTGAAAAAAGCGGTGCTGGAAACAGCGGAAAAGCTGAAATAAAAACAGTGTTGTGACATGCTGAACTCCATGAGTTTTACACGGTATATTTTGAGGGCAAGCGCTTTATAATTTTGCGAAAAACTATTGACACTATTGGGTATAATGCAGGAAGAGCAACGAGGTATTCTTTCACCTTTACATAGTAAACATGTAAAAACTTGTTTGGTCGGCAGTCATATAGACGAAATGCGGCTTACTTTCAGAGCGCTTTGAACTATGAACAGATATATTGCATTATACGGCTTGGCTTTGATTAGTATATCCATGATCTGGAATAGTGCTTTTCGTAGCACTGGCGAGATGTGTTTGGAGGCACGCACGTTTTTCTGTGAATACTCTCTGGGAATCGTTAACACCAGGCTCTACTCGGCAATGTCGTGATAGTGCCTTTGTGAGTAAAGCGTGTTACATCGCCGATCTCGGTCATAAGCTAAGAATCCAAAGATACTTCTATCCATTTCATGGCCATGATAACTGGATATTTTGGCAAACGAGAGGGATTATTTACAATATCAGCAGTACTTTCAACCTTTTATTTTGAGATCTAATAATTCGTAAATTTTTAATTAGATTCCGAGAGAGGTGTAGTAGTGTCTTGTAAACGATTGGAAGATAATTTACTGTCTATTTCATTTAATTTTTCGATAATAGAATCTAATTTTTTTGTGATGTCTTCATATAGATCAGATGAGTCAATGGAATTTTCTATATCCTCTATATCTTGTGTAATAGCATCCAGGTTAGGATTTTCCTCTTTATGAAGATGGGGTAAAAAAGTCAAAGCGATACTAACAAATATAGCTAGCCATGCCACAAATAATGCTTTTTTTTGCGTTTCTTCCTCATAGGTTTTGAAACGTTTTTTTATAAATAGTCCTAGTCTGGTTGAGGGACAGATCCTTTTATCTAAATATTCTTTACACATAAGACAATGCTCATGAGACAAAGTATAATTGCTGTTTAGGTAATATTGATCATCATAGGTAAAGTCTTTATAATCTATATTTCTTATACGAGTTTCTATCGGCATAGAATCATCTCTATATAAAGTTGTTTTAGTATAAAACAGACCAAGAACTTTAGGGGAGAAATCTTGAGGTACTTCTAATATCAGCATTTCTGATTTCAAAAACTGCCATATCATTAGAAATTCTAATATATCTGTAAATGAGTTGGCAATGTAGACACCTTCATAAAAATTTAAAGTGAATTTCTGCCCTTCCCAAGTTTCTTGCTTAATGCCGGTGTTATAGCTAAGTCTTAAAGTACTTTCCGTATAATGGCTTGGATCAAGTTCACCATTTTGCAATTTTTGAAGATACTCAGCCTCCGTAAGCATATTGCTAGGCTTGCGTTTTACTAAACTGTGATAATAGTATTTTTTTGGCAGATTATCTTTGTCAAAAGAGTCTTCAATCGAATCTTTATCAAACCTTACTTCTGTACCAAGATTAAAATATTTCAAATAGGAAGTTATATCGTAAATTTCTCCTAAAAAAATTTTGCGGATGGTTGTTTTTTGATGCTTTGATAAGTTCATATATTTCATCTCCTGATAGTAACCGACATGACTAAACAAATTATACCATAAAATGGTATATATGTGATTTACATTTTGCATAATACAATGTTAAAATATAAGAGATTGTTTTACAGGAGGGAAAATAATGGGTTCTAATTTTACCTTGATGAATTTATCTGAGAAGCGCATGGAACGAGTTGTAAAATGTATTTGTAACCATATAGGTGTTTTTCTGAAATACCATAATTTCAGTCAAGAGATGCAAAACAGACTTATTTCCAGCCAAAACGAAATAGAAGGTTTGGAAAAGGATATTAATATAGATGAATTTAGAAGAATGACACGTTCTCCGCAAATTGATGATATTTTAAATGACTATATTTGTTATTTGATGGTTGTTTCTATTACGCGTATTGAGCCAAAGAAAAAGATACTGGAAGATGAGGTGATAAATTATGTTATTAGTGTAGTGGAAACAAATTTTTCGAAATTATCTGAAGATAATGCTATTTTTGCTATAAAAAAATATTTTGATTTAGTATTTCGCATATATAAAACTCCATTTGAGAACAATATATATTCTGATTTGATAGAAAGAAAAAATGGAAAAATCTTTGAAAGCATTTTGATCGAATCGCCCGAAGAACAGGAGTGGACTAAGAAATATGTGATTCATCTAGAAAGGGTTTTGGAGCAAGAGTTCATTCCAAAGAGCATGAAGTATGATACTATACGGAGAGATTATGCGAAAGCATTAAAGAGTTATTATCAATACGGATTTATTTACTTATTAGGAGAATATAAGTTTAGCGAATTTTATATACCACCAATTTTGGTCAATGGTTTAACAGCACGCCATATGTATTGGCGCCAACGTCAGAGAATAGATAGAAAGCGTTTGGATAAAAGCAGAGAAATTTGGAAACATATATTTGATGATCGAGACATAGTATATGTAGTAGGCGGTGCGGGATATGGTAAATCATTGTTTTTGAAAAATATTATTAATGATTATTCAAAATTGGACATTGAGAATAGTCAAGATTATCTTTTGATTTATTGTGATTTGAAGTCATATTATGCGTCAGGAGATTCGAATGGTAAGACAATGGTAGATTTTTTTCGAGAATCTATGATTTCAACTACAGGAAAGGAAGGCATAAGCAAAGAATTTATTCAATATTTTTTAGATATTGGTCGCTGCATAGTTTTATTAGATGCTTTGGATGAAGTCCCTAGAGACAAAAGAAATGAATTGCATAAAAAAATAACTACTTTTTTTGCTACATGTAACCCCAATAATAAAGTCTGCATAACTTCTAGGGATCGCGGATTTATTCCGCAAAAGGATATCGAGGTGTTAGAAATCCTGCCTTTAAATGAAAAAGATATTGAAGATTATATTGACAAAATGATAGCCTTAAGAAAATTTAAAAGAGAAGATAAAGAAACATTTATGAGACAAGCCCAAGTGTTAATAGAAAAGGAATTCCTAAATAATTTTTTAGTCCTTTCGTTGCTTGTGAACATCTATAAGGCAGAAAAAGAATTGCCGGAGAATAAGATTGATCTATATAAAAAATGTTTCGAGTATATTGCGAAAAAGAGAGAAGAGGAAAAATCAAAAACAGGATACGATTGGAAAAGTATATATCCATTAATGAAAGATAGTACTTTTATTAGTCTTTCGAAATTAGCGGTGCCAAACAACAAAGACATTTCCAGAGATAAAATAGAAGAGTTGTTGTTAAAACAGTATAGAACTAAATATATTGATGAGGCGGCTGCAGAATGTGCTATAAAGGAATTCCTGGAATTCTGTTCAAATAGAACAGAGTTATTTGTGCCTTCATCGGTAGATGATAGGTTTAAGTTCTTCCATAGATCTTTTTTTGAATATTTCTATTCAAGATACATACATCAGCAACCAGAGGTTTCAAAAATGTATGAATTAATGGAAAAATTCGATATTGATTCAGAAGTTTTTGAATTAACAGTTGCTTTGGTAAAAGAAGATAACGAGGAGAAGTATCAAGAATTAATAGAGCTAATTCTCAGTAAAGTGCAAGAAGAACTTAGAAAAACTGAACAGAGTTACACAGCGTTTGGTATCCTTACACTGGCAATGCAAGTGATAGACGATGCATACTATATTCAAAAATACTACGAAATTATACTTCAATATCATGAATTAATGTCAACAAAACAAATGTATTCCATGAATCAAAAATTGATATCTATGTGGGTTGATAAAGTTATTTGTGAAGATGAAGACAAAAAACAAGAATTTTTGAAAACTTATGAGGATCAATGTACCTGTTATCTGCTTTCGTTAATGGAACACATTAGAATAAATAAAAAGCAACAATTGCAAATTATTGTCGAAAATGGAATAATAGAAAATGATATATCAATAGATTATGATTTGCCGTTTGCAACTGGAAGATTTCCGTTTTATATATCTCTTTACAATAAATATGGAGATTTACATACTTTGATGGAAAAATGTGTACAAAGAGGATTGGATTCTGTTAACATTTGCAACATGAAGAAAAATAAAATAAAAAAAGGACTGTACAATTATAAAAAATTGTCTCAGGAAGAAAAAGAAAAATTTTTTGATGCGTTATCAAGATATGTTTGCCAACTATAGAGTGAGATGCCTCTACTTTCTAGCTCCTTTGGTTTGTGCCAGACAGTATGATTTTCCATTTATATTTAGCACATAGGACGAAACGAGACTGTTTCAAGTTAACGCTCTTGTTCGCAATAGTGTCGAAGAAATTTTAAATGCCTTGCTGAATAAGGAAACCGATGAATTAGTCAACGCTGAAAAGTATGAGCGTTCCTCTGACCGCCAGGGATACCGCTCCGGCCATTACAAGCGAAATCTTTATACTACCGCAGGGGAAGTCGAATTAAAAGTTCCTAAACTGAAAGGGGTCCCTTTCGAGACGGCTATCATTGAAAGATATCGCCGCAGGGAATCTTCCGTGGAAGAAGCTCTTATCGAGATGTATCCGGCCGGTGTTTCTGTCCGGCGTATAGAAGATATCACTGAGGCTTTATGGGGAACGAAAGTATCCCCCGGAACCATCAGCAACCTGAATAAAAAGGCTTATGAGCATATCGAAACCTGGCGTACTCGTCCTCTTTCCGGGAAGTATCCATATGTTTACGTAGACGGTGTTTATCTGAAACGCAGCTGGAGCGGCGAGATCCAGAATGTTTCTGTTCTCGTTGCCATTGGCGTCAGCCAAGATGGCTGCCGGGAGATTCTCGGCGCTGCGGAAGGCATGAAGGAGGATCGTGAAAGCTGGCGTTCTTTCTTCGTATGGCTGAAAGAGCGAGGGCTTACTGGTGTACGCTTGATCATCGGTGATAAGAACCTCGGCATGCTGGAAACCATTCCGGAAGTCTTTCCAGATGCCAGATATCAGCACTGTACAGTTCAATTTTACAGAAATATATTTTCTGTCACACCCCGGAACAAAATGAAAACGGTAGCACTTATGCTCAAGGCGATCCATGCGCAGGAAAGCAGGGAAGCTGCTCGTGAAAAAGCGATCCAGGTAGCTGAGAAGCTCCGGGCCATGAAGCTTGCAAAAGCTGCCAGGAAGGTAGAGGACGGAATCGAAGAAACCTTGACCTATATGGATTTTCCTACGCAACATTGGACCCGGATCCGAACCAATAACGCTATTGAGCGCCTTAACCGTGAGATTAAACGCCGTACAAAAGCGATCGGTGCTTTTCCTGACGGGCAGAGCGCCCTGATGCTCGTATGTGACAGACTGCGCCATGTAGCAGCAACCAGCTGGGGAGCCAGACGCTACATGAATATGGAGCATCTTTTCAAAACAGAAGAGGATCCGCTGTCTGATATCATAGCCGGCTGACTACCGGCTGCCAAACGGCAGGATTTTGATTTTGCGAAAAACTATTGACACTATCGAAGAAGCTGCTGGATAATGTTGCGTTTTCCTTCGGTCATAACGACCTTATGTACCGGTTTCTTTTCTCTTGCCATAATAACAGGCCTCCTATAATTTAGATTTTATCATAGAAGACCTGTACCTGATACCTATTTACAGAAAAAGTTTCACACAGTCACAAAGGTTCGTAATTCCCGCATCTAGCGCGCTCTTCTTCATTGTTTTAAAATTTCCTGTAGAATATAAACAGTATGCTCAAGCCCTTCCCTAACCGAAAAAGCATTACGAAACCCTAGTTCACTCAATTTTTTACAATTTAACGACGAATTGTCCATCGGATTAAACACTTGTTTTTCCGCAACTGTTGGCTCTTTACATTCTAAATTTACATTGCCAACATGCGCATAGATTTCAGCCATTTCCCTGATCGTCAAAACCTGATTTACACCAATATTATATGCTTCTGCAGTTTTGCCTTTTAATAAAACTATCAAAATTGCTACAGCAACATCAACTGAATAGCAATACGATCTTTTCTGCATTCCACTACTTTTTAGGACAAGAGGCTTCTTCCTTGCTGCTTTAAATGCAAAATCAGAAGATACTCGTTTATCCAAAGGTGAAGCAGTCGGTCCAAATACATGTCCAGGTCGGACAATTACAGTATTCACACCATATTCAGAGTAGAACGCTTTGCAAAGAAGTTCTGCCGCTTGTTTTGATACAGCATATGAGGATCTCAATGAATCAATATCAACTGAACCATAGATTCCTTCAACAAAGGCATCACTTGTTTCTTTTTTCCCATATACCTCACTTGAAGAAATGTAAAGCACCCTGTTAATCTGTTCCGTTTTCGCATATATAAGAAGATTACTAATACCTTTTATATTTGACATCATCGTTTCAACTGGTTCCGCTGTATATTTTTCAGGACTGGCCAAACTTGCACCATGAATTATATAATCGACATGAAAATCAAATAGCACATTCTGTGTTGCATCATACTTTACAAATGTTATATTATCACAATCCCCATATTTTTCTTGAAACCTAGAATAAGATCTTGCTGCCAGAAAAATATGAATTCCAAGCTTAAGCTCTTGATTTGCGATTATAAGCAAATCAACAATAGAAGAACAAATCAATCCTAATCCACCTGTTATTAGGATATTTTTCCCTTTCAATTGGTCAAAACATAAGCCCTTAAGTGCTTTTTTTAAGTCCGCTCTATACAGTAAACTATCCATTATATTCATTTCAACCACACATCATTCTTTGCATTTAGCAATGCTTTGAAAATTTCAATATCTTCAACCGTTGTAATCTTCAAATTTTTTTCTGAACCTTTTGAAAAAAAAGTTTTTTTCCCTAAAATTTCCATCAGAGAACACGATGCAGCGGTATTTGTAATACCTAGTTTCTGTGCTTCTAAATGAGCACTCCATAATTCACCAAGTTTATATGAATGTGGCGTTTGCGTCCTTTGCAAATTCTCACGCGGAATAGATTTATTTGAATCAACCTTATTCTCAGATACAAAAACGACTTCTGTACAAGGAATTGACGCAACAGCAGAACCATAATATTTTTGTTTTACCAGATTATCAGTAATGATATCTTGGCTAACCATAGGTCTATTACCATCATGTACAACCACCACATCATCATCTTTATGGTCTGCGCGAATTGCTTTCAATCCATGGAAAATTGATTCTTGTCCTGTTGTCCCTCCCATTACCACATACTTCAATTTTGTGATATTAAATTGTTTAGCATAAGCCCACAAGATTTGGTCCCATCCTGGAAGAATAGATACACAAATCTCATCAATATTGGGATGATTCTGAAAAGCTTCAAGTGTATAAATAATAATTGGCTTATTATTTACTGTAAGGAACTGTTTGGGTATGTCCTGATGCGTTCTACTACCAACTCCGCCTGCAGTTAAAAGTGCTATATTTGCCATCCTAATTTATCCCCCTTGCAAAATTTTAACAATATTACAGCTGATTACCTGATATATTGTGTATAGCTTTTATCAGTATCAAATATAACTGTTCCATGGCAGTTTCCATTTTTTATTATTTTCATATAGTCTCCATATCGCTGATGCAATGCGTGATCATAATTTTTCCCTATTGGTATTTTTAGAAATTCAAATGGAACATATAGAATTTCATCAAAATCTTTCCTGTATTTGAAGTGCTGCTTATTAGCAAATTGGAACGTCAATGTTGAAACTTTTTCTGTATTTATCTCATTATATTTCTGACAAATCTTCTCAAATTTTTCAAAAGCTTTCTCTTCCAATTTTAATTTCCTGATAATTCTGTTTGAAATTGGAAAAATCATTTTTTTTACCGTTCCTTTTAAACCAATACAATTTCCTTTCAAGCAACGAGTAGATAAACGACTAAATTTCCAAGCCATACGTTTATACAGTTCTGCTTTTTTGTATTGCTGTTTAAATAAAGTATCGTTCTCTATCACTGCATCTAGTGGAAAAATATCTATAAAAATTCCTTGATTAAATCTGGCCTTTTCTTTCTCCTCTACTAAAATTGCTGTAGTTAGTGAATTTCTGAGTTGCGCATGCCCTCTTAAACTTCCAGGATCAGTATATTCCGTTTGAAAGAAATACGGCTGCCGAAATTCATCATTTGCTATTTCACACAGCCTTTCATAATCTCCTCTAAACATCATCATATCAATATCATCATCCCAGGGGATCATGCCTTTATGCCTAATCGCTCCAAGCAAAGTTCCGCCACTTGCAAATATTTTAATATTATACTTTCTGCATACTCGAAGCAGCTCATTTAGCAAATCAAGTTCTACTGCCCAAACCTTTTTCATTTCAGAGGTAATTGTATACCCACATCTTTTCTCTTCTTCATAAAAGTTACCCGGTATATCTAATTTCAATGGAACCATATATCTCTCCGATCTAGAGTAATAAAATTGCTCTCATTATTTTTGACGTGTCAGCCTGCTGGATACTTTTAATAGTAGTTCTTCAGTAAGCCGGATTACGTATTCATCCCGTAAGATGAGCAGTATTACGGCATAGACAGCAACACCTGCAAATAATTGGACAATCGTTAATATCATAGTTGCCTGAAGCAGTTTATAAAATTGCAGTACAACCATGAGCATTCCAATAGCTGCCACTATTCTTTTCCATGACAGCTTTACCAGCATGGCAACTGTTGCGTATCCATCACTAAACGCTATATATAAAACAGTAATTATCGTCTCAGCAAACAACGAGCCAAGCGCAGCACCTGTTGCGCCAAGTTTGGGGATAAAAATCATGTTGAAAATCAGGTTACATACAGAACCACATATGATAAATTTGGCACTGGTAGCCCGTTTCCCAACAGGGCTGTAATAAAGACTGCCCAAACAGTTACTAATACCTACAATTACAATAATTGGGCTAAACAGCTTAAGAAGCCCTGCTACCGCTTCATAACCATTTCCAAAAAACCAGGGAACTAAACCATCAGCCACACCAATAAGCCCGAAACACATACCAACACTCATCAGAATGATATAGTTTAAAGAATCTTCTATCTTTTTATGAACTTCAGCTGTTCTGTTTTCTTTAAACAGGTATGCGGTTCTTGCCCCCATAACAGAATTTAAAGAGGTAAATGCTAATGCTTTTGCCATGTTAATGATTTTCGTGGCTTGTTCATAATATCCATTTTCATATGAATTATTTGTAATAATACCGATCATGGTTTTATCCAATACGGTATAAACCGATGTTGCAATTGTTGGGATAAAATAAATAAAGCTTTCCTTGATATGATGATGTATATGAAGCGTTTTCAAAGGAACTTTCTTTACAAATTTGGGAAGCTTGGTCCACATGGAAATATTTCCTGCTAATGTTCCCCCTGCCATCAATCCAATATAAAGAAGCAAATCTCCTTTTTCACGGATTAAAATGAAAAGCAGTCCAACTGTCGCCAATTTGACTATTGTATTTTTAATAACAATATATTGAAATTCTTCAAGTCCAGAAAAAAACCATGATACATCAAATACTACTGCCACAATATTAATTGAAAGTATTACAAAAAACATCGTGTATTCTATATAGCAAAAAGAAAATATTAGCCATACAGCAAGAGTTACTGTTGTCGTAGCAACAACCATCAACTCAATTTCCCAAAATAATCGAGACCTTTTTTGGGCATCGTCACGATTTCTTGAAATTTCTCTCTGTCCATAGCTCAGAACTCCCAATGCAGCAAACAAAGAAAAATATGTCTGAAGAGAAGATGTATAGCTATACGTTCCAATACCATCAGCTCCTAACACCCTCGATACATAGGGGGTTGTGATCAGTGGTAAAATCATCGTTAATATCTGATAAAATGTGCTATATATAAAATTCTTTTTTATTGATTTTTCGTTGGTCGTATCCGTAAAACTCACCTCACCAAATCTCATTAGGTTGATGTGTGATATAATTGAGTTAATATATTCAATATATCCCGCATATAATTTTAATACTGCAATATTATAATTGTTTCGTTTAAATCCAGCGAACAATCCCTAGATGAAACTACTATGTTCCGCGTTTTAAAACTATCGTTCATAACATGCAGCTTCCAAATTCATCTTACCCGCCTTTATTTTCTTAAAATCAGCAAAACACCCATATTGTGTATCCAACGTAACTTATACAACTATCTCTTAAAGCAGCGTAGCCTAAATTGATATTTACTACTTGCTTATCAAGCATCTTACCTATCTGCCTTTTGCCGATTCAGTTTCATTTAATATAATCATTTTATATATTCGATCAGCTAAGTCATTATAAACTTCGTTTCTATCTCTTTGATAAAATTCCTCCATATTTCTTTTTGCATTTCTATCTGCCATGCCTCGTGATATCCTTTTCTCAAATTCTTTTTTACTTTTCGTAAAATAGTGATGCAGTCTAAGCTCTTTGTTTTCAGGAAAATCAATTCTTGGATTTAAAATACGTTTCCCATCTAAATCGTATATCCCAAATCCGAATAATGCACACGGAAGATGTGGTCCTACAAATCCAATTATCCGTCTTGGATCAACGATTGATTTTATAATCTGATTCCATTCATAGTTTTCTTCTGAACATTGCTTATAATTTTCAGTCACATTCCCTTCCGGTTTCATTTTATGGCCACCAGATCCAAAAATCAGCCAATTAATACCAATTCCAGCTGCTTTGTGAAATTTCAAAAAATACTTATCTATTAAATATTCAAGATTTTCTCCCTCCAAAAATCTTTTAGATGCAATAAATTCATCTGCATCAAAAAACATCATATATTTATATGTGTTACGATACCTTCTCAAAGCGTCATTATAAGCATCGTTTTGACGCTTTGACCCATGCATCTCATGAACAATGGCGCCACTTTTTATTCCAATTTCTGTTAAATTTCCTTCGGAATCATTATTGTAAATAATTACCGCACATCCCAGCCCCGAATAATACCGCACCCATTCTTCAACATAAGGTTCTTCATTTTTCATAATGGCAACAACTGCCACACCGTGAGCTACTGTTATTTTATTACTCTGAATATTGGCAAATAAAGAACTAATAATAAACTTAATTAAACCCACAGGAATTAATATCACGCTTAGAATCTTTCTAAGAGGTTCACAGGTACTATGATCTCTAAAGTGCGTCATACAAGGTAAAGGGTATGTTATTGACTGAAGATATTCTTTAATTCCCATATCTGTTATTCTCCCCTAATCATTTGTAAAAATATATTTTTTATTATTAATCATTCTATTCAATGCAAGTATGGGTAATGGATTTAAGATAATATCAAACAAACGATTGTTAATAATAGAAAAGCCACATATAAACATACACCAAACCAGAATCAATGAAAAAATAATGATTGATGTTATGACTTTCTGGCCAAATAATTTAACACCATACTCCAAAAGCCCTTGATAATTGAAAGAAAGTCTTGCATCTAACACTGCGTTTATTTTAGATAAAAAAGGAATTACATATACGTTCAATGAAGTCACAATTGTAAGTAGAAAGAATTTATTCTACGTTGGAAAAACGCAATAACTGGTGCTTTTATCAGCGCACACAATAATGGAAATACAATAAGCAAAACAACATCAATTGCGATATGAAAATGTCCCCATGGATATGCAGTAATTTCAATTAAATGAAAGCAAAGAATTGACAACGTATTTTTCCCAATAAAACCGAGGATTTTCTCACAGATTCTAATCTTTCCTAACTGTTTACTGAAATATATCACTGCATATGAGATTAATACAGCCCCTACCGCAGATAATCCATATAAACCGAAATAATTTTTAGCAAGCGATAAACTAACATTCATATAGACTTCAATCAGGTAAACAGCTGTTCCTGCTATTGCAGCCCATGTATTGTCGAATTTGATTTTTTCCTTCGCTAATATTCCTATATATACAAATATACTCGCTGTAACTCCGGACTGCAGGCTCCATGGTAACCAAATAAACTTGGAGCTTATAACAGATAGTATAAGTAAAATTATCAGAACGAGAATACTATATTTTATTTTCGCTAGCAGCCTAGTTAAAAGTAATGCCCATAATAAGGCTAAAAGAAACCAGATCGCACCTATTGGCTGTATGGAAAAAGGGGTTCTATTTGCAGTTGATCCGGAACCATATACGGCACTAATAGCTGCTTTAGCAAAAGCGCATTTCCAATTTTGCTCTCTTAATACCGCAAGTATAGTTAACTCTAAAATAACAACAAAAGATGTCACTATATAGGGAAGTAAAAGTTGTTTTACTTTCGCTTTTGCATAAGTGCCAAAATCTTTTTTTAGATTTATAAAATAGCCAGATATTATAAAGAATAGAGGTACATGAAATGGGAATACATACTTTTCAAAAAGTACACCCGCATGCCCTATGATAATAGCCAGCATTCCAATGCCCTTTGCAATATCCATATATTCCAATCTTTTTTTTTGATTCATTTTCAACTTCCTCATAATGCATTACAGAGATTTTTTTTATGAACTATTTGCCTTAATTTTCGTTCTTTCCGCATTGCGTGAAACATAGGGACTGTTACAAAAAGCAATGGATTAAGGATAATATCGATTAATGGATTATTAACAAAAGCAAAAACACATATCAAAATACACCAAATAAAAAGCTTTGAATTTTTATGTTCAGCTGCATAACGAGAGCACATGATATAGACAAAAAGTACAATGGTGCATATAATTAGCCCGTAACCAAGAAGTAGGTATACATAACCGCTATCAATATAAAAATATGTATTATGCCAGTTTTCATCAAATCCGCCAGCGTTTGTTATTATTTTGTTCCCAAATAAATTAACATTGTATCTGTCAAATCCCATTTTTCCAAAATAAAATCTGTTGTTAAGCAATGAATTCAACTTGATAAGAATGCTATTTTTCAGGTAAATAAACGGCAAGCTAATACTTAAAAAAAACATGATTGGAAACATAATTGTTCCGGCTATCTTATTAATTTTCACTTTTCTAATAAATTCTAAATAGTCGTACGTAATAATCAATAACATCATTCCAAGGTATAAATAGAATACCAACCGTACAGTAGTTAACTTATAGATTAAACAGTTACTCACAGCACTAATTATATAGAATATCAATCTTTTATAACTATATTTTGTCCCTGAATATAAGTAATAACCTAATACTGTTAAAAAGAAAATAGAATATGCCGGAGAACTATAATGTGCATAACCTAAAGAATGCGCTGAAATTCCATTTTCAATTATGATTTCGTCCTGTAAAATTCCAATTTCATAAAGGCTAATTGTTGTAAAGAACAATATCAGATTTGCCCAAAAAAGGAATCGGCATATTTTATCAAAATCTTCTGGTTTACTTGATACAATGGCAAGCACGTATATGAAAAGTATATTTGCATCTGTAATAATAGAAACAATTAATATAACAGCAATTAGTGCTAGCGATTTTATTAAAACATTTTTTCTCCAGTTTTTATAAAATAAAGAAAGAAAGAACAATACTATAGAACCATATTTCAGAGCTGGATTTAGATGAGGAACTAAAAACAAATATGTTCTCCCAACCAGAGAACTCGATATAGTCAAAAGCATTAGTCCCCCAAAATAAAAAATATCTCGTATTGCAAATTTTGAATTCATAAAACTGGCTCCAATTTAAGAACTTTCATTAATCTATTAATCAACGGGTAAAAAATAAAGCTTGTTTGACGATTAAATTTTATGATTTTCATTAATCTTCCCTCTGGTCCTTCGTAAGTCTCCCTGCTAACCACTTTTGCCCATTCATCAAACTTCTTTATTTCTTTTCTTGATTCGTAAGAATTCATATTAAAATATATTTTGTACTGATTTAAAAGAGCCAGCCGGACCCTTCTCAGCACTATTTTTTGAATACCACTTTCAGAATCTGTTTTGATTTCTTCGTAATATTGGATAATACGTTTTGTTACTTTAAGATGTTGCTCTCTTCTTTTTATAAGATTATTCTTATTCATACTCTGAGTTGCCGTTCCCAACAGATATTGATATACAGGAAAGTCAAAACAAATATAGTTTTGAACATATTTGAGAGGGAATAATGTATATTCCATATCTACATAAAAGCAGTGCTCATCAATTATAGGCCCCATCTGTTTTAAGAGCTGTGTTTTAAATGTAGTGGAATGCATATAAATTACAATATCATCAATATTGTTTATAGATTGAACAACACCTATCTGAGCATTATCAGAATATGGATTGATAAGATTTTTTTGTTTAAGGGTTTTTGCATCTATATCTTGATAAGGATTTAAAACAAGGTCTGCATCTATATTTTCAAGCTTCTTTACAAGACTTTCTATGCCCTTTTTGTCCACCCAATCATCAGAATCAACAATTTTATAATATTTCCCTGTTGCTATTTTAATACTTGCGTTTATGGTGGAACCATGTCCTCCATTCTCTTTGTCGATCACCCTTATTATGTCGGGAAATTTAGCTTCGTACTCTTTTGCAACCAGAAGAGTATTATCTTTAGAACCGTCATTAACAACAATTATTTCAAGCTTTTCAGCAACTATTGTTTCAACCATTGAATCAAGACATCGTCTTAAATCATTTTCTGCGTTATAAGCAGCCACACTAATAGTAAGTATCTTGTCCATTTAATCACCCAATCTTTTTACATTAATTTCAACGCTACATGTAGAGGAAAATATGCGTGAATCTTCAAAAGCATTAGCATCCATTTATATTTTCTTTTAAGATTGCTGCTGTTTAAATCGCATTCCTCCATTGCCTTGATAAATGTAGGATCTTTCGTAATTGATGCAATAAAGGCTTTTCTTTCCCGATAACTCATATTTTTGGCTGGTTTGCTTTGTGTTATAGCTCGGCATCCAGTATATAGAAGTTTTTCCAAATATTTTTTTCTAAAATTGGGATTTTCAGCAAAATCTCCAATCGCCATGGCATTAGTTAAGATCTTTTTGAAAGTGCTGTAATACGCAGGATCAAATTTCGAGGTCATGCCCGATCCTCTTCTATAAATATATAAATTCTTGTTAAGATAATAAAATGTATGTGCTCGGGTTATTACTTCGGCTGATTGAAGAGTATCGTCTCCTGTAGACAGTTTTCCGTAAGCCGAATAGTCTTTATCAATGTCAAAGCATTCTTTTCGAATTATTTTTCCTGCTGTACTGGTTATAACAGGAACTTCTGTGAAAAAATATGCATTAAATACTTCTTCTTTTTTTAATGGGCGTCCAATATTTTTTGTAAAAACATCAGAATAATATGGGCGGATGCCAGATTCATCCATTAGTAAAATGTTATAAAAAATAATGTCTGCTTGTGATGTAACAATTGTTTCATACAAACTCTGTAAAGCATATTCACTTAGTAGATCATCTGAATCCAAACATAAGATATAATTTCCAACAGCTTTTTTTAAACCTGTCCGTCTTGCCTGAAATGAGCCTTGGTTAACTTGATGAATAACTTTTACTGCTTCGCAGTCTTGTTCATATTCATCACATATTTTTCCGCTTTTATCTGTTGAGCCATCGTCAACCAGTATTATTTCAATAGGGACAGGAACCGTGTGTCTCTGTGACAAAACAGACTGGATACATTCATTCAGATATTTTTCCACATTATAAACTGGAATAACAATACTAAAAAAAGGATTCATGAGCTTAACATTTCCTCCACATAATCAATCTTTCGTTTTCTTTAATACAAGTCAGCCTTGAAGTAATTGTAATTTCAAAGTATTAAAGAACACACATACAGCAGACTTAAATTTTCCATATCCTCGGTATTGATTTAAATAATATTCAAAACTTTTATTCTGAATTTTTCTTAAGCTCTGTTTTTGAAAAACTGTTTTTACAGATTTTGAATGATTATGAATAACACTTGCTGAAACACAACAGGCGCATCTAAATCCTTTTTGTAATAACCGCTCTGCCAATATGGGCTCTTCAAAATAAAGAAAGGTATGTTCGTCCAGCAAGTGAACAGCTTTCATTTTTTGCAGATCTACCATCATGCAGCATCCCTGGGGCCTGTAAACATATCCAAATTCATCCTTGACATTTATTTGACGTCCAATTTTTCGATATCTATTCATCCCCAATGTAAAATCAAAAAAACTGGGACGTTTTGCATCTCTATTAAACATGTGTCCAGAGGGCGCAAAAATGTCCGGATTTACAGTTGCTATCATATTATCCTTCTCAAAAACAGAATAGAGTTTATTAATAATCTCGGTATCATCAAAATAGATATCATTATTTAATATCCATGCATATTGATATTTTCTTGAAATTGCAAATCCCAAACCTATATTATTTCCGGCAGCATATCCTTTGTTTTGAGTTGCTTGGATAAAAATAAATCCCTTCTCTTTAGACTTTTTTTTCAGCTGGATTCCCGATTCATTTGGAGAAGCATTATCTATGACTACAATGTCAGACATTGGTATATTGCATATGTTATAAACTAGCTCAATTTCATTTAAAGTATCTTCCCAAGTATTGTAATTAAGAATGATTACTGCAACGCGATACATATTTCCCCCTCAAGGTTAAATACTAATTATTTTAGTAGTGATTATGATATTTCCAAATCAGTTTTATAATTTTAGTGTCATCAATAAAATATCTTCTAAACATCCTTTTAGGCTCTTGCACGAACCTAAACAACCATTCTAATCCGTGCTCGCTCATCCATTTGGGTGCTCTGTTTACATTCCCCGCAAGGAAATCAACAGTAGCTCCCGCGCAAATAGATACTAGCGCATCATATTTATTATAATTTTCATATATCCATTTTTCCTGCTTAGGGCAGCCAAAACATGCTATTAGAATATCCGGCTTTTTTGCTGATATTAGTTTGTTAATTTTGTCTAATTCATTAGCATTTTTTTCAAATCCAAAGGGGGGAGCATAAGTCCCAACTATATTTAGGTTCTTGTATTTTTGTTCAAGAATAACCTTAGCCTTTTCAGCAACCCCTTCTTTTCCTCCGACAATGAAAATCGAATATCCTTCCTTTGCAGCTCTTTCACACAAAAGAGGGACCAGATCGGAACCGGACACTTTTGCTTTAACTGGACATTTATGCAATTTAGATATCCATACCAAGGGCTTACCATCAACAAGTACCATGTTTGCATTATCTGTAATTTTTTTTAAGTATTTATCTTTTTCAATTTTCATTACTACATCTACATTTATAGCGACGATATATGACTTTTGGCGTTTTTTAATCATTTCTTCTATTGAATAAAGTGTTTCATTCATGTCCACATTATTCACAAATGTATTTAATAGGGGTTGTTTTTCCACAATAACTATCCTTCCTCATAAGAACTACGGGTTTTAAAAAATTTATCTTCCAGCATTAAACACCAGCAGTGATATATTGGGAGATGAAGTTCTTGAATCATATACGTTTCTATTTCAGGCACCTTTACAATTACGTCTGCTACTTTTTCTAATTTACCACCATTAGCCCCCGTAAGCCCTATAACCTTAATACCTAAAGCTCTAGCCACAACAGCCGCATTTATAATGTTTTCGCTGTTTCCAGAGGTTGAAATCCCCAAAAAAGTATCTCCTTCTCTGCCATATCCAAAAAGCTGTTGAGCAAATACACCTAAACCATCTACATCGTTTATATAAGCTGTAGTAAGAGCTTCATGTGCCACTAACGGAATTGCCATAAGCGCGCATTCTAAATTATTTGCAAGTTTTCCGCCTCGCTCAGGATCAACCATCTTCAATTTTTCTGCAAACTCTTTACTTATTGGACGCGGTGTTTTAAAACGCTTCATAAGTTCGCCAGCGATATGCTCTGCATCTGCAGCAGAACCACCATTTCCAGCAATCAATAACTTCCCGCCATCTTTATAAGTTTTTTCCAAAATTAAATATGCTTTCCCAATATCATCCTTGAGTACCTCTAATGAGGGATATCTTTGCACCAAAAGATCAATATATTTTTGCATACGTTCCTCTAAATTCATTTAAAATTCCTTCATTATTTTTGTGATTTTTGCTGTTACACCAACGGCACAGCAATTTGCAGGGACATCTGAAACTACAACAGCATTTGCACCAACTATTGCATTATCCCCGATACAGATATCTCCCAAAATTACTGCACCGGCACCAATCATTACATTATTTCCAATTTGAGGCGCTTCGCCTTGGCAAACTCCTTTTGACCATTTGCTTCCCAATGTAACACCTTGAAATATTTTGCATTGTTCCCCGATTATCGCATTAGGATGTACTACACATCCTATCCCTCTATGATAAAAAATTGTACTTTTATCAATTTGCGCAGCGATAGAGACAGAATTGGCACAAATCATATGATTTAATAACTCTATAATTCTTGCTGCTTTTTTGCACACTCCATCTTTTAAGAAGAGATAATGCCCAAACCGCCATAATCTATTCATTGTTTACCAGCCTTTCCTTAGTCGAACACTTTAATCTACGTAATGTTCAACAAAAGATAGTAATGTTGGGACTGTTACTGACTGCCCATAAAACATGTTCTCTGCATTAAGTAATGCCGTTTTACATCCTGCATTAATTCCTGCTTTAATATCATTTTCTCCATCTCCAACCATCCATGATTGGGAAAGATCAATATTAAAATCTTTAGCGGCACTCAGAAGCATACCTGGTTTTGGCTTTCTACAATTACAGTTGCGTTTTAATTCCAAAATCTCGCCTTCATATCCCTTGTGCGGATGATGCGGGCAATAATAAATTGCATCTAAATATGCCCCCTTTTGGCCAAGCAATGTCTCCATTTTATTATGTATCTCAATCAATTCATCAACAGAAACCTCGCCTCGAGCAATTACCGGCTGGTTAGTTACTACAATTGCAAGATAACCTTTTTCGTTTATCATACGAATCGCTTCAGGGACTCCATCTAGCAATACAAAGTCATCTATATTGCGAAGAAAACCCACATATTTATTAATAGTTCCATCTCGATCAAGAAATATAGCTTTCTGTTTATTCTTAAGATTTTTACCGAAAACTCTACCTTCTTTAAAATCTTTACAAACTGCCTGATATCGTTCGGGGGTTCCCATATCTTTTACATATTCCGGACTATCATAGCAAAACATTTTTCCGGTTCCAGCCAAGGGTTTCAAAATTTGTCTGTCAAGATCAACTTTTATATCTTTTCCATTATTTTCATTAAAGTATTTCAGACAAGCACCAGGCATCTCTAATATTTTGGGATTAATAATGTGTAAACCAGCATTAACACGGTTTTTATAATACTTGGGCCGAACATCTTCTTTAGAAAGCCATTGCTCAACTGCTCCATTTTCATCTGCTATAATTAACCCACTGTCATAAGGATGACTGTTGGGATGAGTAAATAGTGTTACTAAGCCACTATGTTTTTTATGAAATTCTACAAAACGTTGGAAATCTACATTAAATAGTGCATCTGCATTCAGTAACAAAAAATCCGAATCTAACTTATCCTTTATTTTAAATAAAGCTCCTGCATTTCCAAGGGGTTCTCTTTCATAGTAATATTCAATATGTACACCAAAAGGCTTTTTCGTTACTGGCGAAATAGCAGAACCGTCACCAAAATAATTTATAATGAGATTTCCAAGATGACTCACCGTTATAATAATGTCTGTAAAACCCTGATCACGTAAACACTCGATTTCATACTCTAAAACCGGTTTACCTTCAATTTTTATCATCGGCTTTGGAATGTTGTTTGCGACAGAAGAAATACGTGTTCCTTTCCCACCAGCCATAATCACCACTTTCATTCACACTACCTCACAATTAACTATCTTGCGGGACATATGTTTCCGGTGTGTAGTGAATCACTCTCGTACCTCCATCTTCAAACTCAAATGGAATAAACATTAAATCCCGCATTGCCATCCGAACAGATTCCTGATACTCTGGCTGAACATAAAACACCAAAAAACCGCCTCCGCCTGCTCCAAGTAATTTCCCCCCTAATGCACCAGCGGCCAACCCTTTCGCATATAAATTATCAATACTATCTGTAGAAATTGCTGCCCCTGTCTGTCTTTTTAATTGCCAGGTATGATCCAGCATACGGCCAAAATCGTCAAGATCAGCATATTTGTTAGTCAAAATTTTTTCAGCCTCATTAACAAGCACAAGCATTTCCTTGAGCTGTGATGTTCTGTCCTTTTTACTTAATACATTTGCTTTTTGTACATCTGATGAAAAACGGGTAAATCCAGTAAAAAACATTAACAGATTTTTATTAAGCTGCTTTTTACGTTCCGGTGAAATAATAACAGGAAAAACCTCATAGCCATCCGCGTTAAAATTAATACGATTAAATCCACCAAACGATGCTGCAATTTGATCTTGCCACCCGCCTATTTCCTGGCAAAGAACTCGTTCTAGGTAAATCGCTTCATCCGCTAATTTCCTTTTATCTGCATATTTTCCTTTCAAAGCATAAAAAGCATTTAACATACCTACCGCGAAAGAACTGGACGTGCCAAGCCCTGAACGTGCGGGCAAATCAGCTTCATATGTAAGGCGGATCTCATGCATGTCCAACATTTTCATTGCATTTCGAATGGCAGGATGCTGAATATCGTTGATATTTGTTACACGCTCTATCTTGGAGTAAGAAAGCTCTGTTGAATAATCAAAAAAGCGCGGCAAATGGCGTACATTTACATAACAATATTTGTCAAAAGTTGTTGAAAGAACCGCTCCGCCATACTCGTCAAAAAAGCTTTTTATATCTGTACCCCCGCCAAAGAAAGACATGCGGAAAGGTGTTTTGGTTATAATCATTAGCATTTCTCCCTGAATTTTATTTATAGATGGTTATCAACTAACTAATTTATGATTGAGCTTATTTATCATGGTGTACACGTTTCTTCATACGATTAATCACATAAAAGTATCCTATGGATATTTTAATATTTGTTTAACTCAGTCAATTTTGATATAAAAAATTAAAGTATCACTTGAATATTTTCTCAATACATTATATTTTTATCAAAGCTTCCCCTTTGCAAAAACAGCCCGCAACAGAGAGGCTAAATTCTGCGCAGGCCTGACGTTATGTATTTAATTGAGAGGCATATGCCACACAGGACATACCTAGTTAGCAACAATTTTACACAGCGGGACATTAAAATCGCACTTTAGCGGCCAT
>CALWAZ010000203.1 GCA_944375725.1 uncultured Merdimonas sp. | reverse complement strand
ATGTTCTGTCTGTACAGTGTCTTTACATTGTAAACCACACTTCTCTTAAAGAGCTCCTTATCAAAAGGCCTCTTACTCATATTGGTTTCCTCCTCGTCTGCCATTTTGCGTGTAAGGCGCGGGCGCGCTTTTACACGCGCTCCACACCCAGGGTCACTTCTTCCCCGTTGATATTCCAGTCTTTCACGTAGCCAGTCGTCTCTCCGGTCTTTACCTGGAGAGCCAGGACTTCCGACTGAATCTCGTCCTTGTGGTCTTCAAGAATCTTTTCGATCTTCTCGTTGCCGCTGCAGGAAAGAATGATCTTGTCGGTAACCTGGAAATCTGCCTCTTTCCGCATGGTCTGCACCTTGCTGATAATCTCGCGGACAAAGCCTTCCTCGATCAGCTCCGGTGTCAGCTTTGTATCCAGCACAACCGTGATCTCATTGTCTCCGTCGGATACATAGCCCTCTGTCTGAGCCACGTCGATCAGCAGATCCTCCTCTGATAATACCACAGTAGTGCCGTTTACGTCAAATGTAAGGTTTCCATTATTTTTCAATTCCGCATAGGCGCTGTTGCCATCCACAGAGGAAAGGTACTCGCGGATGCCGTTCAGGAATTTTCCATACTTGGGACCTACTGTCTTCAGCTGGGGTTTGAAGCTGTAGCTTGTGAAGGCACGGACATCATCGGTAAATTCCACGCTCTTTACATTCAGCTCATCCCGGATAATATCCCGGTAATACTCCGCAAGCTCGTAGGGAGCCTTCACGTACATCCGGGCAATGGGCTGGCGGTTCTTGATATTGGCGGCGTTTCTGCAGGCACGGCCTGTCACCACGATACGCAGAACCTCATCCATATTCTTTTCCAGTTCCGGATCGATCCATTCCTTCTTTACCTCCGGGAAATCACAGAGATGAATGCTTTCCGGAGCGTTCTTGTCGATGCTGCGCACCAGATTCTGATAGATGCTCTCCGTCATGAAGGGGATCATGGGAGCCGCCGCCTTGCTGATAGTCACCAGAGAGGTGTACAGGGTCATATAGGCATTGATCTTATCCTGCTCCATTCCCTTGGCCCAGAAACGCTCACGGCTGCGGCGCACATACCAGTTGCTCATGTCATCCACGAACTCCTGCAGAGCTCTCGCCGCTTCCGGAATCCTGTAGTTTTCCAGATCGCTGTCTACCTCGCCTACCACTGTATTCAGCTTGGAGAGCAGCCATTTATCCATCACGCTTAAGGTATCGTATTTCAGCTCATACTTTGTGGCGTCAAAATTGTCAATGTTCGCATACAGCACGAAGAACGCGTAGGTATTCCACAGAGTTCCCATGAACTTGCGCTGTCCCTCTGTCACGGCCTTGCCGTGGAAACGGTTGGGCAGCCAGGGAGCGCTGTTGATATAGAAATACCAGCGGATAGCGTCCGCGCCGTAGGTATTCAGAGCCTCAAACGGATCTACCGCGTTGCCCTTGGACTTGCTCATCTTCTGGCCATTCTCATCCTGCACATGGCCCAGAACGATGACATTCTCATAGGCAGCCCTGTTGAAGAGGAGGGTGGACTCGGCAATCAGGGAGTAGAACCATCCTCTTGTCTGGTCTACCGCCTCGGAAATAAACTGAGCCGGGAACTGCTGCTTGAACAGGTCCTGATTCTCAAAGGGATAATGATGCTGGGCAAAAGGCATGGCTCCGGAATCAAACCAGCAGTCGATAACCTCCGGCACACGGCGCATCTCTCCGCCGCACTCGGGGCACTTGATGGTAATCTCGTCAATGTACGGACGGTGGAACTCCACGGTCTTCGCCTTCTCATTTCCGCTCATCTCATAGAGTTCCTGGCGGCTTCCGATGGAATGCTGATGTCCGCAGTCCTTACACTCCCAGATATTCAGCGGAGTTCCCCAGTAACGGTTCCGGCTGATGCCCCAGTCCTGGATATTCTCCAGCCAGTCTCCAAAACGTCCCTTACCGATGCTTTCCGGGATCCAGTTTACTGTGTTATTGTTCCGGATCAGATCATCCTTTACCGCTGTCATCCGGATAAACCAGGACTCTCTCGCATAGTAGATAAGCGGAGTGTCACAGCGCCAGCAGAAGGGATAGTCATGCTCAAACTTGGGCGCGGAAAACAGCTTTCCTTCCTTATCCAGATCCTTTAAGATCTCCGGGTCTGCCTTCTTCACAAAGAGGCCCGCGTAGGGAGTCTCCGCCGTCATATCGCCCTTGCCGTCCACGAACTGTACAAACGGCAGATCATAGTTTCTTCCGATACGGGCATCGTCCTCACCGAAAGCCGGGGCAATATGAACGATTCCGGTACCGTCGGACATGGATACGTAATTATCGCAGGTCACAAAGTGGCCTTTCTTGCGCTGCTTTTCCGCAGCCTCGCCCGCACAGGCAAACAGAGGCTCATACTCCTTATACTCCAGATCCTTTCCCACATATTTCTCCAGGATCTCATAAGCCGGCTTTCCTTCCTCTGCCAGAGGTCCGAGAACCTTGTCCAGCAGAGCTTCTGCCATATAATACACATAGCCGTCAGCGGCTTTTACCTTCACATAGGTATCAGAAGGGTTCACGCAGAGCGCCACGTTGGAAGGCAGGGTCCAGGGTGTGGTGGTCCATGCCAGGAAATAAGCGTCTTCGCCCTTTACCTTGAACCGTACTACGGCGGATCTCTCTTTTACCGCCTTGTAGCCCTGAGCCACCTCATGGCTGGACAGAGGCGTTCCGCAGCGGGGGCAGTAGGGAACGATCTTGAAGCCCTTGTAGAGCAGTCCCTTTTTCCAGATCTCCTTCAGCGCCCACCACTCAGACTCGATATAATCATCGTGATAGGTAACGTAGGGATGATCCATGTCCGCCCAGAATCCGACTGTATTGGAGAAATCCTCCCACATACTCTTGTACTTCCAGACGCTTTCCTTACATTTTTTAATGAAGGGATCGAGACCGTACTCCTCGATCTGCTCCTTGCCATCCAGGCCCAGCTCCTTCTCCACTTCCAGCTCTACCGGAAGTCCGTGGGTATCCCAGCCGGCCTTTCTCGGCACATAGTAGCCCTTCATGGTCCGGTAACGGGGAATCATATCCTTGATGACACGGGTCAGCACATGGCCGATATGGGGCTTGCCATTGGCAGTAGGCGGTCCGTCATAGAAGGTATAGGTCGGTCCTTCCTTGCGGTGTTCCATACTTTTCTCGAAAATGTGATTTTCTTTCCAGAATTCTTCCACGCCTTTTTCGCGTTCTACGAAATTCAGGTTTGATGATACTTTCTCGTACATATGAGCCTCCTTTTGCATAAATAAAAAACGGCCCCGCCCTGTAACAGGACGGAAGCCTCAGACTTTCGTTATACCACCTAATTACAGCATGCCAGCACATGCGTCTCCCTGTAACGGTGGAAATCCGTCGGCACCTATGAAACCGCCCTTTTCCCGCGCGGCTCCCTTCAGCCCGAAGCTCGGAAGTGATTTTCGACAAGCCTTACTCGCACCGGGCTTCCACCATCCCCGGCTCTCTGTACCTTTCGGCGCTTCCCTACTCTCTTCGTCTTCGCCTTTTCTTGTCTTTTTCTGTCTGCCAAACGTCCCTAGTATACCCCGTTTTTGCTGTATTTGTCAACCTTCCGCATACTTTTTTCTTAAGGAAATGTGAACTTTTCTGT
>CALWAZ010000202.1 GCA_944375725.1 uncultured Merdimonas sp. | reverse complement strand
GTCTCCGGCGGCTATTCCCTGCCGGAAACGTTGGCGCAGATCTGCGACATCTTCGCGGAGAATCTGGAACGCTTCCGGAAAGGGGAGCCTCTCAGAAATGTGGTGGATATGGGGACGGGGTACTGCAAATGATATTTATAAAAAATTAGCCCATATCTATAGTGTTTTCGACAGGTAGTTCAATGCAAATACATGTACCTACACCCTCTTTTGATGTTACGTGAAACTGACAACGATTTTTGCTGAAAATCACCAGTCTTTCCCAAACGTTGTATACGCCATAATTTTTATGGTTTTGTTGAGGGGAATCCAGAATATGAGCTAATGTGTCTGCTGACATACCATTACCATTATCTTCAATTTCAATATTCCATTTTTCACCATCAGCCCAGCTTCTTATGAAAATATGACGCTCTTCTTTTTGGCAATAAAGGATGCCATGAAGGAGAGCATTTTCGACCAGTGGCTGTAAACTGAATTTGGGCAGTGGATAATTTTCAGTAGACTTATCTATATCGTAATAAATGTGAAAACCATCGGTGAAACGCTTTTGCATTAAACCGAGATAAGATTGTATATGGCCTATTTCTTCAGATAGTGGGACAATACTGCTTCCATGAAAGCTGAGATGGATAAAACGGGAAAGCGCATTAAGCATCCAGGCGCTGTCATCCTTTTTTCCGTCCAGAACCATCCATTTTATAGAGTCTAGTGTATTATATAAAAAGTGTGGTTTGATTTGGGCTTGTAAAGCCTCCATTTGATATTCGGCAGCCGCAAGGCGGGTTTGATATTGTTCGCTGATCGCATCCATCAGAATACCCGTTATCTGTTCCATTTCTGTGTTGAGATCAGCTTCAAATTCCTGATTTAACAGTTGTTCCATATCTTTGGGGGAAGATTCCGGTTGTAATTTATCATCCTTCAAACGATTAACGATATCACGGATTTGTATTACATTAAGTTTTAACTGCATATTGTGCAGCGACATGGAGAAACTGATCGAAATGCTGGCCATGGCAATTATAAACAGAATAAGTGTGAGGATAATATTAGTATTGAGGCGGTATATTTGAGTCCTGTCTACAGCTGTTATAAGAAACCAATCTGTATTTTTCAGTTTATTGTATATAAAAATTGTGTTTTTATGTTGAATACGGCCGGAAGTTGTTTGATCCATTTTGGTCAATAGTTCTGATGAGAGTAAAGGCTGACCCAGAAGAGAATTATCTCTGCTGATTAGAATTTTTCCTGTAGAATCAATCAGATATAAATTATCGTTGTCATCTGTATAAAGAAGATCTTGAAGATCAGAAATATTGACATCTGCAATCAATATAGCACCGGGTTCATCAAAATTATTCTGCGATCTGACAGGACAGATGTAAGAAATCACTATTTCATCCTGAAAAAGGACAGAATATGACTGGAGATGAGTCCCAATCCACCGGGATTGCAGGAGGCTTGGACTGTCAGATGGAAGATCCAGGTTCTCCATGGAATTTAAAGAATAAGTGGAAGTAAGCTGAGAATCATAAATTTTTTCCTTGTTAATATAAATACGACAATAACTGATAACTTCTTCATCGAGTACATCCATCATCAATTGTTTGATCCTGTAGAATTCTTCCAGTTGTTGTTTAAAATCTGAATCCGCGTTTAAAATATTCCTCAAAACACTTCTTAACGTTTCAATACTGGACTGCGTGCGTTCCAAACGATAATATAAATATTCCTCAGTTCTTTCGACTGTTACCTGCAGATTATTACAAAGTTCGTCCTCAACATCCTGCAGAGCAGATCTAAAATAGAGCAGGGCAAAAAGCAAAAATATCAGTGCAAGAATCACAAGAAGCAAATTGATATATTTATAACGTATTTTTTTACAAACTTTCATAAATACCTCCATCCTGTGACCGGTGCGTATCCCGCCATTCTTTTGGAGTCTGTCCAGTGGTTTTCTTAAACAATCTGGAAAAATAGGCAGGAGAAAGATAGCCTACCTGATAACATACCTCATATAAATGAAGAGGGGTCTGGGATAATAGTTCTTTGGCTTTATCCATCCTTACCTTAGTTATATATTCGTTAACAGTCATTCTCATTTGTTGCTTGAACAGTACGCACAGATAGGCAGGCGTCAGATTTACCATGTCAGAAAGAGATTGAACAGATATTTGTTCCATATATTTTTCATCGATAATACTGACCACTTTTTGGATGGATGAATTATCATGAGGTTTTTGGCATTCTCTGATTTTGATGTAAAAATCATTGTACAGTTCATAAAGCATTTTTTCTTTTTCTTCCATGTTTTCACAAGAAAGGAACTGACGTAATAAAGAATCCCAAGAGGAATAAATACCGATATTCATATCTTGGGTAACTCTGGCAGGAAGTAGTAAAAGGTTGATCAGATAGTTCTCTTTTTCTTCCTTTGTTGGGAGTTCGGAAATTATTTTCAATATGCTGTTTAATAAGGTTGCAATTGCAGAGAAATCGCCTGACAGCAGAAAACTTTTCAGCTGCTCCTCTGTTTTTTTAAAAACAATATCAATTTTGGAAGATCCATATTTATTAATACTGACCGGAATATTATCTTCAATCACATATCCGTGTTCTATTGCCTTGCAGGCATTCATATATGCGGAATGCAGATTGCTGAGATTATAGAAAGCTTCACTGATACCGATAATTGTATTTAAATGATATTCGTCTGAAATCTTAGATTGAAGCTTTTTTGACAAATTATATAATTTATCTTCATTTTGCTGTTCTACAGATACTATTAAAATATATTCAATAAAACGATCATTACAAACGATGCATTCTTTTCCGGACATCAGGCTGGAACATACATCTTCTACTTTTATTCCGATTTGAATGCGTTCTTTTTCGCTCATCTCATGGATCATTCTCCAGCGTGATACAGGATTGAGACGTAAAACAATAACACAATACCAGGTGTTGTTATTCAGAGGAATATCCAAAGAATGTAATTCTTGAAGCATATCTTCATCGTTTTCCCGAAGAATCCCCAGTAAAATCTGCCGCCTGAGCAAAGGTAGACTAAGTTCAAGTTTTCGAGACATATTCTGGATTTTTTCTTTTTCAGAACGTATTCTTTTGATCTTTTCAATTGTTCTTTCAATGGTAGAAGCAAGTTCATTTAGATCAATTGATTTTAAAATATAATCAACTGCTTCTACTTTCAAAGCGCTTCGAAGATAAGTTATATCTGCATAACCACTGATAAACAGTATACTGATATCCGGATAAAGCTCGCTTGCTTTTCGTGCAAGTGTTACACCATCCATATGAGCCATTCGAACGTCTGTTATTATGATATCTACACTGTTAGCCTTCAGATATTCCCAGGCTTGTTTTCCATCCTCAAAATATCCGGCTACATCAATAGAATACCTGTTCCAGTCAAAATGATTCTTAAGTCCGTCCCTGACAAGTTTTTCATCATCTACAATAATCGCGCGATAGTTCAATGCCTGCATCCTTTCTCAAGTGAAGCGAAATAAAAGTATTATAAAGGAATATTCCCGAGGAACAGATATGCTCCCCGGGAAATTCCTATCTGAGATAATTGAATATTACCCGATCTCATTCATAGTATCCGGTATACCAGGTCTGCAGATCGGTTCTTACATCTTCACCACCAGCTGCAGTCCAGTCATTCTGGAAAGTGGTCATTCCATTGTCCATATCATTGGTGCCGACGATTACCTGTATCATATAATTGAACAGGTCATTTTTCAAGGCAGTATTATTTTCTGTATATGCCCCAGTTGCAGGTTTATATAAAAATACATTATCTACATAAATATCAGGATGATTCTCCTCGGTATATATGGTAGTCTTCTCAAAGGCATCCCACTGATAGTCGCTCTTTCTAACACGGGCCAGCCACTGCTTGGCATATGTTTCTGTATCAGTTGCGTTAATGTACCACCATGCATTACCTTTTTCATCTGTAAAAGTTGGCATAATGGGAATATAATTTCCAGCTTCATCAAATTCAAAATGAACGCCTTCTTCACCAATACAGATATATTCCTGATTCTGAACTTTCAGATTGATATAGTTAATCACATCTGCAGCATTTTCGGAACTCTTGGGAATACAGGTCACATAATTGACGCTGTCTCCTGCCAGGATAGTACAAGTGCCATCCGGTCCTTCCAGAGGACAAATATAGCCGATTTCATCCAGAGATAATCCAAGATTATCTATAAGGCTGGTAGATATTGCGATTTGGGCGGAATGGTCAGAGCCTCCCATGATAGCACGTCCGCTGGACAGCTTTTCGTGTACAGTATCATCCATATTAACAGCGAATTCAGAATCCAGAAGACCTTCATCATACAACTTTTTCATAAAATTGATATAATCGTCAAAATTTTCATGCTCAGTCATATAAAAAACCTGACCATTTTCGTCAACCATCCAGTCGTTATAAATTCCAAATGAAGCAGCAATACATTTGCAGACAGCGTCCCAGCCATTAGCTGCACTGAGAATAATATAGTCATCGCCATAATAATTTTTTAGAGTGACGAGGCAGTTATAGAAATCATCTCTGGTAGTTGGAAGTTCTGTAATGCCTGCCGCTTCCATTAAATCTTTTCTGCATGTGATAAAACCGATCTGACGAGGATACTCGTTCATAAAAGGAATGCCATATATATTTCCGTCATCATCCGAAAAAGCAGTCCACATATTTTCATCTGCAAGTCCTGACACGATATCCTGTCCATAGGAATCTAATAAGTCGTTAAGCGACTGAAGAGCGCCTTGTGCCTGAAGTTTTTGAAATTGATCCACTGTGACTTTTAGTATGTCATAATCTACGCCGCCAGCCACGTCGGCAATCAGTTTTTCGTCGGCACCGTCAGAAGGGAGCATGGAGTATTCCGCATGATAACCGGTGGTGTCTTCTATAACACCTGCCATAACATCTGTATTAGGATCAAAATCCAAGCTGAATCCCAAAAAGGATAGAGTAACATTACCGGGACCTTTAAGTTCGGAAGTGGCAGTTGAAGTCTCTGATGATGCCTGACTTGAGGAGTCAGGAGATGCATCTGTACTTTCAGTGGCGGCAGAAGAACCCGCAGTAGAAGCGGAGTTATTGCCGGAGGTGTTTCTGGAGCACCCCATCAATGTTGCGGCAGCCATAACAGCTGCTAAAAGTAGAGATAGTTGTTTTTTCATGTTTGTCTCCTTTCCTGTTTAAAATTATTAACCTTTTACGGAGCCGATGGTGATACCGGATACCAGATATCGGGCAATAAAAGGATATAAAAGAACAATAGGGATGATAGACATTGTAACCGCTGATGCAGTCAGTCCATCGGAGGTTAAATTTTGAGAATAACCGGTGCTGCCAACGCTTTCTGCCAGCGTATCCTGAATATTGGCAATGAGATTTTTCAGATATACCTGAAGAGTCTGCATTTTCGTGGAAGTTGTATATAACATGGCATGAAAATAGTTGTTCCAATATCCTACAGCATACAAAAGAGTAATTGTGGCAATTACTGGTTTAGACATGGGACAGACGATCGATGATACAATTTTCAGATCTCCGGCTCCATCAACACAAGCGGATTCAATGACTTCAGGTGGAAGGGCTTCAAAATAATTTTTCATCATAAACATATTGAACTGTACAATCGCAAAGGGAAGAATAATACCTGCATAGGTGTCGATTAATCCTAAAGTTTTAACCACCATATAAGCAGGGATCATGCCGCCGAAAAAAATCATGCTGAAAACATATAAAAATGTAATTATTGTCCTTCCTCTGAAATCAGGGCGTGAGAGAGGATAAGCAGTCCCTATTGTAGTCAGTACGCTTATCAAAGTACCGAAAATAGTTACGATCAGAGAATTAAACATACTGTGCAGAAACGAAGTGCCGGTGAGTATGTATCTGATATTTTCAAACTGAAGACCAGTGGGCCAGAAAAAAACATGGCCGCCCAACACATCTGTACCAGGACTGACAGCCTCGCTTATTACATTTAAACATGGAAGAATAACAAGGAAACATAAAACTGTCAGGAATACATAGGCGATGATCCGTACGGTCCGTTCGCTGTGATCTGATCGCTGCTTATCCGGTTTGAATTTGTAATGACGCTTATTCATAAAGGCCTCCTTACCAAATACTTCGGTGTAACAATTTTTTGCTTATGGTATTGGCTCCTACGATCAGAATGAAAGCAACAACGGAGTTGAACAGGCTCATGGCTGAAGACAGGGAAAAGTCCATTTGTCCAAGTCCGATCCGGTATACATATGTATCAATAATATCTGCTGTGTTATATACGGCAGGATTATAAAAAACAAGTATCTGCTCAAATCCGGCATTAAGGATATTTCCGATTCTGAGAATTAACATTAACACAATGGTAGGCAGAAGACCCGGAAGGGTAATATGCCAGATTTGTTTCCATTTATTTGCTCCATCCACCTTGGCTGCATCATACAATGTGGTATCTATAGACGTGATAGAAGCCAGATAGATAATGGTGTTATATCCCGTCTCTTTCCATCCTTCCGTAAATACAATAAGGCCTAAAAAGTTTCCGGGATCTGTCAGAAAGTTAATCCTTTCAAATCCAAGGGAAGTGATGATAGTGTTGATCACACCATAAGAACTTACAATGGTATAAAAAACGCCATATATCAGAACCCAGGAAAAGAAGTAAGGAATATAAATAACAGTCTGTACAATTCTGTGATATACTTTTTTATGGACTTCATTGAGAAGGATAGCACAAATAATAGGCAACGGAAAAAGAAAAATAATTTTCAGGCAGCTGATTACCAGAGTATTGCGCAAAACTTTAAAAAACTGAGAACTGGAAAACAATCTCTGAAAATACTTCAGGCCGATCCAGTCACTTTTGGCAATCGCATCTATGGGGTTGTCACCCAAAAAAATGTTATAATCTCTGAAAGCAATCTGAATGCCATAAAGAGGAAGCAGCTTATAAATAAAAAGGAAAAACAGGCCTGGAAGCAACATCAGATACATGGTGGGATGATGCTTAATATATAACCAGGTTTTACGGCATTTGCTGCGAAAATTTTTTTGGGTGGCTGCCTTTGAAGAAACAGGCACTTCGTGCTGCATAAATACACCTCTTTCGTCTTTTTTTAACTGAATAAATCAGCCCCTTTTGCCGTCAGTTCCTTTTGTATAGATTCAACATTAAGTTGACGTGGAGAAACGTTGGCAGTAATTGACAGAGCAGCGGCTATACCGGCAGCTTCACCCATAGCCATACAGATAGACATAACCCGGAAAGAAGCCATCGCTTCATGTGTGCCTGAGATACACCGCCCAGCAAGCAGGAGATTTTCAACATTAAGCGGAATAAGGCAGCGATAAGGAATATCATAGGGCTTTATGACTTCTGCCAGACCATACTCTTGCCCGCCTCCTACGGGATTATGGATATCCACCACAAAGTTTGCTTTATGGACTATAACATCATCAAATCTGCGGCCGGCGCGCAGATCTTCCACATCCAGAATATATTCGCCGGTAATGCGTCGGCTTTCTCTTACTCCAAGTGTAGAAGCGCCAGTTTTGATCCGGCAGTTTTCATATCCCGGCACATAGGTACGAAGGAAATTTGTTATACAATCTATTTGATGGCGAAGTTCTGCTTCTGCTTTGACAATTTCTGTTTGTTTCAAAGGATTGATGTGGTTGACCTGGGTTGTATTAACAAGACGTTCTCCGGGGTGAGTAGTAGGATAAAGGCGTACACAGTAGCAGTTTTCCGGGAGACGTCCATCACTACAACAACGTGCTGTGAAATCAAGAAATTTTTCTTCACCCAATTTTACCGGATCATCTTCCCCATAACATGAAATTGCCCGGGAGTCATCTACGTTTTCGATAATATACATCAGGGTGACAGGCTGTAACTTGCGGTCGCCATCTCGACCGAATTCCCATGGAGCGCCTGCGCTGACAGCAATATCTCCATCACCGGTGGCATCAATAAAACGTTTGCCTTCTATGACACTCAGACCTTCCTTTTGAGCAACGAGAACACCGGTTAATATCCCTGCCTCCTGAAAAGTATCAATAACAGGTGTTTGAAGATAAATATTAACGCCTGCATTTAATAAGAAATCCAATACCACCCGTTTCGCTTTTTCCATATCATGAACACGGCCTGTCCATGTTTTCCCATCTTCTGTTAACAGAAGGCTGCTTAATTCATCGTACATAGTCCCTTTGGCTACGCTTCCAAGAATTGGTCCTACACAGCCAATTGTTAAATTTCCCCCAAGAATGCCATATCGTTCAATGATTGCAGTTTTCATGCCGCGTCGAGCGGCTGCAACTGCAGCGCAGATTCCTGCAGGGCCGCTTCCGATTACAACAACATCATAGCTGGCGGAAACGTCCAGAACTTTTTCGTATTTAATCATATTTTTCCCTCCTTTTTTGATGCCATAAAAAGAATATGTACAAAACATTTATTTGAAGTTGCCTTATAGCTATTTTATGGTATAAAATAACGAATTATCAATGTAACAAACTTTTGATTTGTTGTCGATTTTGTTGATTATAATTGCCTCTTCTGTTATTTGGGTTATTCGAACGGTTGTATTAATTGTACGAGTACGAATTTCAGAAAAAATAATTTGTTATTTGTTAAGGGAAATTTTCGTAAAGATATCTATAAGCAGGAAAAAACAAGCTGGTCGCGGGCTGTAATAGAGACATATTGTATAAAGTTATTTCAAAATTTTGTATGTACAAAGATTTGTACCATTTAGCAACATAGAGTACTTGAAATGAAGAATAAAAACAGGAAATATAAGGGATTACTTGGCCAATATTTGAAAAAATCTGTAGGTTTGTCAAACATTTGTTACAGTGAATTTAAATACTCCCGAAGTACCTCGTTAGGTGTTTTCCATCCCAGTGGCCGCATGGGGAAATCGTTATAGTCCTTACGGTTATAAGCCTTGAGCTGC
>CALWAZ010000201.1 GCA_944375725.1 uncultured Merdimonas sp. | reverse complement strand
ACGCCCCCTGTGCGTTTACATTGTCCCGGATGTTCCGTTCCGTCTGACTGACCGTCTGCGACAGGCGCATATACTCTGCATTGGCTTCTGCCACATCCATATTCTGAACGGCCTGATTCAAACGGCCCTGTGTCTGAATCATACTGTCCAGCTGCGCCCGCAGCTGTTCCAGTTCGGCATTTGCTTCATCCGTACCCATATTCACGGGGTTATTAGTAATCTGCTGCACCCGGTCACGAATCATGTCAATTCTGACCGCCATGCTGTTCAAATCCTGAAACGCTTCGGGTGGGAAGATGGTGGTATTGTAGGCCTGCTGTGCAATAGCGTCCTGTGTGGCACTTAACTGTTCCAGCATCTGATTTGCACTTGCAGCTTCTTGCCGGAACCGCTCAATACCTGTACCCGTGAACACTTCCAGATTGTCACTGTCCCAAGTCACCGGGTCAGGCGCACGTGGTTGAATCGGCGTCCTGTTCGGTTCGGGATTTTCTACAAGCGGGTCTGGAAGGGGCTGCGGCGCCGCCTGCGGGATGATGCCGTCCGTTGTCCCGGCTGCTGCCAAATTATCCTGCATCTGCTGCAACGCATCGTTGACATCGTTAATGGCTTCTTCTGCTCTGCCTGCCCCGTCCACAGCATCATTAAAGACTTCTGTGCTGACGTTCGCATTCATGGCCTGCGTCATGTCCTGCATGGCCGACACCCCGGCGTCAACCGCATCAATGATGCCATATAGCACATCACTGAAACCATCATGCAGTTCAATCCCCGTCCTGATGCCTGACATCCCTATCACCTGCCTTTCTTTTTGGCTTTTGCTTCTGCTTTCTTTTTCTGCTTCTTGTCATTCTCCATTTTGATTTGAATGGCGGCTACCACAAAGGCCCGTTCCTGAACATCCATTTCAAGATAAGTTGACGGCAAGATGTGCAGCTTATGAAGGGCATAGTAAGCGAAATTTGCATCACTATCCCCTTCATTTATGAGTTTTTTGCTTCATTTACCTTTTCCTCAAAGGTCTGTGAAAATCCCTGGAACTTCTGCATCCATACGGTCAGGTTCTGGTACTCACCAGCATCATCCACCATGGCGTAAAGCAAATCTTCCGGCGTCTTTACACCATAGGAATCCTGTAATTCCGCATCGTACAGGTCAGGGTAGACCGTGGCGGCCACGACCATCTTTGCAAGGTACGCAGAAGTCAGAACCTTGGGTCTGTACATGTTCGGCTTTCCGGTGACCTGAACTTCAACGGTACATTCATCACGCATCACTTCATTCTCTTTGGAAGTGATGTGCCGGAACTCCCATTCCAGCGGCTGCCCGTTCTCATCTGACAGGGTAGTGGTGGGCGCATATTTTTCATTGGACTTTGCCACCTTGTTCGCTTTCATAAACTGGCTGAATTTGGACATTTTATCTTTTCCCCTTTCTGTTTATCACTTAATCAGAAAAACCCCTTATATGAGCCTATATAAAGCCCACACAAGGGGTTTTCACCGTTTAGTTGGTAAGAAAACCGTTCAAATCGGTGAAAGTCTCCGGGATTGAGAAATCCTCAAAGGTTCCTTCAATCTCTTCATCCAGATATTCACCATCTGCATCAAACTTTGCCAGAACGCCTCCGTCTGTGTTGCAGTCATACAGGATGACGGACTGCCTGCCTGCGGCAGATGTCGGGTCATCATTGGTAATCTGCATTTCAAAGTACACATCTTCACCAGTGTTCTTGTAGTCAAGCAGCGCCTGTCTAAGTACCGACTGGTTATAATGCGCCGTGCCGGAAAACGTCCCTTCCATTCCGCAGGACTTATGACCTGCCATAATTGCGCCAAGGCGGGGGACTGTGGTTTTGGTTTTCTCAATGGTTGCTTCCATGTCAATCATCTGCATGAAATTATAGCGTCTGCCGCTGATGGTCAAGAAGCACTCTGCCAGCTTGGCAGCAATCGTGTCCTTACCCTTCATCACAACATTATTCAGCATCTTTTTTCACCCCTTCCTTATGACACCTGAACGGTCATGTACAGCTTACCCATGGCATTGACGGGCTGAACCGCATCATTGACCGCCACGGACTTCTTATCATTTCCAGCTTCTACAGAAACATCAGAATCAGAAAAGTTTTCAATGGCCCTGATGTCCTGCAATTCCTGATGATGCTTTACGATGTCCGACCACAGGGAAAGACGCCCGGCTTCATCGTTTGGAACCGTACCAAGGTACTTTGTATTAAATACGACTGCAATATCATTTGCAATCTGGTCAATGACCCTGATGGTCTGGTTGTCCTTGAACACATCGCCCTGTGTGTCAGAAGTGGTCACCATGGTATTGATGTCATCCAGAACCCTGACATCACTGTTGACCTGATGCAGTACGAATTCACCCGCATCAATGGCCTGCTCTAACTCTGTCTGCGTGAAATCTGTGTCAACGGTGAATTCCCCGTCATAAAGTCTGTTCTGACAAGACTTATTCACCGCACAGCCAGCTTCAAGGCCTGTCACCCAGTACACAAGGGATGCGGCAGATTCTCCGCTGTCCGTCACATTGTTCTTTATGCTGATAACTCCCATGTAATCCGCAGCGTGGTTATGAAGGACAAGCTGGAATTTGATTCCCATTTCATCCCTTAACCGCTTATTGAAGGACGCATACAGCTTCTTTGTGGTGTCATCCGTGACCACAACGCCCATAGTGTTGTAGCTGTAGGGCTGAATTTTATCCAAATAGGACTGATGTGCTGTGCCGTCAACTGTTTTGTTCGTGCCGCCAGTAAGCGGGGTTGAAGCAGTCACAGCAAGGTCAGCTTCTGTCTTAAACTTCACATAGTCGTTTGCCACCAATTCTGACGCCGCAGAAACTGTCTGTGAATCAACCTCTGTGGTTCCCATCAAGGTCTTGACATCGAACTTTTCATCATCGTCTGCATTGGTCTGAATGACGATTTTCAGGTCATTCCCACGTGTGCCGCCGTATAAGGCTTCTGCATAAGTGTTGCTTGCTTTTGTGCCACCGCCGTTCAGACGGTACACATACAGGGTCTTAGCATTCAGGAATAAATCCCTAAGCCCCTTCATCTTTACGTGGTCATACGCATAACCAAAGATTTTCAGGGTGTTTTTCTGGAAGTCCTCATTGGTCACTTCAAAGACTTCCCCTTCCTTTCCCCAGTCAAGTTCAAGCGGCATAGTTGCCACGCCCCTGTCAGAAAGGGTTGCGCTTGCCGCAGCGACTGAAACAAAGTTGATATATGCACCCGGCAACTTTTTGTTCTGTACAGTAAAACTGCCGCCACCTAATGCCATATTATTTCACCGTTCCTTTCATGTATTTTTCCATCAGCGTGTTGACCTCTGACATGGTGTAAAGCTGTCCATCCTCAAGAACAGCTGATAAAAGGTCACGCCAATTTTTATATTTCTTAGATGCCAGAATCTGGTCTTTCCTGAACTTCGGTTCATCCCTCTGAACGGGTTCAGAAACCTTTGCATCTGACGCCACTTTCTTTGATACAGCCAAATCAACCACCTTCTTTCACATCTGTTTCAATTTCCAGTTCTTCCATAAGGGGCTTATCCTCTGCCTTGTAGACAAACAGGTCATAGTTCACAAAGAAGTTCAGCACATCATCTTTCAGTTCATAGTGCATCTTTGTCCCCCGAATGGGCCTGTCATCCCCCTGACAGGTGATGTACTCCAAGCAGAAGTACATGTTTTCACCTACTTCATGACATTCTTTGACGATTTCATCCGTTTCCGGAAAATACTGAATGCAGAATTGACTTTCCCGGAAATACCGCCTGCCAAGGAACTGTTCCATGCTTGGGTTCAGGCACTGAATAAAAAAGCAAGGTTCTTTCAAACCCTGCTTCACTTCTTCCCTATGGATTTCATATCTGTCCCCGAACGCTCCATTCAGGGCAACGCTGATTGCTTCAATGATTGAATTTATCATTTCAGTCCCCCTAAATATTTCTTTATCCGGTTTTCAAGCACCTTCGGGGCTATTTTTGAAAGTTCCTGTTCGGATATGGTCATCATAAACTGACCCTTTACCCAACCTTTATGATTTGCCGTCCTGTGGCCGTATTCTACATAGGACGCATATTCAACGGGGTTGACAATTTCAATCACATAGGTGTCACCAAAGTGATTGACTTTCAGGGATTCCGCATACCCCTGTGCGGATGCACGCTTTTCCCCTGTCCACCCACGTCTTAAAGTACCGCCCTTTTTCCCGGAACCCTTGGGATATTGGCCTACAGGCGTTCGTTTGACCACCAGCCGCAGCAGACGGGCAGCCAGTTCCTTTGCACAGGATTCCACAAAAGCATCCGGGTCTTGCAGTTTTTTCAGTTTGTCCCTGAACTCTTTCATGCCGGACGCCTTGAATTTCCCCAGTTTAGCCATCAGGCATATTCCTTGAACAGTTCAAGCATGATTTCCTGATGTGTGGGATATACCGCCGAAAACCCGCTTCTGACATAATCCGTTGTCACATTATCCTGTGTAACGGTCAGCTTTGAACCGGGTTTGATTTTTATATCCGGCGATATAAACAGTTTTGTCACCTGTGCAATATGGGCCGCCGTGCTTGACTGGTCAGCCGCTGACAGCGTTTCAAAAGACAGTCTGCACGGCTGATTTTCCAGCGTGACCACTTCCTTCTGTGTGGTCAGCTTCGTCACTTCATCTTTCACCTTCTGCATTTCATGAACGGTCAAAGTACCAAAATAGGTTGCTTCAATCGCCTTTCTTGCACGCTGCTGTGCCTTTTTAATTGCGTTTACCATCGTAACCGCCTGAACGAACTGAATTCGGCTTTTCCGTAGGATAAAAGGTAATTGATGAAGGTGGTCAACCTCTGTTCCGGGGTTTGGGTTCCTTCACCAACTCCAAAAACTGTGTTGGTGTCCCCGGTCTGAATCTGCTTCACGGCATAGTCTAAATCAAGCCCGGTCAGGTCATCCGGCGCAAAAGTTTTCTTGGAAAGCAGGAATTCCCCCGCCGCCATATCAACAGCAATATGTTCAAGACCTTCCGGCACTTCCTTCCAGTTAATATCATTGATGATGCTGCTGCGAACCTTACCAACGCAAAAGGTCAAGGCAAACTCGTCATCTGCCTTGACCTCATACCCGAATGATTCCAGCCGCTTTTTTACGGTTTCCACGTCAAACATGGGCTGTCACCTGACCTTTCCGGCTTAACCTCTGGAAATGATTCTTGCAATCGGAACTGCCTTGTGAGAAATGCAGCCTGTATCGTTGTTTACCAGCGACCAGTTCTTGCCGTTTTCAAGCTCGGTATTCGTGGGGCTGTTCGTAGCCTGTACCGCTTTCAGGTAAGAGATTCCAGCCACTGCAACAGCGTTGCGTCTGCGGGAAATAAGCGTATCTTCACCGCCACGGGTCTTTGCATCACGCACCATCTCATAAGGCACTTTTGCGCCGACAGGCTCAAAACTGATTGCACCCTCACCAAGAACATAAGTAGTGTACTTGGTATAAGCATCCTGTGCAGCGGTATATCCCGGTTCACCGGATGTGCCGCTTTCCTCAACAGCATCTACATTTTCAACAGGCATAGAATCATCAATCAGGACGGTTCTGCCGTTCCACGTAGCCATTCCAAGGTCACGCTCAATGCCCTGACTGTCTGTATATTTCAGATAGGTAAGCAGCTTTAAGTTCTCAAGGTTAGTTGCCACAACGGAATGGCAAATAACAAGGCTGAACTTCTGCTTGTTATCGCCGCAAGCCTTCTGAATCGCACTGTTCAGCGTGGTTGCGTCCATCTTCATGGCGTCCGTGGTAGCCGCCGCACCAGCGGCAGAAATGTCATAGGTGTGTTCACTTACAAAAGCTGCATTAGCAGTTTTGACATTCCCGGTTCCCGTGGCCTGCATACCAAAGACACCTTTCAGAATTGACAGAATCGTGTCCTGGTCACGGTCATTCCAATAGCGGGTAATCTGACTTCTGACATTTGCCATAAAGTCAACGCCGCCGGTCACATCATAGCTGAAATCTGCTTCTGTCCAGCCCATCATACGGCCATAGGTGAAAACACCCTGTTCAAAAGTGTCAGTATTGCCGGGGGTAAGATTGCTAACACCATCATAGTTCTGTGCATCCCCGCCAATCAGCCCAAAATAGGGAACGACTCCGTAAACTGTACCAGTTTGACCGGGATTCAGAAAAAGGTCACGCAGCCGCTGGTCAGTCACAACTGCACGGGATTCCCTGAGCTTGTTCAGCTTCACATTCGGAACAGCGGTCATATACTTTCCGAAAGCCTTTTCATTAAAGCTCTTTGCATCAAATTTTGCCATGTCTTTCATCCTTTCTTTGAAAATTATTCAGCGTCCGGGTGTTCTGCCATATAGGCACAAAATTCCTCATAGGTCATCTTGGAAGTGTCAACTTCCGAACCCGGCTTTGTCTCACCAGATGAACCCGGCTGAAATCCCTTGAACTGCTGGTTCGGCTTCGTACCCTCGTCAAACAGGAACTTGGTGTCATCACCTTTGGTCAGGGCTTCAATCTGCTCTGCCAGCCCTTTGACATTTCCGTCCTTGTCCAGCTTGGCGTCATCCAAATCAAGCAGTGCTTTCACTGCCTTGATGTTCTTGGCCTTTGCCCCGGTCAGGGCCTTTTCAACCGCATAGTCAACTTTCAGCTGGTTCATCTCGGATTCATGGGTTTCCTTGGCCTTGGTATTCTCGGCCTGCAAATCAGCAATCTGCTGTTTCAGGGCTTCATTGTCCCCGCTGCTTGCTTTCAGCGTTTCCAGCTGCTTGTCCCTGTCAGAAACCTGTGTGTTCAGGCTTGCGACCTCTGCTTTCAGGTTCTTGATTTCCGTTGCAGACGCCGCCTTTGCATTCTCGATGTCATCACCGTTGATTTTGATGATACTGTCCACCTGTTCCTTAGAAAGTCCCATATCTTCCAACTGTTTCCTTGTCATGTCTAACCATCCTTTCAAATACGTTTTTATACGGGGTAACTCCCACATGATTGTTTGGCTTGTTGCGGTTTTACGTCTTGACCAACCCGACAAATAGAAAAACATCCGTTGCCGGATGCTTTTCTGCGCCACATGACCCCGTGGCCGGGAGATAAATTTTAGACCACCGTTCCTTTCTCTAAATCTTGGTTTTCAAGCCGCATTTTCCCCCTTTTTGACTTCATATAAAGCCCATATACAGACTTTTAAGGCTTCAATGATAATTTATCCATGTACGAAAAAAGCACCGTCATTTGACAGTGCTTTTAATCCCAGTGTGTACTTGTTCCATCGTCCCCTTTGGGGTACAGTTCCAAGATGTCATAGAAGTTCGGAATATCTGCAATCTGCTTTCCATTCTTCAATGCCGTCAGAACTTCAATTTTTTTATCAAGAAGTTCATCGCTGTCCAAATCAAAGAACTGTGACAGCATCGGGGGAAATTCCACCTCAAAGAACAGTTGATGTACTTTTACGCTTTTTTCTATCAGTTCCCGTTCTGTCATGTTTAACCACCCGCCTTTTTCAGAAGTTCTTGAATTGCCGCATCCAGTTCAGCCACCAAGTCCGGCTTATCAGCCCTCAACAGGTCAATCAAGTCCGGTCTTGTGATGCTCAATGCTGCATAGTTGGCAATCGTTTCATGCACCCGGCTTTCAACGCTCCGATAGTAAGAAGAACCATGGCCGTATATCACGGTACGGTTATCCCGGAATCTGCCGCCAGAAAGTGCATCATAGATGTCTTGAAGGTTGCCGATTCCACCGCCCATGATGTTCCGGGCTTCATAATCAAGCGCCGCTTCTCTGGCATTTTTCAGTTTATTGTACTGCTTTTTATAGTCAGCATATGAGCCTTTGAACGTCCTGTTATACATGGAATCGGTCAAGTCAGCAATCTGCTTGCTATACTTTGCACTTACATCTGAACTGACCCTCTTGAATTCTTCATTATGCTTTTTGAACAGTTCAGCCACATCATCACCGATTGAATCAGACGTGTTCTTGAAAGCATCCATCAGAGACTTCCGGCTGGTACTGAACCACCCGCCACTTTTTACGGGGTCTGTCCGGCCATACAAATCCATCAAGTGCATTTCTTCATGCAGCATGGTGTTCACTTGGCCTGCAAGGTTATCCCCTTGTAACTTGGGAATCGTCAACCTGACTTCCATCAGCTTACCCGTCATCGGATTCATGTAAGTGGTGACTGCATGGTCTTTTCCGTGGGATATTTTGAAGGGAAGTCCGTTGCTTTCCACATTTTCCAGCTTACCCATGCGGTTATACAGGGCAACCACGTTTGCATCGGCACCTTCCAGATTATTCACATAATCCACAAGGACTTGTGTATTTTTCAGTTCAGACTTTTCAGTGAAGGAATCGGGGAAGTTCTCAGCCTTCAATTCCTCTGCTTTCACCTTTATTTTAACATCTGGCGTGACTTCCTGCAATTCAGACTTGTCACCGTCCACAAATCCCTTTTCCCACTGGTGATAGGTCATATTGGACGGGACATAATAAGTTTTGCCGTCCTCACCCCGTGCGGCCCGCTCTCCGATGTCATCAAAGTCATCATCAAAGTACGGTACTGTAGTAGAACGGCAGTAAACATGAAAGGGTGGGGCAGTGACCCCCACTTCCCACTGTGACATAGGAAAATGCTTTCCATCCATGTCCCGGCAGATTTCAGACGTGTGAGAATCCAGCGTTGCCACAATTTCAAACTGTTCAACGTCCAGTTCAGCAAAGCAATCCTTCTGTGCGGCGCTGCTGAAAAAGGCTTCTTCTGTCATCACAAGACGCCCGGCGCTGTTCTTTGACACATTCATCCGCTTGGATATGGCATCAATAGCTTTCTGCGGGTCTTGGCCTAAGATGATGTTCTTGGTCAGTTCATTGTTCAGTTCATTGACCAGCTTCTGACGATTTGACCACACCCTTTCAGAAAAGTTCTTCCCGTCTACAGCCCAAGGCTTGTTGATAACCTTGGAAATATGCTTTTCGCCCAGCGTGCCAAAGTCCCAGCCAACCCCCACACCCTTCTGAATCTCAAAGGCCGTGTGATAGTACCCTGACTTGTAGATGTCCCGCATAGTGGAATCAATGCTGTCAAGCTGGTTCCCAAACATGACTTCAAGGCTCTGCTGCATCTGCAACTGGATTGCTTCAAGTCTGCTGATGTGATACCGGGCAGATGCGTTTTCCAGCTGCCTCATCCAAGTCCCATTGACCGCATTTTCTTCCCCATATCGGATATACTCGTTGACATCCCATTTCAGTTCTTCCAGTTCCTTCTTGGTCAGCATCCTGCGGGCATCCGCAAGGGAAATTTGGTTATTGTCGGCAAATCTCTGATACCACGCACGAATCTGCGCTTCAATCTGCCGCTGCGCCTTTCTGTACTGCTTTTCAATGTCCGCAAAACAGTCAAGGCCTATCTGGTTTTGTGACTGTTCAAGCAGTTCAAACCGCTTTTTCCAGTAAGCACTATTCTTCATCGTCTACATCACCGCCGCCCTGATTGCCCTGATTCGGGTCAGTCCTTTGATTCTGAAAAGGATTGTACTGTTTTTCAAGTTCTTCCTGTTCCTTCTGTTTCTGCTTTTCCAACCGCTCCAATTCTTGCTGCGGGTCATCCACCCAAGGATGCTGACTGATGACCGTCTCAAGGGACAGCACAGCCAAGGACTTAGAACAGTTATCAATGGCTTCACTCTCATTTATCAGGATGTCACGGTTGAAGATGATGTCCACCGTCTCATTTTCAAAGTTTCCCTGTCCGGTATTCGCCAGATGTGCATTGACGAACCAAAGAACATCTTCAAAGGCCGCCTGATACTCTGTTTCTGTATCATTGGCATCAATGTCAATGTCGCTGTACATGGACTGAATGTTCATCTGGTTCGGATTGCCTGAAAGGCGGTCATCCTTGGCATCATAGCCCATGGCATTCTCTATCATGGCCTTTTTGAAAATTTCCAGAATGGACTTGTAATTCTCTGCATTGACCGTGACTTCAAGGGTTTCCACGCCGCCCTTGGTATCACCGTCATATCTGACCTTAACCGCCCCAAATGTGGCAAGGTTGCGCCGGAACTCTCCCAGATTCTCACCATCATAGTTTTTCAGGACAAGAATGGTGTTGCGGGCATCTTCCTGCATATTGTTTTCAAAGTCCGACATCATGATATTGATTCCATCCTGCAAGGACTTCACCTTTTTAATCAGCGGCGTTTCCTGTTCATTGGCTTTCAGCGGAATCAGCGGAACCCTTGACCAGTTGAACCCTGTAATCTTCCCGGCAGCGTCCGTCACCGTAACATGGGGACAGTCCACAGGGCCGCCGCTGTCATCCGGCACAAGCGTGCTGCCGCCTTTCAGAATGAACTTATGAACGCCGTCCAAGTCATAGATTTCCACCTTTTCAATGACCTTGGGCATCGTACCGTCATAGCCGATGACCAGATAAAGCCTGATAGCAAAGTCCAGAATAGTGTGTTCACTATCCTTCCAAAACGGCAGAATTTCATATCCGGGGAACAGCCTGAATGAAAATTCCCCGTTTTCCGTATAGTACGGATATAGCCAGCAGATACCGCCGTTGTATGCGGCCTTTCCGCTGTTCTTCAAGGTTTTCATAAACCGCTTATTGAACACCTTCTTCAAGCACTCTGAATAAGCGTCATTTTCCGTGCTGACTACAAACGGCTGTCCGAACAGATAGTTGGCTTTCTGGTTGACCAGCTTGGCGTACTGGTTATTGACCACCCTGTTATTGGGAAGGTTTTCAACCACTTCCAGTTTTCCGTCAGCCCCTATCATGGTTCTTTTCCGTTTCAGGACATCGTGTTCCCCCTCATAGTACAGCGCCCCCTTAATCTGCATGATTCTATGGGGTGAATACTTCCACCGCTGAATCTCTTTTTCAAGAAATTCCCGGTCAGTCATCCGTGACCTTGCCCCGTCCAGTATGAAGTTTGTGACCTTCAAGGTCAGCGCATCAAGCAGGTTGCTGAACACTGGTTCATTCACCCCTTTCATTGTTCAATAAAATCAAAACCCCTGAAAATGCTTGATTTTCAAGGGCCTGTGTTACTAATTTGTTATTAAAAAGCAGTTATGCAAGCATCATAGGCGATACCGGACGCACCGCCCCCGGAGGTATTAGGTATTTCACGGCGCTTTGACAAAACGTGAAAAAAATCAAAGGCCGCTGATGCTGTGCATTCTGCCGACAATATCAATCAAAACTGAAAGCGTTACCCTTGGAAATATCCTCAAGGGCGTACCGCATGGCATCCATCAAGTGGTTAAAGTCATCAATGGGCCTGTTCAGCTTCTTCCCGGTCTTGGTGTCAGTGTCCCAAGTATAGTTGCTGATTTCAGTGATGAAGTTCACGCAACGGGGATGCACAATAATGTAATAGTCCTGAATGAAGTCAATCCCGTTGTTGATGCTGTCTTTCCCCTTGCGGGCCTTACGGATACCTTTCAGCCCCAGTTCCCGCAGACGGTCAATAGACTTGGGTTCAGCAGAATCAGCCGTGATTTTCTCTTTCAGATAGCCCATTCGCCGCACTTCATCCGCTATTGCTTCGTTGCTCATGCCGGGTTTATACATTTCATCAAAAACCCAGATGGTTTTGCTCGTCTGGTCAATGAACCCGCAGAACAGGGCAGAAGGGTCATTCGTATATCCAAAGTCAAGACCAAAGGCCGACCTGACCCCATTGATTGCCTTGACATCCTCGATGCTGAACGCCTTTTCTTCCCAATTCTCATAGACAAGACCGTCCACAATACCCCAGTCACCAAGACCTGCCACCTTATAACGGCGTGGATTCTGCCGCTTCATGGTTTCAAAGACCTTCAAGTCAGCAGCATCCAGCCATTCATTACACAGGTAATTGGTAGTCATGGCAAGGACTTCATCATCCGGCGTGTCAAAAAACCGCTTTTTTATCCAGTGATGTTCATTCCAAGGGTTCAGTGTCAGGGTGATTTGCTTGAAAAGCCCCGAACCAGTTGGGACGGCTCCACGGATGGATTCATCCAGCATATTGAAATCATCTTCCGAACTGATTTCATACGCTTCTTCAATCCACATCCAACACAGGACGCCTTGGTCAACCGTGATAGAAGTGACTTTCAGCGGGTCATCCAAGCCCCTGAAATAGATTTTCTGCCCTGTCGGAAGATAGGTCATTTCAAGGGGACTTTCCTTCACATCCCAAAAGGCATCAACACCAAGGCGGTGAATGGCCCATTTCAGTTCAGTGAAGCAGGAATCTTTCAGTGTGCGGTAGGTCTTTCTGACCACAAGGGTATTTGCCCCTTTGTACTTCATCATGTTGGTGATGTACCACAGGGCAGCAGTTTTTGATTTCTTCGATGCACGGGAACCCTTACAGACCCGGTATCTGCCTTTGAACCGCCAGAATGTACCGTAACCCTTGCCGACTATTTCCGGCAGCTTCATTTTTGTGACGCCGTTGTTGGCGGCTTTCTTTTTGTACTCGTCCGGGTACAGGATATATTTCATATACCCGAAAACGTGTTGTGAAGATATGCGGTTCTTTACCATAAGCAAGTCACCGCCTTAATCTTCAAGGGCGTCTTCACCAGTAATGACTATAGGGGATGCAATATTGACATCCAGCTTATCATTCCACATTCCAAGGTGTTTCCCCAATAATTCAAGGGCTTTCAGCTTAGAAGAAATCTTGACTTCCCTTTCTACGCTGCCGCCGAACTCATTATCAGATTCCTTATACTTGATGGATTCAATGCAGGACAGGTCATCATCTGTGGCCGTGTCCTTGATTCTGCCATGACTGTCAACAACGTCCGTCATTTTCACAAAGGCCAGCTTTGCCAGTTCCAAAACAACCCTGTCCTGATTCACTCCGGTTCTTTTGCTGCGGGCGGCCATCGCTTCGGCAACCGCCTGCTGAACCTTAACATTTCCCAACATCCGGGAACCTTGAACATCCGCTGTTTTTGCTGAATATCCGGCCCTTATAGCGGCTTGTGTTGCGTTCAGGTCAATTAGGTATTCATCAACAAAACGCTGCTGTTTTTCAGTTAATTTTGCCATCCGGCAACACCTTCCTTCCTAAAAACTCTCCATTTCCTCAACAAAAACTGCCGCAAGGTAGGAGGTATTAGCACCCTTGCGGCAGATAAGAAAAAAGATTGCAGATAAATAGTCAATTTATCTGCAACCTAAAATTTCATAGCTTACATGATACACACGGAAATTGATAAAATCAATATACTTGGAATCACAAAAAACCACTTTCAACACAAGTAGACTAAATCTGAATACACCTTTTCAAATGCTTCAAGCGCTTTCCTGTGGACTTCAATGGTATAATTATAAGACCGTTTCATTTCCGCAGCGGCTACTTTCAGAGATTTGTACTGCACATAGACCTTATAAAGCACCCTGACATAATCCTTGTTATGTAGGCCCCTGATTTGCCGGATGATTTTTTCCTTGGCGTCTGCGAACTGGTCAATCTCCCTGTTGATATGCTCATCAAAGGAAACATACCTGACAACATCATTTTCCATTTTCCCGCCTGTCAAAGAAGTCTGCACCCTGACCTTGCTGTAATCAATGCCGCCGCCCTTCATGGCATCTGTTTTCATATCAGACAGCCTTTGCAAATCCTGATTGATATTTTCATCAATCAATTCTAACTGTTCTAAATATTCCTTCGCACTCAACCGCTTCAAATCAGCACATCCTTTCTAATTGGTATCCTTTGGGTATCGGTTAAAAATTACACGGCAAATAAACTCAAGGCCTTATAAATCCTAATGGTATCGGTTAGTATCGGTATCGGTTCACACTTATATTCTTATATTTTCAATATTCTTATTTCTTAAAATATTATAGAATTTAAAATAATAAGAATATATCATTTAACAGCTACCAACAGTTACCGCCTTATTTTATCAGTATT
>CALWAZ010000200.1 GCA_944375725.1 uncultured Merdimonas sp. | reverse complement strand
TTCTTATTTCTTAAAATATTATAGAATTTAAAATAATAAGAATATATCATTTAACAGCTACCAACAGTTACCGCCTTATTTTATCAGTATTTCAACCGATACTTTTAACAGTTACTAAGTGTTACCATTCGTAAAATCAACTATTATGATATTTCCTTCACGCCCAATGATTCTTTTTTCACATTATATTTATCCTGTGAAGAAATATAGGTTGCATATTTGATGACTTCTTGCTTTCCTTCTTTGGTTAAAGAATCAAACAATTCAATCAGTTCAGCTTGTTCAGATGTAAGTTTATTAGAATTATTTTTGAAATCAAATGCCATCAGCTCACACGGGGACATATCAAAAATCTTTGCCATTTGCTGAATGTGAGTTCTTTTTATATTTTCTACAGTACCATTTTCCCACTTATTTATAGCAGCTCTGTTTACTGGTGGTTTTAGCATTTGGCCAAGTTCTTCTTGAGATAAGTCTAATTCTTTCCTATGGTATTTTATCAGTTCCCCCATAGTCATAAAGAATTCACCTTCCTTCTATTCAATTTTGTATCTTAATAATACCACAGAATCGAAAAAACATCAAATAAATTTAAAAATGTATCTTAAAAATTATAAAAAGGTGTTGACATACGGAAAATACTTGTTATAATGTAATTGTATCTTGATAAGATACAAAATAAAAACCGTTGCAGCGGTTCAAATCAAGGAATGGAGATGCAGGACTATGATGAAGGTTGACAGTAAAAAAGCGGCGTGGGACTTAGCAAACAGGCTGTTCCCAACGGATTATGAAAAAGATGAACTTGGCACTAAGAATGCCGGATACCCCATTTACAAATCCACAAATTCAGAAATGAACGCATGGATTTCAGACTTGGGTGACAGGCTTGAACTGAACTATCCGAACGGAAAATCTGAAAACATCTGGATTGAAACAAGTGCTGACATCGTGGCATTCGTTGGGATGTACTTTGATGAAACAGTATTTGGGGAAGTTAAGGTTAGGAAGGTCAAAGAAGTTGCCTACCATCGTGTGTCTGGTATGGTCAATAAGATGCTGGATGATGGACGGTTCGGGATAGAAATTTCTTTTGGAAATAATGATGTGGCGTCATTCGGATGTGAAAATGTGGCGTATGTGAGACTGGCAGACAGAGAGTGATTCAATCACCTTCCCGGTGGGACGGTTAAACCGGGAGAAAGAAGGTAAACATGAAAAGAATATTCATCCCGTTATGGAAAGCCCTGAAAGATGCCCGTGAAATGTATGATTATCCCAATGATTGGGGGATAATGGCTTGCTATGATGTAGAAAATATGGGATTCTGCAAGGACGGAAAAACAAGATGGTATCACTTCACTTCGGTTGATGGTGTTCCGGCTTATACATTGAAACATTGATTGGGGGTTGAAGATATGAGATATTACAGCACACAAAGACCGATTGCACCGGGAAGTTTCCCCAAACCGGAAGGAAACACGATTGAACGGATTGTAAATTTTCCCGCTAAAACCTATGTAAATGAAATTTGGAAACAGGCTTGGGGATATATCGACTATGAAAAGCCCCTTTCTGAAAAGGATGCTTCCGATTACGAGTTGACGCAAGGCGGGGCTTATCATTATTAAATAGCCGAAACGGCCAGAACTGGCCGTCAGCTGGGAAGTGACTGCCCCGGCTCTGATGATGGCAGGTCAAAGGGAACATCCCTTTTATAAATACTGTCTATTGTGTGTTGGTTGACAGGTTTAAGTTCAGGGTTTTAATGCGAAACTTGAACAGCGGACGGTGGCGGCAACGCTCGAAAGCGTCACATGACGGTCAGCAGGTTTGCAGATTTTAGCGTGAAATCTGATAGGGAAAGACACCCCTGATTGATTCAAGGTGTGCTGACAGTAGACAGTCTTTATAAAAGGGTTGTTCCAAACATCAAGGAAAGTGAGGTGTTACCGTGAAGAAAATCGTTGCCGCATGGATTGAACAGATTCTTGAATTTCCTTCAAAACTGGAATATCTGGCTTATATGGAAATTCTGAAACAGAAGCATCAGAGATTCCATGTGACCAGTGAGGAACAGCTGGAATCTGGCGTCATGCGTATAAGAATCAGAAAGCAATATAACAATAACGCTTTTCCTGATGATGTGGAAGGTGGTGAAAAAGAGTGAACAAAAATCAGTTAAGAAGTGTGATGGCGTTACATGGTGATAATGATGGAATGCTTGCGGAATATCTTGGAATTTCTAAGTCAAGGTTTTCTGCAAAAATCAATGAAACAGGTGGCGCAGAATTCAATCAGGGGGAGATTTTAAAGATTAAAAATAAGTATAATCTTTCTGCCGAAGAAGTTGACTTGATTTTTTTTAGCTAAAATGTATCTTATTAAGATACAAGCGAAAGGAATGGTGATGTTATGAAGTTCAGTGAAAAACTGAAAAAGGCTATGCAGGAACTGAATCTGAATCAGGCACAGGTTGCCGGACTGACCGGGAGAAGTAAAGGGTCAATCAGTATGTACCTGAATGACAAGACAGTTCCGTCAGAGCAGACACAGAGTGATATTGCAGTATCACTTGGACTTGCGGCTGATTACTTTGAACAGGAAGATTCCCCGCAGTCCTTCATCCAGAAGGTCAAAGGCGGCGTTGTCCCTGAACTGGATGTGAAGGTTGCCGCAAAGATGCTTGGCATGAACCACAACACAGTCAGGAAGGGGTTGCAGCAGGGTGTTTTCCCTTGGGGGTATGCAATCCATACTTCTGAACACCGCTGGGTGTACTTCATCAATGCGCTGCGGTTTGCGGAAATTGAGGGGGTGCAGGTCTGATGCCAAAGATTCAGTACAAGGAAATCAATTTCCGAGGTAAAAGCCTTGAACTGATTGAGCTTATCAATCAGGTGGTGGACGAATACAGTTCACAGGGATATGAACTGACCCTTAGACAGACTTATTACCAGCTGGTGGCACGTGGGTATATCCCCAACAATGAGCGCAGCTATAAGAACATCGGAAACCTTATCAATGACGGACGGCTTGCGGGCCTGATTGACTGGCACAGCATCACAGACAGAACCCGGAACCTTAGAAAAAACAGCCATTGGACAACCCCGTCAAGCGTCATCGAATCGGCTATGTATTCTTATATGCTGGATAAATGGGAAGGTCAGCCAAACTATGTTGAAGTTTGGGTTGAAAAAGATGCACTGGTTGACATCGTGGGACAGGCCTGCGGCAGCATTGACACACCGTTTTTCAGTTGCCGGGGATACACGTCACAGTCTGAAATGTGGGCGGCGGCACAGCGGTTCATCCGTCAGAATCGGATACGTGATAACTGCTTCATTATTCATCTTGGTGACCATGACCCAAGCGGGATTGATATGACAAGGGATATTCAAGAACGGCTGTGGATGTTCGGAGCCGATGTTGAGGTCAAGCGGGTTGCGCTGACGATGGAACAGGTTCAGACATATAACCCGCCGCCAAACCCGGCAAAAATCACGGATTCACGATGCGGGAAGTACATGGAAGAATTCGGTGATGAATCTTGGGAACTGGATGCCCTTGAACCGCAGATGATGACAAGGTTAATTCGTGATGAAGTAACGGCACTGCGGGATGATGACACCTATTATGCGGTTTGTGAACGTGAAGCAAAGGAAAAAGAAGAACTGCGGATGATAAGCCGCCGATATGGTGAAGCGGTGACCTATCTGAAAGAAAGCGAGGTATAGAAAACATGAGGAAGTATGAGTTCACAGGGGAAACAAGGAAAATTCAGCTGATGTTCAGGACTGTCACACTGCATCGCATCCGGGCCGTCATTTCCTTTGGTCTGGTGGATGCTGGTGAGTTGGGCGGCTGGATTGAGAAGGAAGAAAACCTTTCCCATGAAGGGAAAGCGTGGGTCTGGGGCAACGCCAAGGTCTGCGGTGACGCCAAGGTCTGGGGCAACGCCGAGGTCTTTTCTGCAAGCCATGTGCTGGTTATTGGGCCGATTGGCAGCAGAAACGACTTCACCACATTCTACAGGGACAAGGACAATGAAATCACTGTGAAATGCGGCTGTTTCCTTGGGAAGATTGACAAGTTCCTTGAGAAAGTCACCCGTACCCATGGAAATTCAAAATATGCGCTGGTCTATCGGGCTGCTGTGGAAGTGGCAAAGTTACAGATTGACCTTTCCGATGAAGCGCCGGAAGAAGATGGTGAGGAATGATGCCGCTGCAATTCATGCCCCATCAGCAGAAGGTTTTGAAGGAAACTGAACAGTTCAACCACGTGGCCTATTATCTTGATATGGGACTGGGAAAGACCTTTGTAGGGGCTGAAAAGATGTGGATGCTGAACAACAACATCAACTTGGTCATCTGTCAGAAGTCAAAAATTGATGACTGGGTTCAGCACTTCAAAGAGTATTACCCCAACTATGAAATCTTTGACCTGACCCATAAGACACAGGCAATCCGATTCAGAAACCTGATTGACACAAAAGAATTTTACGGCCAAGACCTTCAACTTGTCGGTGTCATCAACTATGACTTGGCTTTCAGGCGGTCATGGCTGCTGACCTTGCCGCAGCAGGACATGACCCTGATGCTGGACGAAAGTTCCTTGATTCAGAATGAGACGGCAAAACGGTCAAAGTTTATCCTGAAAATGAACCCTGAAAGCACTGTCCTGCTGTCAGGAACGCCGACAGCCGGGAAGTATGAAAGGCTGTGGTCACAATGCAAGCTGCTTGGATGGAATATCACAAAAAAGGCGTTCTGGGGTTCGTACATAGAAACCAAGTGGGTCGATGACGGTTCTTTCAAACGGGAAGTCATCACAGGATATAAGAACGTGGAACACCTGAAAAGTAAGCTGGCGCAGCACGGGGCCGTGTTTATGAAAACAGATGAAGTTCTTGAACTGCCTGCACAGGTTGAACAGCAGATTTTTGTGAAGCCTACCAAGGAATACAGATATTTCATCAAAAATAGCTACTTGCAATTAAGCCGGGCGAGTTTACAGGAATTTGAACTTGATTCTGACTTTTGGGGGTCAAATGAATCAGACTGCATAGAACTTGTTGGCGATAATAGCTTGACCAAGACCTTATATGCAAGACAGCTGTGCGGTCAGTATCACAAAGAGAAACTGCAAACGCTGCGGGACTTGGTGCAGTCCACAGAAGATAGAATCATCATCTTCTATAACTTTAACGAAGAACTGCGGCAGATGCAGAATCATCTTCAAGAATTAAAAAGGCCCTTTGCGGTGCTGAATGGGTCAAAGAAAGACTTATCAGCCTATCACCATTACAGTGATTCCATCACATTCATTCAGTATCAGGCCGGGGCGATGGGCGGGAACTATCAGCTGGCAAACAAAGTCATATATTACACGCTGCCGCTTGGCAAAGGTTCCTGTGACCTGTGGGAACAGTCAAAGAAACGGATTCACAGGATAGGACAGAATCAAACGTGCTTCTACTATTACCTGCTGGTGAAGGGGAGCATTGAAGAAAAGAACCTTGCGGCGCTTAGAGAGGGAAAGGAACTGACAGATGCGTTATTCGAGAAAGAGGAAAAAGCACAGGGTTAAAAATTTCATTCTGAAAGCCATTTCCTACATCATGGGTCTGGTATTCATGATAGGGGCGTCAGCATTGGATTCAGAAGGTACAAATATCCCTTTCCTGATGGTTGTGGTTTCAATGACATGGCTGACCTTGTTTGCCATAGCCAACGGATACTTTGGAATGGATGGTGATGACTATGAACCACATGAACAGCTACCAAAACGCCGCAGACACTAAAGTCCGGCTTGGTCGGCTGATGATTCTGATGGGCGTGGCTTTCCTGATAGGATTCGCCGCAGGATGTGCGTCAGGATACGCCCTGAAAACTCATATAGCCGCCAAATACGGCGTTGAAATGAACAAGCCTGTAAATTATCAAGAAGTGACGCAAAGTCAAAATATGACAGAAATGGAGTGATGAAGTGAACAGACGAGAACGGGAAGAACACCCGGAAGAATCCTTTGACGGTGGGTATCACCTATATGCAGAGGAAAAACACCGGGAACGGGTGGCAAAAAATGCTGACCGCATTCAGTACGCCATTGAACAGTTTGAAAAGAATAACATTGAATACAGGCTGTTGAATGCACAGATAGGGCATTTTCATTGTTGGCGTAAGCGTGACGGAAAGCTGTATCAGTATTGGGCGGGAACCGGGAAAATCTTGGGGTATAGAAACCGTGGCATTCACCTTTTAATCAAAGAATTGCTGAAAGGATGGAATGATTAAATGGCACAGGAAAAGAACTTTGAAAACCGGGTGAAGAAATTTCTGAAAGACATGGGCTGCTGGCAGCTGAAATATTGGGGCGGCGCAGCGTTCACCAAGTCCGGCATTCCTGACTTGCTGGTGTGCTGCAAGGGGGCGTTCATCGGTGTTGAACTGAAAGCCCCGAAGGGCAGGCCGTCCGATTTACAGATTTATAATCTGCGGCAGATTGACAAGGCTGGCGGCTATGCGGTGCTTTTATACCCTGACCAGTGGGAGATTTTCAGAAACTTCATCATCTGCATGGTGGCCGGGGATATGTCCACGGCAACAGCTAACTATAACTTACTAAAATCAAGGTGGAAACACTTTGAAAATAAAATCAAAGAGGAGATGTGAACCTATGGCAAAGAAAAATGAAACCGCTGCGACAGCGGAACAGACCCCAAGTGTGCGGGACATTATCGTGACAGCACTGAGAAAGACAGAAAGGCCGGGAGTTGATGACCTGATTGAATATATGGATGAAATCGGGTTCTTCACTGCCCCCGCATCCGGCGGCAACCACAGCAACGAAGAAGGCGGTCTTGCTGAACATTCTCTGAACGTCATGAGAATGATTGAAAAATTCGGGGTGGCCGCTCTGGGCGGGGAAGGATACAACGCAATTCAGGATTCTGCGGTGATTTCCGCACTGCTTCATGACCTTGGTAAATGTGGGGATTACGGAAAGAAGATGTATGTACCTAACATGATTAAGGACGGCAGACCTACCAAGGCAGAGCCGGAACAGAAATATAAACAGTCCGAAGCAAAGCCATGGAAACGGAACCCTGACCTTTTGCCGCTTGACCACGCAACCCGGTCAATCAAACTGGCAACCCTGTTCATAGACCTGACAGAAGATGAAGAATTTGCTATCCGTTACCACGATGGCCTGTATGAACCCGCCAATTACGGCGTGAAGGGCCATGAAACACAGCTTTACATGCTGCTTCATTGGGCTGATATGTGGTCAAGCCGGGTTCTGGAAGATAGAAGCGATGAAGGGGGTGAAGAATAATGGTAAACGAGAGACAGGGAAAAGTCTACAGCCCCCGCCCGGTGTATAACCGCAAGCTGGTGCGTTCGGTCATTAGGGCAGATGTTCAGAGAAAGTACGGGAACCACAAGGTCAGCCACAATATGGCGGTGATGTTTGAAAAACTTAGAAAGGGACAGGTGAGATGATATGGCACAGAAGATTTTGATTATGGGAGAATCCGGCACGGGGAAAAGTACCAGCCTGCGGAACTGTGACCCGGCCACAACGGCAGTTGTCAATCCCGTGGGGAAGCCGCTGCCGTTCAAGGGAAAGTTCACGATGCTGAACAGTGAAACCGAAGCAAGGAAAATCTGCAAGTGGATGAAGGAACAGGCCGCAGCTGGAAAGAAGCTGTTGGTGGTGGATGACTTCCAGTATATCCTTGCCGTCCCGTATATGAACCGCATCAAAGAAACCGGATGGGACAAGTACAATGATTTTGGGGCCAACTACTTTGAAATCATTGAGGTATGCAAGGAACTGCCTGATGACGTGATTGTGGCCTATATGACGCACTTGGAGACGCTGGACAACGGCCTGACCACGGTGAAGCTGATTGGAAAGCTGTTGCGGGAGAAAATCACCATTGAAGGACTGTTCAGCATTGTCCTTAGAACCGGGGTCAATGAGGGCAAATATTACTTCTACACGCAGAATTCCGGCAAGGACACGGTAAAGTCCCCCATTGGGATGTTCCCGGCCTATGCCATTGACAATGACCTGAATTATGTGGCTGATAAAATCCGCAACTATTATGAACTGGGGTCTTTCAAGTCTGACGCTGAAATGGGACAGGCAGACGCAGCGGCAGCCGCAGACATCGCAAAGCCTGAATCCGGCAGACGTGGCCGTAAGGTCAAGGCCGACACTGTTACACCGCCGCAGCCCGCAGCTGAACTTAAAAAGACCCATGATGAAGTGGTGGCTGAAAATAATAAGAAAATCGGTGAATATATGGATGCCTGTGACAAGGCCGTTGATGAAATCGCAAATGGCCGTGAGGAAGTCCCCTTTGAGGAAGTCATTGAAGCTACAAAGGATATTCCCACGCCGCCGCTTGAAACACCGCCAAGGCGTACCAGAAAAGAGCGCAAGGCCGCTGAACCAGTTCAGGACGGAACGACAAACACGGATTCTGACACGGCTGTGCTGAATGAGGATACATATTTTTATGTTCCGGCAGATGACAATTATGTGATGAAGCATAAAGGTGACAGTGTTGATTTAATTGTTGGCGGCGTTGAAGTGATGAAGGTCATCACCAAGGAAGAATTTATTGAGGGCTGCAAGCGCATTTCACAGGGAAATAATCCACTTGACGGTGCTATGAACCCGCCTGAATCCGGCAGAAGGACACGCCGCACAAAGCCAGATGATGCCACGGCGTCCGAAGGTGAAGCCGCTGAACAGACTGCCGGGGCAAGAACCCGCAGAACCAGAAGAACACGCTAAGAAAGGATAAGGTGAATGATATGGCAAGAAATGACGGACTGGACGCCCTGATTGGGCTTGGAATCTTAGGGGCTATGATGGACAGTGCCCCGGTAAAGGGTGTTGACACAGACACCGCAAAGCGTCACTTCAATGAAAAGTACGGCAGAAAGACCACGCCGGCAGACGGGGCAAAAGCCGCAAAGGAACTGTATGACGCCTATATTGAGGTTGGATTCAATGAGGTTCAGGCGTTTGCACTGTTAGAGCTGGTTTTGAGCATCAGAAAATAATCAAAAAGAAAGGTTAAAAAGGTGAATTACTATGGCAGTAGATTTCAGCGCATTTGATGAAAAGGTGGATTTAGGGGCATTACAGAAGGAAGTGGACGAAGCGCCGGACGTGAGTTTTTCAGATGTGCCGGATGGCGTGTATATTGTTAGCATTGAGAAAATGGAAATCAAGCAGACCAAGGCCAAGGATAAGCTGATGTTTGCCGTTCAGTGCAAAATCAAAGAGGGTGACCAGCAGGGCCGCATGATTTTCTTCAACCGTGTCATCCTTGGCAATAAGACCACGGAGAAATGGAACGATGGCCGGGCAATCAAGTCTGTCTGCACTTGGGTGAATGAACTTCTTAGTGAAGATGATGACCCCGTTGTGTTCGTGAATTATACAGACTTTGCCGGACAGATTCTTGAAGTGTTCCAGTCCATTCAGGGGGCGATTGAACTTGAAGTCAAGTATGCTGCAAACGCTTTCAACCCCATCACCATCAACGAGGTCTTTGACCTGTAAAAATTTTTTGCTTGAAATGTATCTTGTTAAGATACTAAAATGAATCATAGGCGGTGGTTTGGTGTTTGGTTCCATCCACCGCCATTTTCGGAAAGGGTGAACACTATGATTTTTTATGATTTTGAGGTGTTCAAACATGACTGGCTTGCTGTTTTCATTGATGTGACCCGCAAAAAGGAACACGTGATAATCAATAGCCCTGATGAATTAAAAGCCTTATATGAAGCGAATAGGCGGGATATATGGGTGGGATTTAATAACAAACACTATGACCAGTACATCATGAAGGGAGTCTTATTAGGGCTTGACCCTAAAAGAATCAATGACTGGATAATTGTGGAAAAGCGGGAAGGCTGGCAGTTTTCTTCTGCATTCAATAAAGTTCCGATGATTAACTATGATGTGATGCCAAACCCGCCCGTTAGTTTGAAAACTATGGAAGGATTCCTTGGCAGCGACATCAAGGAATCAGAAGTTCCTTTTGATATAGACAGGCCGCTGACCCCGCAGGAAATAGAACAGACCGTGTTCTACTGCCGCCATGATGTGGAAGAAACCATAAAGGTATTCTTGCAGACCGCTGATGTTTTTGAAGCGATGCATGGAATCATTCAGGCGTTCCCGGATATGGTCAGCTTATCCAATATTGGGGACAGTGAAGCAAGAATCACCGCAAAAGTCCTTGGATGCCGGAAACAGGAATTCAATGATGAATTTGACTTTTTCTTCCTTCCCTGTTTGAGATTGAACAAATACAAATATGTTCAGGACTGGTTTGAACAAAAGAGAAAAGAAGCCCTGTCCTTGGATTTGCAGAACCGCAGTGAGTATGACAAAAAGACGTGGTACAAATCGCAGAGCCTTGAAACGCTTGTGGCCGGGATTCCACATACATTTGGATTTGGCGGACTGCACGGGGCAACGGAAAAGCCGTCACATTTCACTGGGGCCTTATATCACGTTGACGTGAATAACTACTATCCGTCAATGCTGATTGCTTGGCAGCTGGTCACGAGGGCGGCCACAAATGACAATTACCAAAAGGTGTATAAAACCAGAAAGGCGTTGAAGTATAAGCAGACCCACGCCGCAAGCAAGGCAGAAGCCAAGCGGTTCAAGAAGATGCAGCTGCCCTATAAAAAGATGCTGAACGCCCTGTCAGGGGCCATGAAGGACAACACAAATCCTGCATATGACCCAAGAAACAATAACTGCATGTGTATCAACGGACAGCTGATGCTTCTTGACCTGATTGAGCATCTGGAAGTGATACCGGGGTTTGAACTGATTCAGTCAAATACGGACGGCCTGATTGTCAAAGTACCGGATACGGATGAAGCCTTTGACATGATGGATGACATCTGTTGGGAGTGGGAACAGCGGTGCAGCACGCCGCTTTGTGACATCCTGCTTGAACTGGACTGCATTCATGAAATATTTCAGAAGGATGTGAACAATTACCTGTGGGTGTCAGCAGACGGCAGCGTGGAACGCATCGGTGCTTATGTGAAAGAACTGTCTGCGGTAGATAATGACCTTCCCATCATCAACAAGGCCTTGGTGGATTATATGGTCAATAAGACCCCCGTGGAACAGACTATCAACCAGTGTGATGACCTGATAATGTTCCAGAAAATTGTGAAGCTGTCGGACAAATATGACTGGGTGGAACACGAACACTGTACCCCGGTCATCCTGAAAAAAGGCGTCAGGGTCATCAAAGAAATATATGAGTACCCGGAAACGGTCAAGTACACCTATAAGTCATATAGGGTGTTTGCTTCAAACAGTCAGGATGATGGCCGCCTGCTGAAAAGGAAAGCAATCAAGTCCAAAGGGGAGAAGTTCGGGAATACCCCGGAACACTGCTTCATTTTCAATGACGATGTGAACGGTGTCAAAGTACCTGAAACCCTTGACCGTGGCTGGTATATAGATTTAGCAAAAAAACGCCTGAAACAGTTTGGCGTAGCAATTTAGGAAAGGAAGGGTGTCTATGGAAATTCGTATCAAATGGTACAACGGTTCAATGATTATAGACCTTGAAAAGTTTCTGTCTTGCCGCAGCATCACCAAAGTCAAGAAGCTGGTCAACATCATCCGTGACAGTCACACGCCGGAGTGCGAAGGGCAAATCAGAAGGTTCATTGAACAGGAACTTGAACAGTATGAACCCCGGCAGAAAGAAGCATCCCGCTATATCGCAGGCTATACGGAAAAAGCCAAATTCTGCGAAAAACAGCTGGATAACTGCATCAGCAGCCGGGACAGGTTCAAGCGAAAGTCTGACGGCTGGGAGCATTACAACAGCCATGTGAAAGCATTCCGTGATGAATTAAAAGAAATGAAAGCTGCCTTGCGGAGTTATCAACGGAAGTCTGACAATGAGAAAAAGAACCGTGATTTCTACATGAAGGTGTTGGAAATTATCACATAAAGGTGGGTGAAACTGATGCTTTATAAGGGGTACATAGAAACCAAGGGCAAACAGCCCTGTGAAAAATTGAAAAACAGAACCAAGTGGAAAACCCTTGAAGAAGTAAAGAATCTGAACGGCTATGCCGGAGTTTTGGCAGATGACACCATCTTTATTGACATTGATGACGCTGAACAGGCTGAAATCCTGATGAACATTGTGGAAGAATATCAGCTGAATTGCCGTGTTTATTGTACGAGCCGGGGGAAGCATTTTGTTTTCAAGAATCATTCCATCAGCCGCAACCGGACGCACGTTCAGCTGGCTGTAGGGCTAACTGCTGACATCAAGGTCGGCAGCCGCCTGTCCTATGAGGTCATCAAAGTGAACGGGGAAGAACGGTTCTGTGAATGGGACATTGAGGAAGGGGAACAGTATCAGGAAATTCCCAAGTGGCTGTTCCCGGTCAAAGCGTCTGCGGATTTTCTGGACATGGATGCCGGGGATGGAAGGAATCAGGCCCTGTTCAATTATATCCTGACCCTGACGGCCAATGACTTCACCGTGGATGAAACCCGTGAGTGCATCCGCATCCTGAATAAATTTGTTCTGAAGGAACCGCTGCCGGATGACGAACTGGAAATCATACTGCGGGATGAAGCCTTTCAGAAGCCCGTGTTTTTCATGGGTTCCACATTCCTTTTTGATAAGTTTGCAACGTACATGAAGAACACGGCCCACATCGTGAAAATCAACAACCAGCTGCACATTTATAAAGATGGTGTCTATGAAAACGGGTATAAGGAAATTGAAACAGAAATGATTCACTATATTCCGAACCTGAAAAAGACCCAACGGCGGGAAGTGCTGGACTATATGGAGTTGATAACCGAAGAACGGCAGATGTCAGAAGCAAACCTGATTGCCTTTGAAAATGGAGTATATGACATAGTGACAGGTGAGTTAAAGCCATTCAGTTATGATATGGTCATCACCAACAAAATCCCTTGGAATTATAACCCGAACGCTTATTCTGAACTGGCAGACAAGACCCTTGACAAGCTGGCCTGTAATGACAGGAACATCCGGCTGCTGCTGGAAGAATGTATTGGATACTGCTTTTATCGCAGGAATGAATTGGGAAAGGCTTTTATTCTGACGGGTGATAAGTCCAACGGTAAAAGTACCTTCCTTGACTGCATGAAGGCCATGCTGGGGGAACAGAATATTTCAGCCCTTGACCTGAAAGAACTTGGGGACAGGTTCAGCACGGCCATGATGTTCGGAAAGCTGGCAAATATCGGTGATGATATAGGAGATGACTTCCTGCAAGGTTCACAGGTCAGCATTTTCAAGAAAGTTGTCACGGGTAACAGAATCAAGGCAGAAAGAAAAGGTCAAGACCCCTTTGAATTCAACCCGTTCATTAAACTTCTGTTCAGTGCGAATGACATCCCACGAATGAAGGATAAGACCGGGGCCGTTCTTAGGCGTCTGGTCATCATCCCGTTTAATGCTACGTTCAGTAAGGAATCTGACGATTATGACCCATATATCAAGTATAAGCTGATTGAACAGGACTGCATGGAATATTTCATCCGGGTTGGCGTGGAAGGTTTGCAGCGGGTCATCATCAATCAGGGATTCACACAGTCTGAAAAGGTTCAGAACCAGTTGAACGAATATGAAGAAGAAAATAACCCCATTATTGCCTTTATTGCTGACTGCGGGGTGGATGCCATTGAGAATGAACCCACAAATGAAGTCTATAAGCGTTATCAGGTATTTTGCGCTGAAAACAGTATGCAGCCGATGTCCAACATCGTATTCAGCAAGCAGATAAACAAGCGGCTGGGATTCACAGTTGTTCAGAAAAAACTGAACGGCGTGAATCGAAAAATATTCAGAAAGCCATAGATAAGGGGGTGATTTTACGAAGGTACAGATTCTTGAATTGTTTGGCGGCATAGGGTCACCAAGATGTGCATTAAGGAATTTAGGCATTCCGGTCAAATCTATTGACTATGTGGAAATAGATGAAAAAGCAGTCAGGTCATACAATGCGATGTTTGAAGCAGATATGAAGCAGTCACCGCAGACAGTGGTGGGTTGGAATCTGCGGCCTGACATTCTTATTCACGGTTCCCCTTGTCAGGATTTCAGTATTGCCGGACATCAGGGAAAGGCAAAAGCAGAAGCTGGGAGAATCAACCGGGGGAAGGGAGCCGATGAAGGGAGCAAAACACGGTCAAGCCTTATGTGGGAGACAGTCCACATCATTGAACAGATGGGAGAATGGAAACCCAAAGTTGTGATATGGGAGAATGTCAAGAACGTACTGTCAAAGCATATGGTTCATAACTTTAGCCGTTATCTTTCTTACATGGAGATGCTGGGATATTCCAACAGCTACAAGTTACTGGATGCACGTGACTTTGGTATCCCGCAGGCACGGAAACGGGTCTTTACCGTTTCAATATTAGGGCCTGAACGATTCAATTTTGAACGGATGAAAACCAGACCCATGAAGGACATCCACGCTTTTCTTGAAAGCGCCGCTGTGGACGATTGCTACATGGTCACACAGCCAAGCGTATATGAAGCCATAGGGAAAAAGGGGATACGCCGCACAGTGGTTATTGATGAATATGCAAATACCATCACCACACGGCAGGACAGAACCCCCGCACAGGTGATAGACCTTGGTGGTGGCCGCTATAGGTATCTGACGGAACTGGAATGTTGGAGACTGATGGGTTATTCCGATGAAGATTTTTATGCAGCAAGGTCAACTTGTGAGGTTCAGGCCGGAAAGATGAACCGGACACTGTATCATCAGGCAGGAAATTCCATTGTGGTTCCGATATTTGAAGAAATGTTCAGGGTGATTTTTGAAAGCGGCATTATAGAAAGGACAGGTGACAATGAAGAATCCGAAGTATAACAGTGAAGGGTATGCAGACCCGACAGCATACGCCGGAATGAAGGAAGTGGTGAGGATGGAGACTGAAACGGAAAAGCGGGTCAGCGATTTGGTGAAGGTTTTAAAATTCATCATCCGTTCATGCGGTTTTGAACTGACTGAACGGATTCATTTAAGGGACACCAAGACCGGAAGGGAGTACAAATAAATGATATGAAATGAGATTTTAGAACTGCTGAAAAATAGGGATGAGGTATCTTTGGTAAATGATATTCTTCCAATGGTATTTGATGAATTTTCACAGCAGGGCCTTTGCCCTGCCACCCTGACTATGATGCAGGATTATGTGACACAGTTATTATACGCCTGTGCTACATCTGGGGTTGTTGTGGTGTGTGTTCCTGTTTTTACTATAGGGTCTATTCCTGGGGAAGTAGTGGTTGAGGATATGATTTATAAGAAAATTCACATGTGGTAATGGTTTGGTAACACTTAGTAACTGTTAAAAGTATCGGTTGAAATACTGATAAAATAAGGCGGTAACTGTTGGTAGCTGTTAAATGATATATTCTTATTATTTTAAATTCTATAATATTTTAAGAAATAAGAA
>CALWAZ010000199.1 GCA_944375725.1 uncultured Merdimonas sp. | reverse complement strand
TTCAGAAAGGACACAGGATTATGATATTGGGAGAACGAATTAAGAGAATCCGCACATTTCGGGGATTGACACAACGGGAATTAGGCTTGAAACTAGGATATGAGGAACGCAATGCTGATGTTCGTGTAGCACAATATGAATCCGGCTATCGTGTTCCCAAAAAAGATACTCTCATGGAAATTTCCAAGATTTTGAATGTCAATTATATCAATTTCATTACCGAAGCCCCCGGCTGCGCCGAGGACATTATGCAGACTTTTTTCTGGCTTGACGAGGACAACCGCAATACCTTTCATCTGTTCCAGCTTGTCCGCAATCCCGGCAAATGCAACGCTTCTGATGATAAGTCTGTTTGCTATAATGATAGTGACGAATGGCCCACTCATGCCCCTGTCGGTATGTGGATTGATTATGGTCTTGTCAATGAATTTCTAAGGGAATGGTGTCTGCGAAAAGAACAGCTAAAAAGCGGAGAGATTTCAGAGGGCGAATATTTTGAATGGAAAATCAACTGGCCTACCACAAGCAGTAGTGTTGATGAACAGGGAAATGACAAGAAAAATAACAGTTACCAGTGGAGAAAAAATCGCTAAAAGGAGATTTTGTATGTACTACAAATATCATATGCTCTCAGAAATTGTAGATTCTATTGATGCTATAGTTACCCTGCATTTTCAGATAAAGCTAAGAGAAAATATGGATTTTATAATCGGTGGGTGCTACTTTCGTATCAAAAAGAACCATGATCACGAATTCATTTTTTCTGACACATTGACTATTAGCTACTACCAACAAAACAGAAATAAAAAAGAAGCTACAGAAAAAATACAACATGCTTTAGAATTCTTTATTTTCTTAACTGGTGTTCCTTATGATATAAATGGAGTAGTAATCGAAAGCATTGAGAATTCACTCCCTTTTATTGACATAAATTTAAGTAAGAAGAAAATGTTAAATATTCAAATTGCCGAAAATGCGTATCAGCGTATTCGGGCAAAAAAACCATTACTTGAAAACTCATTACATTTATATTCTATTGGGACAAAACTAAACTACCTGTTTAATGAAAATAATTGTGAAGATGCCTTTTTTACTTTTTTCAAAATCATAGAAGTTATTGTAAAAGACGATTTCTCTATTGAAAAAAATAATATTAATAGAAGTTCTTCTTTAATACAACAATATGTAACCTCTATTTTAACCGACTCATATGGAATACAAACTACTTCTAATAGATTATTAGATATTTGTAAGAAAATAGATAATACACTTTTTGATTATGTTTTTGATGGCATATATCACAAAATCATCTGGTTCTCACAAAAATCTAATATTGACATTGATTGTGATAAACTTTCTAAAATTGTTGAAATGAGAAATAAAATTGCACATGGTGATAACATAGAATTTGAACAATGCATCGAAGAATATAAGTACACTTTTAATCTGGCTCACAAAATAATTCTTGCTAAATTTTTCAATTTGTCTTTACCTATGATAGATGCCCGGATTAAAACTATTTGAGCCTTTACCTTTTAGGTATCAAAAAGGTATCACGCCACACACTAAGAGCCGGAAAGTCCGCTGTTTATACGGCTTCCCGGCTCTCTGTTTACTATTCAAACTCAATCGTGCCGGGCGGCTTACTGGTCAGGTCATACATGACTCGGTTAACCCCTTTGACCTCATTGATAATCCTGCTGGTCACCTTGAAGAGCACCTCATAAGGGATCTCCGCGCACTCGGCAGTCATGAAGTCGCTGGTGTTCACCGCGCGCAGGGCTACGGCGTAGTCGTAGGTCCGGAAGTCTCCCATGACGCCTACGGAACGCATATTGGTAAGGCCGGCGAAATACTGGCCGAGACCTTTGTCGAGGCCGGCTTTCGCGATTTCTTCCCGGTAAATGGCGTCCGCTTCCTGGACGATATGCACCTTCTCCTCGGTCACTTCGCCGATGATGCGGATTCCCAGGCCGGGGCCGGGGAAGGGCTGGCGGTAAACCAGTTTTTCGGGAATGCCAAGCTCCAGACCCGCCTTGCGGACTTCGTCCTTAAAGAGCATGCGCAGGGGCTCGATGATTTCCTTGAAGTCTACTACGTCGGGAAGGCCGCCCACGTTGTGATGGGACTTGATGACAGCGGACTTGCCCAGGCCGGATTCGATGACATCGGGATAAATGGTTCCCTGTACCAGGAAGTCCACCGCGCCGATTTTCTTTGCTTCCTCTTCGAAGACGCGGATAAATTCCTCACCGATAATCTTTCTCTTTGCTTCCGGCTCTGTCACGCCTTTCAGCTTTGCGTAGTAGCGCTGCTGGGCGTTTACGCGGATAAAGTTCAGCTCGTAGGGGCCGTCGGGACCGAAGACTGCTTCTACCTCATCGCCCTCATTTTTACGGAGCAGACCGTGATCTACGAAGACGCAGGTCAGCTGCTTTCCGATGGCCTTGGAGAGCAGAACAGCCGCCACGGAGGAATCCACGCCGCCTGACAGGGCGCAGAGCACCTTGCCGTCTCCTACCTTTTCACGAAGCTGCTTGATGGTCTCTTCCACAAAGGAGCCCATCTGCCAGTCGCCGGAGCAGCCGCAGACATCATAGACGAAGTTGCGCAGCATTTTCTGGCCTTCCCGGGTGTGCATAACCTCGGGATGGAACTGGGTAGCGTAGAGCCTGCGCTCCGGGCACTCCATGGCCGCTACCGGGCAGACCGGTGTGTGCGCTGTGATGCGGAAACCTTCCGGAACCGACGCGATATAATCGGTATGGCTCATCCAGACCACTGTGTTCTCTTCCACATCATGGAAAAGGACGCTGGTCTGATCCACGGTGGTATCAGTTCTGCCGTACTCGCTGACCGGAGCTGTCTTCACCTCTCCGCCCAGGGTATAGGCCATAAGCTGGGAGCCGTAGCAGATTCCGAGAATCGGAATGCCCAGCTCAAAGATTTCCTTCTGATAATGGGGGGATGTCTCGTCGTAGACGCTGTTGGGCCCTCCCGTAAAAATGATCCCTTTGGGATTCATCTCTTTTATTTTCTCAAGGCTCAGGGTATAAGGGTGCACTTCACAGTACACATTGCATTCCCGGACCCGGCGCGCGATCAGCTGATTATACTGTCCGCCGAAATCCAGCACGATAACCATTTCTCTGTTCAAGCCGTATGTTCCTCCTCATATGTTCTGTTTTCACTGTGTTGCTATTCACAGCCGACTCAGACATGGAAACAGATGTGTCGTGCTGGCACGTAAGCATCTGTTTCCATGTCTGAATCAGGACTGTGAAGCAGTCACCCCGCCCATATAAGCAGTCTTAGCTCCGTAAGGAGCGGAACTGGAGCC
>CALWAZ010000198.1 GCA_944375725.1 uncultured Merdimonas sp. | reverse complement strand
GTAGCGGGTAATCCGAACAATCAGGTCGTCGTTGGTGAACTTTATCGTGTGAACTTTCATCGCTCACCTCCTTTCTCTGCCGAGAACCGGGCCGTAATACCGGCCACTCCCCGATAGGCGTAGGCTGCCAGTGCGAGCGCCGGCAAGGCCAGCAATGGCTCGCCGGTGGCCAGGGCGAACAACAAGACAAACAACGAAGCGACGAAACGGACGCTTCGCCACATTTCACGGCGGGTGAGCTTTACTTCGAGCTCCCGCTCGAAAAATCGAATGAGGTAATTTTCGAGGGCCGATGTTTTTCGCCCTTCCATTGCCTGCGATACAGGCATTGCGACTGTTCTTTTCATTTTTGTTCAGCAGTTTAAATGAAACAATATGTTGAATGGTGACGGGAAAGGGAACAAAAAAAGTTCCGCTTTCCCGCTGCTGAACACCTTGACAAGGCCGTGGGTGCATTAACACTCCACACGGGGGTCGGAACTTATATAATTATCAGCCGATAGGCATAAAAAATGCCAACGGCAAAGTTGGCGAACGTCGTCGCCTTGTCAAAATGTTCAGCACTACAAATATGAGATATTTTTTTGAAACAAGCAAGGGGAGATGAGAAAAAAGCCCCGACTTTCACAAGCCGGGACCCTGCAGAACCTAAATTGAATCTATGAAGTATTCACACAACTCCGTTAGAAGAATAGCGATACAAGGCATTCTGCGGAAACTTTTCGCACCCAATGTACAAGGTATCGAAAGCATCGGTACCGTCGGTGCGGTGCTCGAGTAGGGATTCCTCAGACTCTTCGAGCTTTTCCCCACCCTTATCTTTCCGGAACCCGTTCCGCCCGCGCGATACGCCGGCAGATTGTATCGCAAGAATGAGGTCATCGTTATTCTGGCGGTTGAAGAAAGGCATTAACCGCTGCTTGCCTGCGAACCCTTGATTTATGAGCAGATACTTCTCATCGTGTCGCATGGGATTACCCAGGTAAAAATCGATGACCTCCCAACCATGTCGCTCAAATTCGTGGCACACCACCCAGTGGAAATCTTGATTGTTGATTGCATAGTTTGAGCCCAGGGCGGTGCTATCGTAGTAATAGACGACGGTCTTATTTTCGTGATTCGCATAGTACGTGCAGAAGTCATCGATAAGAGCAGGGATTTTCCGCTCGAATTTGACGAAGAACGATTTTATGATGTTGAGCCGACGCCCGGAGGGTTGCCCGGCGACTATCCAGTTGATGTTAGCGTTGTAGTCCATGCCGATGCAGATAGGTTCAAGCGGGTTCACGTCTTTATCGGCCCGGCTATCGAGAAGAGCCGGATCGAAGTCATAGCCCAGCGAATCGAGGTAGTCGAAATCACTGGCGTTGTATTTATGCGCTTCGCGCATGGAAGAATAGAACCCGTCCTTAGCGATGCCGATACGCTGGCATAGAATAGATGTCTGGAAGGTCTTGGGCGTGAGGTCGCGCTTCATCTGCTTGATATAGTTCTCTCCCAGCAGTTGCAGGTTTTCGATGGAGGAATACTCTCGGTAATAGACTGCCACCGAGCGCATTTTGTTGAGATTAGTGTCGAGACGTCGGATATAGCCTTGTAAATACTTGGGCACCGGCTTTCCGGCCTTCTTAAGCTCACGAATGCGGTTCTTGGTCTTCCATATCTCGAAGACGGTCGCCTTGATTGTCTCTATCAATTCGATGTCCATCTTATCCTTGTAATGCAGGAACCACGACCCTTTTTGAGTCTGTGGCATGTCACTCAAAATCATCAGCGAGTGGTTACAGGAGTGAGCCCCGAAATAGGATTTGATGCCTCCATTGGCTGGGAGGGTCTCTTCTTTGAGCTTTTTGTAATCGATGAACTTGGCTTCATCGACGAGCACCCAGGAGAGAGTGAGCGAGTTTGAGGAGCCTGGGCGGTCCTGGGATATAATGATGGCTACCGAACCGTTATAAAAGGAGATAACGTGTTCATAGTCGGCCGGCTCGGTGATGGGCCTCGCAAAAGTTTTCGGCGGTCGCCGACCTACAACGTAGTGAACCCCGTTAAGAAATCCCCATCGCTTCCAGGCTGCAAAGAGCCCCGGGAGGGTGTTCGTGAGGCCGTGTTTGAACGTAGGCACGACGATTCCTCCGGTAGAACCTGGCATTCGCTGCATATTCCGGAGGACAAACGGCGAGGCGATACTGTCGGTTTTACCGGTACGACGCCCGGCGACAATTACCGTAGTGTTGGCTCCGATGAGCTGGGTGAGCCGCTGCGGCACGTTGAAATAGACCTTATTTTGTGCTTCCATCTCCAAAGAGTTCATCTTCCTCGAGGTCGGCTTCCTCAAACTCAATATCTTCGATGTCGATTGTCTCTTTCCGATATTTATCGAGCATCTCCTTGATTTTCTCGTTAATGTTGGGAATTGGTTTAATTCCCAGCACTGTAGGATCGTCGGTAGCCGTAAAGGGTTGCACGACGATTTGGTCGTATGGCATGGCTCTCTCGTCCTCGATATCTACCCGATTGTATTTGGCATAGCTGGAAGCGGCTCGCTCCATGGTCTTGGTATCCTTGCGCTTTTTGGCCATCTGGTATGTCTCCAAGAGCATCTCGTTGGCCCGCCAACGATGGTAGTCGCGCGATGCCTCGGCTATTCTCGGAATCATTGCCTTGATTATAGCGAGATCGGAATAAGCAGAGGCCTGGGAGATGTGATACCGGGAAATGAGAGTGTCAACAAACTGCCGATCCTTGGCATCTGGATTGGCAACTACCCAGGAATACATGTCACGCAAACGCAACAGGCGCCGAACGGTGATTTCATCGTATTTCTCCCTGAGTTCGGCCTCGGCCGTAAAGAGGTCGAGCTGGCATATTTCTAAGGTAGCAGGTAGTGGCATGATTATTCGTCGTCCTCCATATCCATCAGATTCTTTCGACAATTCTCCAACGCAAGCGGCGACCCCACCAGGGCAAGGGTCATCTCCTGTTGCCGAAGTTTAAGTTTCGCCCCCGTCTTTCCTCTCATGTAAGCCTTATGGGCATCAGACTCTTTCATCGCGATTTCGGCGCGTAACGATTCGGCCGGGACGTCGATAATTACAGCGATATCAGAGATGGGCATGTAAAGAGCTGCCAATTTTTCAATCTGCTCCAATTCTTTGAGTGAGTAATTCATAAAGCGGTACTGAATGGTTCTTTATCATCTCTTCAATTCGAGATTGCAGGGTGCTGAACAGGGCCTTATCGGTGGCTATGAGTGTGGATTCAAAACGGTTGCCCCGGGTAAGATTCTGCGAAGTAATCACCGAGACGGTGTCTCCGGCCTCGGATTTGACAAGAAGAACCTTGCTGTGGTTATCGGCAAGGTAGGTATTCTCAATGACCTGCGAAATAAAAGCCCACAACGAGAGAGTCTTGTTGGTTGCCTTATGGTCGAGTATCAAAGAAAATCGGGATACAGCTCCTGATTTTTCGATAAAGAAAAGTCGGCGCAGGAACTCCTCAGAGATGGAAAACGACGTTTGCCATACCTCCGATCGACCAACCTGCCCGAGAACCCATTCCAGAATATCGGCAATCTGTATGGTGTTGTCGAGATAAACCTGGAATGGGGCCTTGTCGAGCGGTGAGAGGATATTTCCTATCGCCAGACCTCTTTTCATTCAAGAATGCCTAACTGTTTCAATTCTTCCGTTAACTTATCAGAAGGGCTTCCGATAAGTGCGTAATTTTCAAGAATCTTTGCTTTGAGCTCCGGAGTGGGATTCTTTTTATATTTCCCTTTGCTCAGATTAACTATGAGTTGGGCTTTTTTGCTCTGCTCGGTAGTCTCTTCTTTGAAAACTTCCTTGTCTTGTTCCGGCGCCGATGTACTATCTCCCTCCCCGGGAGTTTGGGATTCATCGTCTTTCTCAGGAACCGGTGCATAATGGTCGTATCTCTCCCAGTTATCATGGATTTTCTTATCGAGCGCAATCAACTCCTGCAAGAAGGGGTAGCGCTCGCTATCGGGGCATGGTGACTCCTCGGTAGATAGCAATCGGAGCCTCGTCTGCACATCACGCATTCGCTGGGTAATACCCAGGTTCTCGACATAGAGCGATTGAATCTCCTCGGGGAGCGAATCGTGGTCGGCTCGTTTGCCTTTTTTGAAGTCATTCGCCGGATTGGACTCCTCAAGAGAGAGGCGTTTCTCGACAATCTTCTCGACCTGAGCTTCCATCTGCTTCACCTGGTCATGCGTAAATTCCCGCACTCGGAAATTGACATATTTCTGAATCTGTCGGGAGATAAACTCTGCATGCCTGGACGGATTCGCCGCAAGATTTCGATACTGAATTTTATTGCCACAAAGGCGAAAAAGATAGATGTTACCCTGTTCATAGTCTCGCTGTTCTTTGGGCGTAGCGAGCCATTTTTGTAAGGATTCCGTTAGTTTTTGGTCCATCATTCAAATATTTCTATATCAAATTATTCCGTCAGATAAAAAAATCGAGAGTATCGAAGTTATTCTCCGGCACATCGTTCAGGAGTCCGTCCTAATCCTTCCATACTCTCGACCACTTTTTAATTACTCACCAGGAACTTCCGATCCATCGGCCATGAAATCACCATCTTCTGTTTCAATTTTCCCCTTGTAGAAGGGAGCCGGAGTTTCATCGGTAGCCTCGACCGAAATTGTTGTAGAAGCTGTTCCCGTAGGTCCTTGGCCAAGATCCTGAGCGACGGTTGACTTCGTTTGCCAACGCTCACAACCCACTACTCGCCATTTGTCGGACATATCCTGTACAAGATAGACGTTGTCGTTGTTGTTGATATAGGCTGCAGCAGCCGAAGCCTCGGCTCCTACTCCCGGGTGTACAATCGTCAACTTGTTGAGCTGTGTCTGGCTTGGCACCTCACCCTGAGCTTCACTGGTAAGTTGGGACTTCTCAGGGAGATGATCGATGTACTTCCATTTGGAATCGGCGTTGAGACTAAAATTGCCAGTCAACTCTGCCGATGTAGCCCTTCCGTTCTCGTCACGTGGTAACGTAGGCCATTCCAAGATCTCAGCTTTCGAGATATAATACAACCGGCGACGGACACCGGGAAGCACGGGGGTGCCTTGGCACCACCCGAGCGATTTTTGAATATTAAGACATTCTGGCATAATTAGAATTTTAGCGGTTAAAAACTAGCCTTGCGTGGCATCGACCATGAGCAGCATGCGTGGATCAATCGAATAGAACTGAACACCGAAGAACATGGCAGCCGAGAGGGTCAAGAACCAGGGTTTGAATCGGTCCACTTGGATATTCTCCGCATCGGACATGTTGTCGTAACCATATAACATATTCGATTTTGGAGCCAAGAAGAACTTGGAAGAACCTGAGAGACAAGTGAGAGGAGCCAGCGTAGTCTTGTTGTTCGATCCTTCTACGATTGTCTGCTCAAATTTCTTGTTGTATACGATGCCACCATGGGTGAGCATATAGGCATCGTTGTAGGCATCAGCGAATTCGGGTGAACAATAGAGGAACTTTTCAGTAGCCCGGAGAACCGGGTGTGCTTTCCGCTCGATCGACTTGGCTACATCGAGCGCATCAGCTTCACTGAAACCGGTAGGAATCTTTAAAAGATTCCCCTTCTCCGTAGAAATATTCCCAGCCTCGACCTCAGCATCGGCAATGGTGGTAAAGCCGTTGAATAGGTCGGCGGTAGTATCGCCGGATTCGTTGCGTTTGGCGGTAAAGAGTGCATTGTGCAGAGCTTCACCCAGGCTTTTGGCCACGGTGGCGATCACTAGTTTGGCCGAAGGGGCTACCTTCTGACCTTCGCCAAGAAACGAGGCACCCTCGCCAAGCAAGGTGGTAATAACAGAGTTAGGCTCGAAATCCTCACAGGCATTACCGAAGAAGGTTTCGAGTTCGCGGTATTTCACCTCGGTAGCCGACGATGAGCTCTTGGAGGCCTTGTAGGGGCCAAACTGGGCGTTAGAAGCGGCGGTGCCGACATGGAGTTTGCCTCGCACTCCAGGAATGCCTGTCATAAAACGGAGAGAATCTTTAGCGGCCATCATGGGAATGAGCAGGAGCTCTTTTTTCCACTTCTCTGCTGCCTTTTTGTAATCCTCGTCTGAAAAAGAGATTGTATGTGCCATAATAATCAGGGAATTTGATTAAACAATTCTTGTGCTCTGTTAACGGTATCGACATACGAGTCGAATGGAGATTTCTCCCCCTCGGCCGATAGATCATCGACAACATGCTTCGTGTCGTCAGCAGGTTTCTGGCGAAGGTTATCGAGCTCGGTATCCTTGCGGGCGATGGTCTCTTTAAGCTCATTGAGCCGGGAGTTCATCTCCTGGAAGCTGGAATCCAGTTTTTCCATTTGCTCGACGGAAAGGGTAAATTTTCCGCCGGTCTCCTCGATTGCCTCAATCCCGAGGCACCCGAGAATAGATTGGTAGTTTTTGTTCATCGTTGCGGTTTGTTGTTGATATTGAGTGGTTCCACGGAAAAATGAGGAGAGCATCGAAAAGATTTTCTCCATGAGTGAGTCGTTTCGCTCCTGTACCGAGAAAGGTAAAGGAATACCAGCTTCGGAAAGATCCTCTATCACCTGGGCGGTGACTTTGGGTGTGACATCGCCAGGTAGATCACAGATCTCATCAACGAATCCCCAATCGAGAGCCTCTTGCGCCGTAAGCCACCCTCCGACTTTCATCAAGTCGAGAAGTGCTTGTTTATCCTTCTTGCATTTGTTCGCATACATCGTCGCGATGTTGAGATCGATTTTCTCGAGGTCCTTCTTCTGTTTGTCATACTCCTCGATTAACTGGCGAAGCTGGTCGGCGTTCATGCTGGCCCACTTGGATATCACCGTGCTGCATTTGTGAACGAGGTACATTCCCGAGGTTGCAATGCTAACATGTTTAGCTCCCAACGATGCTATCGTCGCAGCACTGGCATTCATACCAACATAATGAACAGAAACATTCCCGTGCCGGCGAAATGCCTCACAGATAGAAAGAGCAGAAGCGACACTTCCTCCCAGCGAGTCGATGAGCACATTTACCTCTTTCGATTCGCTTTTCTCAAGGATATACTCTACATAATTAGAGTCGAAGTCGTATCCGCCAACATATCCTTTGAGTTTAAGGTCAAATTTTTTTGCCATAGAATTACCTTTTTAGCCAAAGGTAACATCTGGGCAACAAGCAATAAAAGACTATAAATTCAACGGAATGAGCGATTTTATAGAAACCCAAGAGATTTCAATCTGAAAACCGGCCGAGTCTCCCGAAGGCGGACCGATAATCTCTTTTACATTGACAACTGGGAAAGGAGACTCTCGGGCCCCAATCAAATAAGATTTACCCGATGCACATGATATGATAAAGGCAACATTCTGTTCATCAAACGGGAAATACTCGTCTGTAAGGAATTCCAACGTCGTTTTCTCACTTGTTGAATTGTTATCGTTCTCTATGTTATACTCACATTTAGGGGAACCGACAAAAGATATTTCTGTTGTGTCCGCTAACACAGAAACAGGCAAATTCGCTTTGCTTTTCAAAGAGACATTCGGCGGGAGCATACTACAACTGACAACCTGTAAACGGCAAATGCCCGGTAAAATTTGTTTCATTGCTAAATATTTGTTATTGTGCGATTTGTGCTTTGCTGTTAAATTCTCCCTTTGAGGTCGTAGCGTTTCTTTGCTGTTTTTTTGATACGTCTTTCTCATACGAAAATACATCTGTCGAATAGTTTCCCAGCTCTTCGGATCGTCGGAGATTTCGTGTTTCTCCATAAAGGTCCAAATGAGGTCAGAAAGATTGTGGGACAGACTGTCGAAAGTGTGCAGCTCATTCCAAAGCTCAATTCGGAATCGAATATAAATCGTCCGCTCAAGGGTCTTCTTCGCTCGGGGTGGTAGAAAATTGTAATATCGAGGATCCTTCGTTTTGAAATAGGGAATCTCAATCGCCAAAGAATCGGGAGATTTCAACGGAACCGGGATATCGGCCGGCTGCGTCGTCAGGGAATACTCCAAAATATCGTTTTCGGCACTCCCCCTCGGAAAGCGTATCTGGCCATTTTGGCCAAACTGATGAAGCAACCATTCGGCAAGATATTTCTCCAAATGGATATAAACATAGTATTGAGACATGGCGTAAGAATTTAATACACAAATATATAAATAATAAAACGAATTGTGAATATATAAACAACAAAATGAACAAAAAGGATTAAAATATTTCTATATGTGTATTCTATGAAAAATCACAAAAAAATAGTGCAGGAGTACGCGGAGCAAGTAAATATCTGAGAAATAGATGAGTACGACCGTACTTTTTCCGCACCAAAATTTTTGTCGTACTTCTGCACAGTGCGCACTGTTTTGCACTGGAAGAGATTGAGAAAAGTACGGAATCAATACCCTGATTATCAAAAGGTAAATTTACCACCGTACGAAAGTACAATTTTTCTACTACTATTAAGATTCAAAATAATTAAAAAGAAAAGAATATATATACACATACTTATGTATATCTGATTTTCAGCGTTTTTCGTGTTTTTTGTACGGTTGCACTTTCCATACATTTTCCCGACAAGGGGGTACGGGGGATAAAGCCTGGTGTTATGAGACCAATAAGGGCCAGTACAATAATGTACCGGCCCTCCTGAATATCTTCTCCAGACCCTCTCCTCAAAAAAGTTCTGGTTGAATAGTTGAACGAATCAGCTCTTCAACCGCTTCAACAGTCGAAGGCAAGAACCTTGCCTGGTTCTGCTTAATATATCCCAGGAAATAGAGTTTCGCCTCTCGTTCCTTCATAAAATAGCCATATTCCAACGATGGAAGACGAGAGGCTCGCCGCCCATCAGCAAAGAAGATATCGTATCCGATTGCGAACTTATCGGGCGCGACCTGCCCGATAAGAAGTACGACACGTTCTCGACGATTGTCAACAACAACATCTTTCTTGTAATTCCGAAGTTCGCCTGAGTTTTCAAAAACCCGAATCCGGTAGTTTTCATAGGGATTAAAATTCACACTCATATTCTAAAATTAAAATGGTTGTTTCTTTGCAAAATCAAGACTGAATACTCCAAAATATTCTACGCCCCCCGATTTATCCGCTTCTCCCACGAATGTCTCTCCGGGGTGCTCGTCAATCCAGTTTCGGAACGATATGCCGGATTTGTTCGGTCTCGATACATTGAAATGGTACCCTTTGAAATCGCAGTAGAGCACGACCTTCGTGCGGAAATTGGAGGGAGTAACCCCGAATTTACTGTCGGGGAAAGAGCTGTGATAGGCATCGTACATGGTCTTTCTCGGTATGCGTTCATTCAGATTGTTTGCCGACTCGTCGAAATAGGTCTCTGCCCACTGAACGAAAGCCTCTCCCATTTGCTGCTTGAGAGTTCTCATCTTGATGTCTCGCATCGGCGGCGGCACCGCACCCTGACCGGTTCGGTACCAACTTTCGGCCATAGATTTGAAGTAGAACATACAACACTCAGCCATGAAATTATCGAAAAGGTTCCACTGATCCTCGTCCCAATCGGCAAAGAACTGGTGTCCAAAATCATCGATAGGCCGATGGTTGTCGTTGTACCAGTCTGAGAATGCCATATAGGTGATGCGCTCGAGCGCTGAGCGGTTGTTGGCGTTGATGGCGTGGTTGGTAGTGATGTAGAATTTGGGAGACTTCTCATTGGGAATGATGAACCGCGCCTTGGTCTTTGGGTTGACAGCCAGGTCGCCGGTCACAGCGAAGAAAAAGCGCTCGAAATCGAAATTTACCTTGACGTCATCGATGAAGATATTTCGAGTTCTCGGCGTTACATTTGAGTAGATATAGTCATCGTCGTTTTTGGTATTCCTCCCGTCGATAGCCGTCTGATCGAGTATTTTTGCGAGTGCTGCCCCAACTAGCGACTTACCGGTTCTTCCATTTGACTGGGCAACCTCTCCCATCTGGCCGTCCATCGCGATAACCGCCTTCAACTCGGTTTGATATTTATAGTCACACATGAGAAACCCAATAGATGTAATCTTATTGACGACATGCTGCTGAAATTCCCGCTCCTCCTGGTCAGTAGGTGTATGCCCTGGTATGTTCCAAAAATTGGAAGTATTGCAGATGAACTGGAAAAATTCACAGGCTTTCCCCTCTTCTGTCGGAAAAACAGAAAAGCCGGCAGCCGGGTCATATTCGATTTTATCAATAACGGGAACCCGCTTGAACTTTCGGCGTATGACTTTGTCGCTCCACACCTGCCCCAGCAAGTCGCCGAACTCAATTCCGCGCGATGTTATCTGAATTTGGCCATTTCGGTAGTACATGCGTTGAATGTGCGGCTCGAAATTGTCGAAATTGTCATCTATTTTCGTGATGCGCTCGAGCTTGTCCGGCCCCAGGAGAGAACCGAGGCGGGAGGCCAACATCGTAATTACATCGCGATCCTTACAAGTTTGTAGCGCGTAATAGTACACGAAATCGCGAATTTCGGTTGGCCCAGAAAGATGGACGACGCCGTCGTCGATGCGAACGAACTTATATTGATCAACCTCCAAGTCGGAAGTGTGAATGCGATAAAAGCCATTGGCTGAAATGAATTGCAGGGCCTCGATATAGTCGAAGTCGACAGTTTTCTTCCCCTTATCATTCGCCCCGATGACCCAGAAGTCTCTCTCACTCGAATAGCGCGATGCCTGGACAAGTTTGCCGTCCTCAATTCGGTAGTTTATCTTGGCAAAACGGAAATTAGGAATTTGCAAGAGCTCCTCCTTGTGACGCTCGAAGAATCCATCTCTATCGTTCAACAGCCAAAAATCCTTGATTTGAAAATCGGTCTTCGATGTAATTTTGTATATGTCAAGGAATTGTCCTTTGCCGTCATGGGTGTGCATAACGGTGTCTATCTCCTTTCGCAGCACCTCCTCTCTCCCTTTGAGGGTGTTGCAAAGTAAATCGTCGATACCTTTGTCGTGCGAGGGTGTGTCGTTGATGTGGCCGAAGAAGATGTCAACCGACACCCCGATATTGTGCATTGTCTGAACGTACTGCTTGAATTTGATAACAGCCTTGGCGAACTGATTCGGCCGCTGATCTACGTGGTCCCCTATCTGAATCTCGCGGTGAAGGTGGTCCCAGTCGCTATCCATCAACAGAACGACATTCTTTATCGTGCATTTTTGAACCAGGTACTGAAGATCCTGGATCAACCCAGTCTCGGCATTCCCGATATTGTAAATTCCTTGAATACCGATAGAAGCAATGCCATGCTTGCAGGCCTTCTCTGCCTTCTTCTCCCCCTCCTGAACGATGAGAGTCTCGATGTGAGTTTCGGAAAGGAATCGCTCCCTGATATATTGAGGAATATAGAACTTAGTCGGGGCCCCCTTGGGTGTCTGGTATTTGATCTCCCGGCCATCTTTATCAAGATGTAACGATGGATTCGACCATCGGATCCTGACGTATGGTTTGAGACTGCCGGCGGCACCTCGCGTGGCATATTGAACAGGATTCCCCCAAAGGTCGTAGTAGTAAATAAGCATTTCATCATCATTCTTGTTGGTGTTGAAATACTTATCCATACCGCCTCGCTGGAATGCCGGCAGATAGATTTCCCCACTTTTATCGTCGAGGCGAACTTTTGCCGTGACATCTTTCACCGTAAGGCCACTGGCTTCCAGTTGAGAGAGACAAAACGACTGCTTTACTTTCTCTCGGCTTCGGTCGATAGCCCTCTGCCGCTTCTCCGATTCTGTTTCGAGAAGAATATTGTAGCGCGATGCTACAATTTGAAGGGCTTCTATGAACTCAACCTTATCATAATATTGAACGGCATCGATAGCTCCATTTATAGTGAACCCGCAAGAGAAGCATTTCGCAATATCCATATTGGTTTTATGCGTGACACAAAGCCCCTTGTTCCGTCCCGACTTATGGCATTCGGGGCACTCGCAATATTGAGTTGCTCCGCGCCCTGAGAGTCCTGGTATAAAGTCGCGAATATCTGCCGCCGATTTCACCCTATCAATATCGAATTTGTTGTATTTTTTCATTTGAATAGATTATTTTGAGTCTGCGAACCTTACGAATTCGGCTTTATTGTGAATGTTCAGCCGCTGGAAGGCATTTCGGATATGGTTGTTTATCGTGTGTATAGACAAAAACAGAGCATCGGCTATTTCTTCTTTCGACTCTCCACGATACCATCTTTCCAGGATTCTCTTCTCGGCTTTCGAGATATGACTCTCAAATTCAGGGTGACATACAATATTTTCAAATTTGCATTCTCCCCGGAGAGGACAAAGAACATGTTCAAAATGGAAGGTAGAGGCTTCGATGTCTATGATATTGTCTATGTTGCCAAAGTTGCAGCGACAGAATCTCGAGACAATCCGATATCGGAAAAGTGGAAGATTAGCCTTGCTCTTGGCATATTCAGAGGCCAAAGCGATATATGCTTTTGGATAGAACTTTTCAATCAGATTCGCAATTAAGGTCACAATGTCGTAGTCTTGTACCTTTAATCGGCACGGTGATTTGCCCCCACTTCTATACCATAGTTCATCGTTAAAGATGAAAAATTCAATGGAGACAGTAAATAGTTCGTCCATGTCATTTTTCACAGATTAGAGGCCTCGAGAATATCTGTTGCCCAAAAATTTCTTCAATTTTGTTCTTGTGTAATTCAGGTATTCGGCAGAGGCCGTATTTCCAGTTGTACACCGTACGGCGAGAGACTAAACAGCCTGTAACTATTTTGTCGATGGCGACCGTACATTCATTCGACGAAAAGGTGGAAAGGAACTCGGATAAAGCGATAGAATCTTTTGTTTGTTTTCCCATAAATTTCTACATTTATAAAATTGTTGTTATATTTATAAACCCAAATATACAAATAGATTGATTTAATGCACTATTTGTTTGATTATAAAACTAATTATTTATATATAATTAACAATCTGTTGTATTATGAAAAATATAGGACCTGAATTGAATCGAATTATGACCGAGCGTAGAATCGTTCGGAAAGATATTGCCAAAGAGGTAGGAATCACCCCGACCTATCTATCGTCCATTGTGCGGAAAAACTCAATCGATTGCGAGCTCCTGGATAAGATCTGCAAGGCGATAGGTATCTCTGCCTCCTATTTTTTCGATGATGTTCCCGGAAACCATGTGAGTGACATAAGCGCGACAACATTCTTCGGAAACGCAAACGTACACATCACCCAGGGGGAAGTAGAGATGTTAAAAGAGCTCTTGGCTGAAAAGGAAAGAACTATTAAAATTCTGATGGCCGAAAGGAACTTAAATCGAGCCGAGAACGAGCCAAAAATCTGACAAAAGGGCTCTATCAACAGCCCCACAGTGGCTATTTGAGTGAAAAGATGAATAAAAAAAGATTCGCTACAACAAGAAACGAAAACTCAAAAGCCTATCAATTAGACTTTTGAGTTTTTTTCTATCCCAAAACGGGACAAAAACGAGACAAAATGCGTTCGTGTTTGGCGAATCTCCACGGATTTGCTAAATAAAAAAATGCTAAAAAACACACCTCCCGCGCGTATTGATTTTAACAATAGCGATTCTCCCCAAAAAGCAACTATCCCTCATCTCGGTTCCCCCTTGCGACGTCTGCATCTATCGCATCGACAAGAAATAGTTCCCACCGGAATTCATCATATTATCATAGATACCGCTGCTTTTACCCCAATAGATATTAATTTTTCAGATATCAACCAAGTATGTCAAGGGGCCGCACCGTAAGGTACAGCCCCTTGACCTGCTATTTTCACAGCCATTTCCCTGCGAAGTCCATCAACCCCTCTCACCGTATGAAATGGGTCGGAGTCCACGGTTCCGGCTCGGGGACAGCCTCTCCACCCTGTTTCAAGTTCTTCAATATCCAGGCCATGTTGCGGCCCAGGGTACGCATCATTTGCAGTCCCTCGATGTCTTGGGAGGCTTCACCCGGCAAACGGCCATGCACACTGTTCCAGTATTGCGACGAAACCACGGGCATGTTGTTGATGGTAAAGTACTTGTTCAACCGGTCGAACGTGGCACTGGCTCCCCCGCGACGACACACGGCTACCGCAGCGGCCGGCTTGTAGGCCAGCAGCGACCCGGCCGAATAGAAGAGTCGGTCGAGCAAGGCACACAACGACCCGTTAGGCCCGGCATAATAGACGGGCGAACCCACCACGATACCGTCGGCTCCCGCCAGTTTTTCCCGAATCGTATTGTAGAGGTCATCGTTGAACACGCAACGACCCAACTGGGCGCAACGCCCGCAGGCGATACACCCCTGCACGGCTTTTACCCCGATACCTACAATCTCCGTTTCTATCCCGTTAGCCTCCAATGCCTTCGCCACCTCCGACAGAGCGATGAAGGTATTTCCCTCCTTGTGAGGACTTCCATTAATCAGTAAAACTTTCATATCATTATTTTTTGTCTTTACAAAAATAATCATGCCGAGCCGGTTTTGTTTACCCCGCAACCTTGATATTTATACCCGGGTTACAGATATTTTACAATTCCACTTTGCTAGAAGTTGGAGATAGGCTTCGTGGCTTACTCGATGATAACCGGAGGATTGCTCAGCGGAAAATATACGGCACAGCAGCGTGTGGCCGTTGAGTTTGCAGTCTTCGATTTCCTGACCCTGAAAAAGGCTTCCCGACAGGGTATTTGACCCGGTATAAGGCAACCGAAAAGCCGGTGGTTGCAGGCTTTGCTCCCTGTAACCACCGGCTTTTGTTTGCTGGCATATGCGTTTCCTAACACGTGCACGGCGTATGTCAGCACTTTTCTGAGTAGGCTGTTTGTCTTTCGTTTTTTATCGGTTGCCGGGAACCCATACCTTTTGTACGGAACCGTCGGACATCTTGATGAGGTTCAGTCCCGGAGTTTCAGCCGGAAGTCTCTTCCCGTCGATGCTGTAACGTGCCACCTCATATGGTTTCTCGCTTGCGGTTACGCCGTCGATGTCGGAAGAGTCAAATTCGCTGATGCTTCTGAAATCTCGCCATTCTAAGCTATTCTTATAGGCATCTGCACAGCCTGTCGGTACGAACAGATCGATGTTTGCAGCCATAACCGAATAGAATGGCAGATAGCCGTTGGAGGTGGGAGGAACGGTTGCTTTACAGTAGATCTCTTTCAGACTGTTGCATGAAAGAGTCATGCCGGCCAACGTTTTAAGTGATGCCGGCAATGTCAGGGTTTCAATAATGTTATTGATGGCTCCCAGGCAATATATGCCCAGCTGCTCGGTGCCTTCCTTCACATTGAATTCTGTTTTCCCTTCGGGTATGATTGTTAATGTCAGTCCGTCTTTGGAGTAGATGGCCCCGTTGTACGAAGCGAAAACCGGGTTTTCACTGTCCACGTCGTATTCTTGTAGAGAGGGAAGATTGTATGAAAACATCGGTTCGAGATTTGTGAGTCCGGAACCCATATGGATCGTTTCCAGATATAAACTGTTGAAAATGGCATATTGCCGAAGGGTTGTAACGCTGTTCGGGAAAGTGGCGGTACGGATATGGTTGGAGTAGATGGCTCCGGAACAAATGGTTTCTACCCCCTCGGGCACGTCGCAGGCTTCTACAGTGTTGTCAGCCGCAAAGATATACAGCGTTCTTCCTGAAATGTCGGTCAACGAGTTACCCATATTCTTGAAATTGGGATTGTCGGCTGCTACCGTCACGCTGCTTAATTGGTAGTTGCCCATGATGGCCATGTCGCCCCATGTGGCCAAATAATTTCCGAATGAGAGCGTTTGCAGTGCGTTGCAATAGCTGAATGCGAAACTTTTAATCTCTTTTACGTTCGGCATTTCAACGGATTGCAAATGCAGGTTCTGATAGAAAGCGTAGGAATCAACGATTTCGGTAGCCTCCGGCGTACGAATGGAGGTCTGAGGACTCTTGGCCGGGCAATAGAACAGTGTTTTGAGATCTTTTGAGTAGAGTATATTGTCAACAACAGTCAGATTGGGATTGTTATTGGATACGGAGATTTTTTCCAAACCTTCCGGCCAACCCTGGTTTACTCCTAAAAAAGCATTGTCGGGTATTGTCAACTCTTTCAGGACATTGCAACCGGCAAAAAAGATTCCCAGAAATTTGTCGTTTTCTCCGATAAGGTGCATGATGCCTTGGCTGTTATCGATATAATATGTTTGATCACTCGGTAAGAGAGATCCATCGTAACCGATGATGTTGACACCTGCCATATCCAGCTTTTCCAGTTTCCCTTCCGTCGGCGCACCGTAGAGGTCAGCGCCTGCCATATCCCGTAAAGTGCGAATATCGAAGCCGTTAAGGGGTCCGGATACTTTCAACTCCGTTATGTTCCATTTGTCATCCTCTGAAATGAGGGTTGCCAGAGTACCCGGTGCAGTTGTTGTCACGTCCAGTTGGGTAGCCATGCCGGAGACGATGGTGGCAACCATGGCAAAAGCAGCCAGCCCGGCCTTTTTCAAAAATGAGTAATCAGTTCTTCCCATATTAATCAGATTTAAGTATTTGTTTTTCAAAAGTACCCATATTTATCTCAAATATATATAAATTTTACGATAGCAGCAAAAGTATCACATATTTTTTCTTTTTCATAGATCTGCATACAAACGGATGCTTCTCCGTTTTTCAGCAGCTTGGTCTTCTTCAAGAAGAAAAGCACATTGAATGAACTTCTTTTCATTTTTCCTACTATTTTCAGTTTGTACAAAAACAGGAAACCGAACCCGTTTTCTTGCTATGCAAAATATTGACAATCAGTGAAAAAGAGCCTAATTCGGTGGAGATTTTTGCTCCACCTTTTATCTCCACCTTTTGCTCCACCTCGAATGGTTATATTCTGCCGTTTTTTGCGTGTCGGGGGAAAACAAAAAATCCCGATTTCGCTTGAAAATCAGGATTTTACTCTCTTTTGCTTTTCTTCAAAGTGGTGCCACCAGGAATCGAACCGGGGACACAAGGATTTTCAGTCCTTTGCTCTTCTTCGGCATCCGAAAGCTCGCTGATGCTCACTTTTGGATGCAACCAACTGAGCTATGGCACTTTATGAATCAGTAGAGTTGCAAGAATCACTCTTAATCTTATTGTCTACTCACTTGGTTTAAACATGGGTTTAAACGACTTGTAATTGTTAATGAATATGTTAATTATCTCGGTGTAAAGTTAGCAAATTCGGTTGGACTATGCAAGTAATAATAAGAGACTCAATCATATAAGCACATCTTATTCAGATGTTTCTAAACACTTGAAAAGCCGCCATATTCTAATTTCTGAAATATGAAATAAAGCGGCTTTTTCAGTAAGTGGTACTTTTTCTGAATCTCCCTATAAAACAGATTTTCTTCTAAAAAAGTCCTCCTATTTGTCATTAGGACATTTCTCTATGTTTGTCAGTTTTATATCTCCATTTATTTTCTTGTAATGATAGATAGTTGGCTCGCAAGCATTGTATTCAGTTTTCTCTGTATGTTGCCAATCATAATGTTTAATTTCTGTTAATTCAAGGAACTGACTTTCTTCTATTGAGTGCATGGCTTCATTGAAAACAGTATGTGTAACCAATCCGTATTTCTTCATCCCTCCAAAGCGTATGCCAAAGTCATAAGGCTGTTCTATCTCCTTTTTAATGGTGTCTATGCCTGTATAATCATTTAATTTGTCAAACGGCTCTCTTTGTATTGGAGATAGAATAATGCACTCGTTTGTCATAGGTATCTTATAGGCTTTGTATGCGTTATGCCCATGATAGCCCATGCCCTCAAATAAAGTAACTATCAATTCTTTCTCATCGTCAAAGTCTATGTCAAAGAAGAAAAACGGAGATTGAGAAACATTGAAAAGCATATTGTTTAACGTACCATTTGCTGGCTTAAAGGGAATATAGTCTGTTTCTATCAGCATCCCATTTCTCAAAGAGTGCTTGTTCTGATTAAGGCTGTTGTCTGAAAATAAAGGATTCTCAACGATAAACTCGTACTTATCATTTTGAAAATGGATAAAGCCATGCCCTTTTATTGCCGTTGAATTATATGTTGAATAGAACTCATTATAAAGAGTATCAACTAAACAGATTGCAGAAACATCATAACCGTTTACTTGCTGATTGTATTTGATGTAAACGCATATTGCATCTTTCTTTGAATAGTCAACCCATTCAAAACCTTGTATAGTGGTGTTTGTATTAGTACAGCTACAAATAAGCCATAAAACCAACAAATAGAATGGTAGTTGCTTCATCTGCATAATGTTTTTTGGAGTTGTTTGTTATTCTTTATCTCATCTAATTAGCGGTACTTTTTCTTGTTCCTCTCTATAAAATGGACTTCTTTCAAAAAATGTCCTCTTGTTTTCATGTCCAATTTCTAAATTGTTTCATCTCTCTTTTTTAAGAGCATCAGGAAGAAAAATCAGACAACTTTTATTGCTTCAT
>CALWAZ010000197.1 GCA_944375725.1 uncultured Merdimonas sp. | reverse complement strand
TCGTTGCAGAACCTCGTAGAACAGTATTTACAGGAGTGGGCACCGGCCGCCTCTCTCACCGACGAGGGGGCCGTCGTTCGTACCACCGACGATATTTTGCGCGACCTGGACGATATGGCCGATTTAGAGCCAAACGATGTTGCGATGACCATGCTCTCGCTCGGTTTTCGCTCGGCCTATTATCCTGATGGGCGACATGGTTGGTTGATGAAGCCCGTAAAATAGCCAATAACCTACATACAACTCGCGAAGTCCCGGCTTGTGAAAGTAGGGGCTTTTTTGTCTTTTTACGATTCGTCGTTCGTCCATATTTTTGAGGAAAAACAGAAATACTATGGCTCAAATCGACGAAATCAAAGCGAAAATCAAAGCACTCCGTGCAGAAACCGAAGCGAACAGCATCACCCCCGACAGTCTCGGGCTCATACTCGACGACCTTGCAAGTCTAGTAAGTAATCTGGGGTCCCAACAAGGCGGTTCAAAAGCGCCGTTCATTCACGTATCGTTAAAGATAGAAGGTGGTAAGCTTAGACTCTATCCGATAGAGTCTTTCCCCGAAGGTATGGATACATCGAATTTGGAGATACGGTTAATGCGCCATATAGCTACACGAGATAAACTTTTTGATGGTGGATATAAGTCTGTCAGAGGGTGGAGAATCCCTCAATACATTAAGGATAGTGATAGTTCAAAAATCCTTTTTTATAGATGGCCTTATGTGGCGGGAACTGTCAATGAAATTCCAAATTCGGCTTTCGAGATAGGCTCCCAGTTTATAGATGATGAATTCCCCAATATTATTGTTCATTATGGAAAATATAAGAAAGAGTTCATTTTTAATACGGACCCTGATAGTGACAAGCGAGATCATATAGATATTCGGCAGTTTGGGCTAGCTGTCTTCAACGGGAAAAATAGAATCTCGAATATTGAAAGATTTTCAATCCATCTTACATCTGACGGCTATAAACGCATTCTGGCGTACACCTTCACTCTTTTTAAGGGGTATGGCTATGTCTCGGAATAAAAAAAGCCTGGCAGATATCTCCGCCGGCTTAATTTTAGACATCTCACATATATTACACTTAGATATCTCATAGTGATGTAACAAAGATAAGCATAAAAGTTGGAGTATCAATAGAAAAGCTCAAAAAATATCATCTGTTCCTCCCGGGATATCTACTCGGCGGAATGAAAAAACGCAAATCAAACACGTTGGAAAAACATGGAATTAGCCGCTATTATCACCGCCATCGGGACAATCGTCACAACGGTTTTAAGCATCTATATGAAATCGACCCAGAAGTCGCGGGAAAAGGTCACCGACCTGAAAATCGAAGCCTTCAAAAGTGAGCAGGAGGCAAAATACAAACGCAGAAACGACAGCTCTTCGATTGTCTTTGGCGAGCTGTGGAACGTCCTCTATCTACTGAAAGCCGATCGGGTCTATATTGTGCAGCCTCACCCCTTGGGCAATGAGTGTATGCTATCGGTTTACTATGAGGTGAAGCGCAAGGGAGTGGAAGGAATGCGCGAAAAGATCCACAGCCTGAAGATGGCAGAGGTGGCAAGGTTTAGCGCCGATATGAGCAAGAACCTCTTTATGTACATCTCTAACATCGACGAGCAGGTCGATGATAGATATGCGAAGGCTTTACTGTCGTCTTGCGGGTGCCACGCTGCTATCATCAAGCGACTCAATGACAATAAATACGATTGGGTGGGGAGTATCTTCGTCGAATTCACTCACGAGAATATTCCTGCCGAGAACGAAGCTCTCCCCATTCTGCACGATGCTGCTATGAATATTCAATACCTTTTACCCGAATACAAATAATGCCGCATGAAAATAATCCTCGACAACGGCCACGGCCGTGAAACAGCTGGGAAGTGCTCGCCCGATGGGCGCCTCCTGGAGTATGCCTACACCCGAGAGCTCGTCCGCCTCATAGCGGCCGAGTTGGAGTCCAGGGGGCTCGATGTCTCTCGGCTCGTCCCTGAACAGGAGGATATCCCTCTCAAAGAACGAGTATCGAGAGCAAACAAGCTATACCAGGAAGCCGGGAAACAGGCGATCCTTATATCGGTTCACGTCAATGCCTCCGGGCAGGGTGGGGAATGGCTATCGGCCAAAGGCTGGGAGGCTTGGACGAGTATTGGGAACACGAAAGCCGATGACCTGGCCTCTTGCCTGTACGAGGCGGCCGGCGCCGCCGGCTTCAAGCTCCGGAAAGATGAGACAGACGGAGACCCCGACAAAGAGGGCCATCTCTACATCTTGAAGCACACCCTTTGCCCGGCCGTGCTCACCGAGAACCTGTTCCAGGACAATCGTGAAGAGGTCGATTTCCTGTTGAGCGACACCGGCAAAAAGGCGATTGTCGATTTACATGTCGCCGGGATTGTTCACTATCTCGATAGCCTCACATGAAAGCTCTCCCTTGGATATTCGTCGGGGTTCTCCTCATTGTGGCGCTATGGGGCTGGCTTCGCCCCATCGGACCCACTCTCGAACTGGATCGAGAGAGAGATACCGCCACCTTCTTCGATACGGTTCCTTATTATCTTCCTGTCCCTCGGGATAGCCAGGTGGTGAGATATGTCGTAGTGCGGCTTCCGTCCGCTTCCATCGATGGGCATCGCGCCGGTGGCCCCTCTCTGAAAGCCGACACCGCACGCATGTCGTCGGCTGACAGTGATAGCCTCTACCAGGGCATCGGCCAACATGCCGCCGACAGTTCGCCTTTCTCGCCGGCAGCCGGTGACACGCTTCTCTTCCGTTTCGCTGGTCAGGCAGCCGGCTCCGAAATCTCACGGGCTGAAGCCGCCGGCGAAAAGCGTTCCGTTTCCGCGCGTTCGGCACCAGCCATTTCCCTGGCCGATAGTATAGAGGTGGCTATCCCCATCACGCAGAAGGTGTATGGCGATAGCTCATTCACCGCCTATGTCTCAGGTTTTCAGCCGAGCCTCGACAGCATTTTCCTATATCCGAGGACACAGGTCGTCACCGTGCGCGAAAAGCCTCGGAGATGGAGCCTTGGGGTCAGTGCCGGTTATGGTCTTACCCCTCGTGGCTTCCAGCCCTTTGTCGGGGTCTCGGTTAGCTATACCCTTTGGAATTTCTGATAGTTGTTTTTAGTTTGTGTAAAGGGGGATCCCTCCGAAGCCGTCTGCTTGTGAAAGTGGGCGGCTTTGTGTATAAGTAAGAGGAGAGGTACCGCCCATCGAGAAGGTCGCACCTTCTTCTCTACCGTTCGGCGGCGCCCTCCCCCGCACCTCGCCGGCACCGTACCCCGGCAGGGAGCCTTTGGGCATATTCCGAACCAGCGACTGGGGGAAGGCTCTCTCGCTCCGCAGGGCAGTAGGGGGAAGGTTTGACTGAAAAAAAGGGAAAAATTCCCTTTTTGAATCCCTAAGAAACTGTTTTATAGTGAAATAGAGTTTTGAAGGCTGGAAAATTGTATATAATCTTGTGAAATATAGAAAGAAAAGATTCATAAATTGTTGACATGCAATAATTTATGGAATATATAAAATTGATTGTTATTTTAGATACAAAGAAAAATAATTTGTGTATTGATAGATATTCAACAGAGCTATTCGATTACGACACTTTTTGCTTTGATTTTACGAGGTAATAGAAAGCTTGTAAGCACTTTCTTTATACCAATTTTTGCAGTCCATCGGTAATAGTCTTAAGCTAAAGATTCGTTCTTTTTCTAAATCTTCAAAAAGCGCATAATCTTCTATATATGAGATGAATTTATTCCCAATAAAGTCATGGGCATGAATAAAAAGCAATATCAGTTGGTATTTTGATAGGCGAGAGCTTATTTCCGTTTTTACTATATATAATTTCTCTTGTTGAGTTAATTCACTTTGAGTTATAAATGTAAGGATTGAATATAATGATTTATAATAGAATTCTAAGGTTTTAGCGACTTCGGATTCTTGATATGTAAATCCCCATAAATTTTCTTTGATAAATTCTTTTAGTGGAATATAATCTCCTTGAAAATATATTATTTTCTCTTCATAAAATATTTCAAATATTTTTCTTCCTTGAACATTTATAGCTGTTAATGAATATGTTAGTGGCCCATTATTGTGTAGTTTTTTTTCGCGAGTGTATTTCAATTCATCTATAACTTTTTCAAAATGTTCTAATTTTATTTGTAACGACGATTTGAACATTTGTTTTTTGGAAGACTCTAATTCTTGTTTGGCTAATTGTAGAGACTCTCTTTGTTGAAATATCGTATAAAGTAGTCCCGCAAAAGCAAGAGCCGAAACTAAAACATTAATTGGGCCAAAAGAGTCTCCAAAAAGAGAAAGTTTCTCAAGGGAAGGAGTCTCTAATAAAATTTCGCTACAAAATGAATAGATTATATAGACCAGAGTGATGATTGCCACAACTCCAATTAATGAGGCAATAATTATTGAGAGCCATAGTAAAATTTGGGGTAATTTCATACAGTATCAATTTTTTGTTAAATATATAATAAAATTGATATATTTGCAATAACCATCATTTGGAACCAATTAAAATATTTTGGTAAAACAGAATTCCATGGAAAAGGTCCAGGGGAGTATATTGTATCTGATTCTGTATTGGTTTATCTGTGTTTCAATTCTATATGTACAGTTGGTCTGTTTTTACTTTCGTATTATGAAGAGAAGTTTCCTAAACCTCATGAAGAACAGCCTGAGAGTACAGATGATTATTTACCTTTCTAAGCAGGCTATAAAGCTATACAGGCTCCCTTTATACCAGGCATCGGATTTTGTCCGATGCCTTTTTTGTACTCTTTGTTAATAGTTCTACCTTGTATAGGATATATACATAAACAAAGGATTTGTTATGTAGATGGGTCGGTGGTGTATGTGTAAAAAATATTATGATTTTATCATTTATGTGCTAAAAATAAAATATAATTCTTATCTTTGCAAAAATTATTCTTTAATACCGACCAAATATATTGGAGAGGAGGATAAACAAGATATCGATCTTCTTTGTTTTTATATAAAAGAGTTGAAACATTCGTAAATAATACTATTGCTTGGATTTTTGGGAATAATACTACGTTATCTTTGTTGGAAAAGGAGAAGGGTATATGAATAATTTGTTTCGTAAAGATGTAGCGGTACAAGCTATATTATATATAGCGGATCGAATTGAAAGAAAAGATCTTCACAAAATTTGTAAGATTTTGTATTATGCAGATCAGTCTCATCTTTCGAAGTATGGTCGTAGTATTACAGGCGATACTTACATAGCCATGGAGTATGGTCCCGTTCCTTCGAAGATTGAAGATATCTTTAAGGCATTAAGGGGAGATAGTTTTTTTTCAGGTTGTGTGGAAGACTTGAAATCGTTTTTTGAAATAACCAATAAATTTCATTTGGTTCCTAAGAAAAAAGCGAATATGGATTATCTATCCGAAAGTGATGTGGAGTGTCTAGATTCTGCTATAAAGAAATGTAAAGACAAAAGTTTTTCAGAATTAACGGATATGTCTCATGATATAGCTTGGCATAATACTAAGCAAGGCCGAGCAATGTCTGTTAAAGATGTATTAAGGGAGGTAAATGATAGCGAGGAATACGCTTCTTACATTTCGGATAAACTCAAACTGGAAAATTTTAGTATTTGATGGAACTTCCGGAGGAACTCATAGGATTACCCATTAAGAGAGGGGCTATATTGCATTCTTATATTTTTAAGAATATAGACCATGGGAAATTCTTTGTTGTTATAGGTGTGTCGGAAGACTATGTGGTTGGTTTTTTCTTTATTAATTCCAATATCGCTCCTGCCATAATGAATAAGCCGGAACAGTTGAATATGCAGTATCCACTGAAAAGAAAGGATTATGATTTCTTGAGGTATGATTCTTTTTTGTGCTGTACTAATATCCTCCCGATAAATAAATCTGAGCTTGTTCAAAGCATTCAGAAAGGCGAAACGAATTTGGTAGGGGAATTATTGCCACAACACGAGACCGAAATATTGGATATGGTACGGGAATCGAAATTGTTCAGTAAGATAGAAAAAGATACGTTTTTTTATTGATATATTTAATAGTATCATTTTTCTACGATAGCTCAATCTTTGTTGAGCGGCCTCAAAAAAAGCGGGGCCGTTTTATTTTTGCCTTATTCCTTGTTCGTTTCAAAAAAATATCTCATCTTTGTAGTGCGTAACATTTTGACAAGGCGACGACGCTCGCCAACTTTGCCGTTGGCATTTTTTATGCCCATCGGCTGATATTATATAAGTTCCGACCCCCGTGTGGAGTGTTAATGCACCCACGGCCTTGTCAAGGTGTTACGCAACGGGAAAGCGGAACTTTTTTTGTTCCCTTTCCCGTCACCAGTCAACATATTGTTTCATTTTAAACCGCGTAACAAAAATGAAGAATCCAGTCGCATTGCCTGTATCGCAGGCAAGGGAAGGGCGAAAAACATCGGCCCTCGAAAATTACCTAATCCGATTTTTTGAGCGGGAGCTCGAGGTCAAACTCACCCGCCGTGAAATGTGGCGAAGCGTTTCTTTTTTCGCCCGATCTCTTGCTTTTCTCGAAAAGAACCCCCATCTTTGTAATGCGTTACATTTGATAAGGGCGAGGAGGCTCG
>CALWAZ010000196.1 GCA_944375725.1 uncultured Merdimonas sp. | reverse complement strand
TGAACGCCTCGAAAGCCGTTTTCATCCGCTCGAACGCCTTTTCGGCGGCATCCTCGTCCTTGGCGCGGACGGAATAATAAATTTTCAGTTTCGGCTCGGTGCCGCTGGGGCGGACGCAGATGAAGCTGCCGTTCTCCAATTCGTAATACACGGGGTTCGTCTGCGGGATATCCATCGTTTCCTCGGAGCCGTCGGAAAGGCGGCGCACGGAAGCGGAATAGTCGCGCACGGCTACAACATTATAGATATCGAACTTTTCCGCCTTTTTGGTTTTGAGCGAATCGACGAGGGCGTTCATCTCCTTCATCGCGTTCAGACCGCCGAACTTAATGCTGATGTTGCGGTCGAGCGTGAACTGGTACTTTGCATACAAGTCCATCAGCCGGGCGTATACGCTCTGCTGTTTGTAGGTATAATAGCAGACCATTTCGGCGCAGAGCATGCTCGCCACGACCGCATCCTTATCGCGGCTGCCCTCGGTGCCGCGCAGATAGCCGCAGCTCTCTTCAAACCCACAAAGGAAGGTCTTTGCCCCGCTCGCCTCGTACTCCTTGATTTTTTCACCGATAAACTTGAACCCGACGGGCACGTCGACGAGCTCGACGCCGAAATCGTCGCAAATCGCCTTCGCCATGCCGGTGGTGACGAAACTCTTGACCACCACGCCGTTCGCGGGCAGTTTGCCCTCCTCCTTGAGGCGGGTGAGAATATAGTCCAACAGCAGTATTCCGACCTGGTTGCCCGACAGCGCGACAAACTCGCCCTTGTCGTTTTTGATTGCGACGCCGAGGCGGTCGGAATCGGGGTCGGTGCCGAACACGACGTCCGCGTTGATTTTCTGCGCGAGCGCGATGCCCATCGACAGCGTTTCCTTGAACTCGGGATTCGGCACCTCGACGGTGGAAAACTCCGTGTCCTTTTTGACCTGCTCGGGCACGACGGTGACGTTGATTTTCAGCTTTTTCAGAATGGTCGTGACGGGAACGTAGCCGCTGCCGTGCACGGGGGTGTAGACGAGTTTGAGATTCCTGCCCACCTTTTTGACCGCCTCTTTCGAGAGGGTGAGCTTGGAAATTTTCTTATAATAGCTCTTGTCCACCGACTTGGGAACGGACTTGATGAGACCGTTTTGCGCCTCCCTGACGGAGAAATAGTCGGTAATTTTTTCGATATAACTGACGACGACGTCGGTCGCCTCGGGCGACATCTGCGCGCCGTCCTCGCCGTAGACCTTGTAGCCGTTGTATTCCTTGGGGTTGTGGCTGGCGGTTATCATGATGCCCGCCACGGTGCCCAATTTGCGCACCGCATAGGAGAGCATGGGGACGGGGTGCACGTCGTCAAAGACATAGACGGCTATGCCGTTTGCGGCGAGGACGCCCGCCGATGCGCGCGCGAACTCCTCCGATTTGCGGCGGGTATCGTAGGAGATGACCACGCCCCGCTTCATGGCGGCGGCACCCAGCGACTTGACGTATTCCGCAAGCCCCTGCGTGGCGCGGCGGACGGTGTATACGTTCATCATGTTCGTGCCGTAGCCGATGATGCCGCGCATGCCCGCGGTGCCGAACTCGAGTTCCGCGCCGAAGCGGTATTCAATCTCCTTCGAATCGCCCGCAATCGACGCGAGCTCCGCCTTTCCCTCTTCGTTCAAAGCCGGATTTTTGCAACAGGATTGGTATACAGACAGGTAATCCATAAAGTGACCTCCGATATCGCAAAAGTATATTTATAAATAATGTCGCGCGCACGCGGAAAACCCGCGCCGGCCAACCTTACAGTTCAACATCGCCGTAAACATTTTCTTCCGTCTTTTCCCCTTTCGGAAGAACGATGTTGTCCTCCGCGAGGAAATACTTCTTTTTGTTGTGCGTATAGTAACTGACGTATTGGATACTCGTGAGCATGAGATAGGACATGGGCACGGTAATCAGGAGCGCCGCGCCGAAAGACGCGAGCGCGCACAGTACGTTGATGCACAAAATGAGCACGCAGGTGATGAAATAAGTGGAAAACAATGTGCCGAAGCGCTTTCTGCTATAGGAAAAGCCCTTCTTCATCGCCGCGCCGAGGCGCATTTTGTCGGACACAAGCGCGGGAGCCATATCGTTGAGCAAGGTAAGTTTGATTGCCTGCGACGCCAGAATCAGCGTGACGGAAAGCATCAGCGCCGCAAACGATGCAATGATTGCCACCGAGATGATGCTCAGCATCACCAAAAAGAAAATGTAGCAAATCGCGATCATCAGCATGTCGTAGACGAAAGTGACGGGCACATAGATGACCTGCCACAGCGCAGCTTTGCCGAGATTGCTGACGTACGAACCGCAAAAACGGGTATCGGCATAGCTGGACATCCTGTCGTCGATGACGCAGCCGAACACAAAATTTCCGATCCCGTCGAGAAAACGATGCACGAGCACCACTATGGCGAGAAATACGAAAAACAGCACGACGTTCGGGGTATTTTCCTGCAGATACGCGAGCAGCGCAGCCATTTTAGCCTGCAGCGTTTCGCTGAACGTGCTCAAAAAGCCAGTGTCGCCCGATACGAGCGCCTTGAAGAAGGCTCCGAGCAAATCGGTAAGTTCGCGGAAAGGCGTACTCGAAGCCAGGGCGCGCAGCGTAGGGTACAGCAGCGCCGCACACAACGCGAGCGTAATGACCGCCACGATGAGCTTATACAAAAGCATTTTATAATTCAGCTTGAAATTATCGACAAGCAGATGAAAGGCGTTTTTAAAAATCAAGGCGCACCCTCCCCATCATCCGTATTTTTTTGCGAGGTCCATGCGTTCCTCGCCCGCCGCGTCGAAATACGCGACGTACATGAGTATACAA
>CALWAZ010000195.1 GCA_944375725.1 uncultured Merdimonas sp. | reverse complement strand
TTACAGTTCCGCCGCCCTGTACATAATCGCTTACCGTCTGAATAAAATTCTCTTCAAATACGCTGATCCTGGCGTCTCCTGTGTAATCACTGGTGTACTTCAGCGGAGCTGAAATAACAAACAGCGCAACATCCTCCAGCGTATCCGCTGTAATCTCTTTGCCCGGCTGGGCAATCCGCACCTGAATGTTATCCGCCGTTCCCATGTTGATGAAGTTTGTCATGTTTCCGGAATAATATCCGTTTACATAATCGTTGTAGTGGGTTCCGTCAATCAGAACCTTTGTGGCAATGGACAGATCTGAGACGCTGAGCTTCAGCACATCGGTAAAGGTGTACTCCTCGCCACCTATCACTACCTTCAGTTCGGCATTGATATTGAAGCCTCCCGCCTGTTCCGCCGTATAGGGGAAGGAATAAGCCACAGATGTTCTTGCCCCAACTACGCCGTTTCCGCCAATCTGTGATACATCCGCCGTATGAATGGGCTCTGACTGTCCCTCAATGGTATAGGTCAGGGAAGTCACTGTCATATCGCTGCTCAGATTATTGAAAATCTGGCTGGAAATGTTAATCTCATCACCCTTGATCGGCATGGCCACATCGCTGGAGGTATTGGAAATACCTGCGTTTACGCTCTCTCCTGTCCATACCGGAGCAGTGACCGCGATATTTTTGTCTGCCTGGGTAATTCTCAGATAATAGTAGCCATAGCCTGTGGAAAGGTTCTGAAATTCCACTGTGGCGCTGCCGCCCTCAAAGGTCTGCTCCGCCAGGGTCTGGCCGCCGTTTACAATGACTTCCACCTTTGTGGTTCCTTCCGTATCGGTAGGATCTGATATATCCGCTTTAATAGTAATCGTCTCCTGCTCCGGCAGAATGGAGCCCATGGCATTTCCATTCAGAGAATACAGAATAGAAAGATCATTATCTTCTGTGGCATAAACACGGTAATTCTTCATTGCATCGTAAATAGCTTCCTCGCTTAAATCCGTGGCAAGCACAACGCTGCGGGCCGTATTAGAGTCACCCCAGTTACCCTTGTGGTTGTCCTGATTGTTGGTGGGCGCCACATGCCAGCCCTTATCCAACGCCCGGGTATAATAGCTGTAGGAGGGGAAATATCCACTGCTTCCGATAGCGCCCTCACCATTTCCGACCTCTATCAGTGTCATCTGGTTGTCTGTCACCGGATCATAGAGAGCAAAATCCATAAAGTCGCCAAAGGTATCTCCCGGATGGTTGAACTGGGAAATCGTCTCCGGATTCTCATTCAGGGTATTAAAGTAAGCCTGAAGCACCTCATAATTGTCACCTTTCCTGTAAGGCGCATAGTTGCGGCTCTCAAAGCCTTCGGAATTAAACGTGTTGATATGTCCCGGAGCTCCGCCGGACCAGGTCATCTCAAAGCCGTAGATACCCACAAAGCTTCCATTCTCACGTACCGTAATATTACGCGCTCCTTCACGGCCTTCCTTCCACTCAGCGCTCAGCTTCTCTGCATTTTCGTCACCCAGATGTACACCTCCGTCATTGTCAAAAGAATTGGAATGATCAGTAATTGCCAGGAAATCAAGATTCTCTACCTTAGACGCATGATCAAACGCCTGCTCCACAGTACCCGTTCCATCAGACAAGTTGGTATGAGCGTGAAGCTGTCCGAAATACAGCTTATAGCCGTCCAACGTCACCGGCGCCTTGTAAGTGAAGGTGTATACCTGGCCGCTCTGTGCCTCTGTTCCGTCTTCACCTGCCGGAATATAAGCCGCCGCTTTAATGATCACCGGTTTACCCGTTTCAGGTGTTTCTTCTATTACAATCGGCCCGTCATATTTCTGTTCTTCGCTTCCTGTCACCGGATCGGCAGGTTCTGTGCCATCCGTGTTCATAGTGTAATAGATCTCGGCCCCTTCTGCGGCTGTCAGAGTGATCTCCTGCCCTGCCTCCACGCTGGCCCCGCTTGCCGGAGAAGCTTCCACCTCAAGGCCTTCGACTGTGGAGGGCTCGTCAGGTTCTTCCGTATCAGTTACTTTATAAAATTTCAGGGCAAACATGCCTTCGCTGCCGGATGCAATATTGTAATACGCGCTCCAGTAATTATTGCTGGCATACCATTCAATGTAAGCCTCTCGGACTGTGTTTTTGACATAAAATACGCCATCTCCGGCATCTTCCAGAATCCACTTATCATTCTTTTCCCCAAGAGGCATGCTGGAAAAGCTGTCTCCCATGCCAAGGTTCTGGCCACCGTAGGAGAAGCTCCAGGTTCCGTCCCCATTATCCTCCACTGTCCAAATGTCCGCGTCTGTATAACCGGAAAGTGTTCCGTCTGCTCCAACCGTTATGTCTCTGCCAATATTATAGAAACTGCTATACTCCGCAGACAGCGCCTTATTATATGCCGGAGCATAAATTACCACCTGATCGCCATCTGCTACCGGAGCTGTGGGGTCCGGGTCGGGAGTATCCGGAGTGTCTGTTACCTTATAAAAGGAAAGCTGAAACTGAGCATCTGTGGCGGCGCTGCTGGAATTGTAAGTACTCCAGTTACTGTACTGAGCATACCATTCCATATAATTGCCGCGGCCGGTGTTTTGAACATTATAAAGGCCGTTCTCCAGATCGATAATCTGCCAGTCGTCGTAAATCTCACCCAGATTCATGCTTGCGAAGGATTCTGCCAGCCCGAGATTCTGACCGTTTTGCTGGAAACTCCAGGTTCCATCTTCATTATCCTTCACTGTCCAAATATCCGCCTCCGTATATCCGGAAAGTGTTCCATCTGCTCCAACTGTAATGTCTGTACCCACATTATAATATCCCGTCTTCTCAGAAGAAAGCGCCTTATTATACGCCGGCGCATAAATGACAATCTGATCACCATCCGCAAAAGGCGCTTCAGTCTCTGTTCCGGAAGATTCCTCTTTTACCGTATAACTCAGTTCCTGAATTTTGCTGAAAACTCCCTCCAGGATCGCTACGGCTTTTAATGTACAGTTTTCCGTAATCACCGGCTTAGTTTCTTCACTGTATAGAGTGCTCCCAGTGCCAGGATCACTTCCATCCAGGGTATAGTATATCTGAGCGTTAGCTGTAGCAGTAGTCAGCGTCACAACTGTACCGGAAACCACTTCTCCCGCCTGAGGGTCTGCTGTGGGGGCAGCAACCACATTTTCAGTCTCACCGCCAGACTCTGCTCCACTCTCTGCCAGCTTGTACAGTGTAAACTC
>CALWAZ010000194.1 GCA_944375725.1 uncultured Merdimonas sp. | reverse complement strand
CCTTCCCTACGCTCTTCCCATCTTACCCTTTATTTGCGCTGCTACCCTCGTCCCTTGCGCGGGTGCACTACGCTTTTCCCTATCGACCGGGCCGGATAATTTTGCTTCAATCCACTTCCCTCTTGCGAGGGAAGACGCATCTTGACTCCTATGGAAGAATTCAGGGGCGATGCTTCAATCCACTTCCCTCTTGCGAGGGAAGACCACCATGCCCGGAAGGGCCAGCATCTGATTTGTGCTTCAATCCACTTCCCTCTTGCGAGGGAAGACTTTTTGTCCATTCCGTATGTCCTCCCCAGAGAAGCTTCAATCCACTTCCCTCTTGCGAGGGAAGACATGAGGATAATTCTCATCATAGATTGACATGGTGCTTCAATCCACTTCCCTCTTGCGAGGGAAGACTATACATTTCCGGATTTGTGGCAGCCAAGTCATGCTTCAATCCACTTCCCTCTTGCGAGGGAAGACGGAATGGACACAGAAGCAGAGGCCGAGCAGGCAGGCTTCAATCCACTTCCCTCTTGCGAGGGAAGACCCGCGATTTTCCCCTGCACATCTACCGTATAACGCTTCAATCCACTTCCCTCTTGCGAGGGAAGACCTGTCGTGAATCCCCATTTATACCGGCCGATATTATGCTTCAATCCACTTCCCTCTTGCGAGGGAAGACGATCCCCCCAGTATTTCAATGCAATATCAAATTCGCTTCAATCCACTTCCCTCTTGCGAGGGAAGACTGTCTCCGAGTGTGATGGTTTCTGCATAAGCGATGCTTCAATCCACTTCCCTCTTGCGAGGGAAGACAATAACATATGCCTGACGAAACGCCGCCAGAATCGCTTCAATCCACTTCCCTCTTGCGAGGGAAGACACATCTTTTCCGACGCCTATCCAATCGATATCCCGCTTCAATCCACTTCCCTCTTGCGAGGGAAGACAGCTGGTTTTGCCTATTCTGGTTCGCGGATAATGCTTCAATCCACTTCCCTCTTGCGAGGGAAGACCGGACAGTAGTTCCGTTTATTCCAGTTTGGTCATGCTTCAATCCACTTCCCTCTTGCGAGGGAAGACTTCTCGCCATAATCATGCCTCCGTTTCGTAATACGCTTCAATCCACTTCCCTCTTGCGAGGGAAGACGGACAGTAGTTCCGTTTATTCCAGTTTGGTCATGCTTCAATCCACTTCCCTCTTGCGAGGGAAGACGCAAATCCTACTGTTTTATTCCCATAATAGCTTTTGCTTCAATCCACTTCCCTCTTGCGAGGGAAGACGCTTTGTGCCCGGGCAACAGGTCATGTCTTTATTGCTTCAATCCACTTCCCTCTTGCGAGGGAAGACTGCTCCGTTTCGGAATTTCGGAAGCCTATCACGGTGCTTCAATCCACTTCCCTCTTGCGAGGGAAGACTTATTGGGTTTGCAAGGATTGTGGACATAAATTTGCTTCAATCCACTTCCCTCTTGCGAGGGAAGACGAGCTTCCGGAAAAAGAGATCATAGAAGTTCAGGCTTCAATCCACTTCCCTCTTGCGAGGGAAGACGTCGGACCCGCCGGGCCACAGGGACCGCCGGGTGAGCTTCAATCCACTTCCCTCTTGCGAGGGAAGACGGATACGTGGACGGAGAAGCAGATCGGGAAAATGCTTCAATCCACTTCCCTCTTGCGAGGGAAGACCGCAAATTTCACCAAAAAACATCTACTTTTATTCTATAATCTTATATATTTTCACTATACAATTTCTTATTTTCTTACAGCAGATACGAATTTCGGTGTTATTTGTTTATTATTTCTTTATTTTAACGGTGCGAATCCCGCTTGGATTTCATGTGCACTTGGGTTTCGCACCGCCAAATTCATCCCTGTACATATTGTTTCATTAGAATAGCAGCGGCTCTGTAACATCGAACCCCGGTTTTGCTCCAATATGCTCTACTTTATTTTTATATTTATCTCCCAGATAATAAAATCGCAGACTGTCTTTATCCTTATCGATGAGTTCTTCCAAAATTGCTTTTACCTGTCTGCATTTAGCCGCGTCCAGATTGCACTCAAATACTGAATTCTGTACCCGCTGCCCATAGTTCACACATTGTCTGGCCACTTTCCGAAGCCGGCTTTTGCCTGCCGCAGTTTCTGTATTTACATCATAGGTAATCAATACCAGCATAAGGCCTCCTTATACAACATTTCCAAGTTTATTTCCAAAAAAATGGCGGATATCCATCCAGATCTCCCCTGAGATATCTGGACAACAGCATAGCCTGCGCGAACGGCACCATTCCCCATTCAAGCTTTTCTCCCAAAAACGGGTGTGTAATACTCTCCTGCTTTTTCTTCTGCCAGGCTGAAAGAAATTCCCTTCTTCCTGTTTCACTGAGAAAAACAGCCCCGTTCTCTTTTCTATCAAAGGCGTCTTTACCGATCATCTTTTTATTAATCAGGGTAAGAACAAATCTGTCTGCCATAATTCCGCGCAGTTCTTCCACCATATCAAGAGCCAGTGATTTTCGGCCCGGCCGATCCGTATGAAAAAAGCCCACATACGGATCCAAACCAACCGTCTCCAGTGCATTCGCACACGTAGAAGTAAGTAATGTGTATGCAAAAGAAAGCATTGCATTTACTTCATCCAATGGAGGTCTTCGGCTCCTGCCGGTAAAATGAAAAACATCTTTCTGCTGTAATATTAAATCGTCCAATACCGAAAAGTAAACTGTCGCTGCCTCTCCCTCCAGCCCTAAAAGAGCCGCCGGGCTGTCACAGTCCTGTATCTTCGACAAAGTTTCTGCTAAATAACGGGATTTATTTCTGATTTTTTCGATATCCAGCCTCAAAGGATAGTCTCGTATGGCTCTTTCCAAAATCCATCTAGAATTATAAATTTTCCCAGAAATACAATTTTTTGCGATTTCCAGACTTGCCTGCACATCGTCGCTTCTTCTGTACTGTTCTTTGCGCAGATTTACGTTCCCATAGGATTGTCCTACAATGCGGGCCAGAAATCTACCATTACCACTTAAAAATACCAGCCCAATATGTCTGCTGGCACAGGCTCCCATCAAAGCAGGGCTTGCCCCGGTATACCCAAACGTTACAATCATCTCCAGATTGTGCAAAGGTATCCGTCCTACTTCTTTCTCCT
>CALWAZ010000193.1 GCA_944375725.1 uncultured Merdimonas sp. | reverse complement strand
ATCTGGTATACGGAGACATGACAGATTCCATGAATCTGGTCCGCCTGATGCTGGAAATCCGGCCGGACGAGGTTTATAATCTGGCTGCCCAGTCCCATGTGGCTGTCTCCTTTGAAGAGCCTGAGTACACTGCGAACGCGGACGGACTGGGAGTCTTAAGAATTCTGGAGGCTGTCCGCATTGCCGGTCTTGCAGAGACCACCCGGATCTATCAGGCGTCCACCTCAGAGCTGTTTGGAAAAGTGGAAGAGGTTCCGCAGAAGGAGACCACGCCCTTCCATCCCCGTTCTCCTTACGCTGTGGCCAAGCTTTACGGTTACTGGATTACCCGGCATTACCGGGAGGCATATGGCATGTACGCCGTAAACGGCATTCTCTTCAACCATGAGTCCGAGCGCCGGGGAGAGACCTTTGTGACCAGAAAGATCACGCTGGCGGTGGCAAATATTCTGGCAGGCCGGCAGGAAAAGCTGTATCTGGGAAATCTGAACGCAAAGCGCGACTGGGGTTACGCGAAGGATTATGTGGAGTGCATGTGGCTGATGCTGCAGCATGACACGCCGGAGGATTTTGTGATTGCCACCGGGGAGACCCGGACGGTCCGGGAATTTACAGAGGCGGCGTTTGCCCATGCCGGAATCCGGCTCCGCTGGGAAGGCAGCGGCGTGGAGGAAAAGGGCATCGACGCGGAGAAGGGCCGGGTGCTGGTGGAGGTGTCTCCGGAATTTTTCCGGCCTGCGGAGGTGGATCTTCTGCTGGGAGATCCGTCCAAGGCCCGGGAGGTTTTGGGCTGGAATCCCCGGAAAACCTCTTTCGATGAGCTGGTAAAGCTTATGACAGAGCATGACATGGAACTGGCGCGGCATGGCGGAACAGAAGGCGTGCTGAAATAGAAACGGAATGTGAATGACAGAGAACCGGCAGAACAAAGAGAAATGACTGGAGAAAGGGCGGAAGATCATGGATAGGAAAGTTGTAGAACAGAAAAATCAGGAAGGGACGGACAAATGGTCAGGCACGGCAGAGCCTCTTGACCGGAATGGGAAAATTTATGTGGCCGGCCACCGGGGGCTGGTGGGTTCCGCGCTGGTGCGCAGACTGGAAAAGGCCGGATTTACAAACATTCTGACCAGGACTCATGAGCAGCTGGATTTGACCCGCCAGGCGGATGTGGAAGCGTTTTTTGCCCGGGAGAAACCAGACTATGTGATTCTGGCCGCGGCGAAGGTAGGCGGCATCTATGCAAACGACACTTATCCGGCGGATTTCATCATGAAAAATCTGCAGATAGAATGCAATGTTATTGACGCGGCCTTTAAAAATCAGGTAAAGAAGCTTTTGTTTCTGGGAAGCTCCTGCATTTACCCCAGGGACTGCCCGCAGCCTATCCGGGAAGAATACCTGCTTTCCGGTTATCTGGAAAAGACCAATGAAGCCTATGCGCTGGCAAAGATCGCCGGTCTGAAGATGTGCGCCTATTATAACCGCCAGTATGGCACTCATTACATCAGTGTCATGCCCTGCAATCTGTATGGAATCAATGATAACTTCGCGCAGGAAAATTCCCATGTGCTTCCGGCGCTGATGCGCCGGTTCCATGAGGCAAAGCTGTCAGACGCTCCCAGCGTCACGGTCTGGGGAAGCGGAAGACCCCTTCGGGAGTTCCTCAATGTGGACGATCTGGCGGACGCCTGCCTGTATCTGATGGACCATTATGACGGAGACGAGTTTTTCAATGTGGGTTATGGAAAAGAAGTGACCATCCTGGAGCTGGCGGAGCTGATCAAAAAGGTGACCGGCTATGCGGGAGAGATTGTTTTTGACGCCTCCAAGCCGGACGGCACGCCCCGGAAGCTGACGGATATCAGCCGGATCAAGGCCCTGGGCTGGGAGCCTCGGATAGACCTGGAGACAGGGCTTAGGAAGACCTATGAGTGGTTCTGCGAACACTATGAGACAGGGGATTTCGCGCAGCGGTAGACGAAAGCGCCAGACAGAATCAGACACCGAACAGGACAGAATGATGGACAAGAACGGCGGACAGAACTGAGCGGAATGGAAAACAGGACCAGGCCGGAAGGGGGCAGGAGTCATGACAGCGGAGACCGGGGAAGAAACGAAAAGAGAGACGGAAGGAGTTCCGAAGAAACTGGAGCCTATCCGGAAAGAATACATCTGGGGGACAGAGGACTGGATGCTGTCCTGGCTCCATGAAGGGCTGGAGGACTGCCCGCTTCTCATAAAAATCATCCGCGCCCGGGAAGCGTTGTCTGTCCAGGTCCATCCGGGAAATGAGTTTGCCCGGGAAAGAGAGCATAAAAACGGAAAGACGGAAATGTGGTATGTGCTGGACTGCGAACCCGGCGCATATCTTTATTACGGGCTGAAGCACAAAATCTCCCCGGAGGAATTTCGGAAACGGATTCAGAATCAGACGATTCTGGAGGTCTGCCGGAAGGTGCCGGTCCGAAAAGGGGATGTATTTTATATCCCGGCCGGGCTGCTCCATGCCATCGGGGCAGGGATCACTGTGGCCGAGATTCAGCAGAGCTCCGATGTGACCTACCGGGTCTACGATTACAACCGTGAAAACGCTTTTCATGAAAAACGGGAGCTCCATATCGACAAGGCCGCCCTGGTGGCGGGATTCATGCCGCCCCTGGCAGGGCATCACCCCATGGGGCCCAGATTGCAGAAAAATGGCTATTCCAGAACTTTGTTGGTGCAATGTCCTTATTTTGTGGTACAATTATACAAGATAGAAACGAGCTGTGAAGGAGATACCCGGAAGGGATTCCGCTCTCTCCTGATACTGGAGGGAGAGGGCGTTCTCACAGGAGGGGGCAGAAGCCTCCGCCTTGGCGCCGGTATGAGTATCTGGCTTCCGGAGGGCATGGATTTCTATCGGATAGAAGGAAAACTGAAGCTGCTGGTATCTACAGCGGAATGAAGCCGGAGCGGGCTTTGCCGCGTTGTTCCGGCCATAGGAAAAAAGAAACGAGGTATTAGGAAATGAATCTTACATTTGGAACGGGCGGCATCCGTGCCACAATGGGACCGGGACCGGACCATCTGAATCTGGAAACCATACAGGAAGCTACACTGGGAGTGGCGGCATACGCAAAAGAGCAGAGCGAAAATCCAAGCGCGGCGATTGCCTACGACAGCCGGAACCATTCGGAAGAATTCGCGAGAGAAGCAGCCAGAGTGCTGGCGCTGAAGGGCGTAAAGGCCTATATTTACCCGAAGCTTTCCCCCACGCCCACGCTCTCCTTTGCGGTCCGCCATCTGAAATGCACGGTGGGCATCTGCGTGACGGCCAGCCACAATCCCAGGGAGTACAACGGCTACAAGGTATACGGCTCTGACGGCTGCCAGGTGACAAGCGAGGCGGCTGACAGCATTCAAAAGGCTATCTGGGCGGCTGACAAATCGGAAGCGGAGGATTCCCGCACCTTTGAAGACTTTCTGGAGAGCGGCCAGATTACTTTCATCGATCAGAAAACGCTCAAGGCCTTCCTGGCGGCCATTATCCGCAGGCGCACGAAGAAGAAGCTGGAGTCGGATCTGAAGGTGGTCTATACGCCTCTTTACGGCGCCGGCTTAAGCTGTGTGACCAGTATTCTTAAATATATCGGAGTTCAGAACCTGCAGATTGTGACCGAGCAGGCCAAGCCAAACGGCGACTTCCCCACCTGCCCTTACCCGAATCCGGAGGACCCGAAGGCTCTGGAGCTGGGAATCGAATGGTGCAAAAAGACGGATGCGGACATACTGATTGCCACAGATCCGGACAGTGACCGTCTGGGTGTAGTGGCGAAAAAGGACGGAGAATATAAAAGGCTGAATGGAAACCAGGTGGGGATTATCCTTCTGGACTATATTCTGAAATGCAGGCAGCAGGCAGGCACGCTTCCCGAACGGCCCGTAGTGGTGCGTTCCATCGTGACTACCTCCATGACTGACCGGATTGCGGAGCATTACGGCGCGGAAGTGATTCAGACGCTCACCGGATTCAAATGGATAGCAGGAGCGGTGTGCCGGCTGGAGGAAGCCGGTGAGGAAGACCGGTTTGTCTTTGGCTTTGAGGAAAGCTGCGGATACATGATCGGAAGCTATGTCCGGGATAAGGACGGCATCGGAGCAGCCATGATCTTATGTGAGCTGGCCGATACCTGCAAGGCCCAGGGGAAGACTCTGTGGGACTATCTGGAAGACCTGTACAAGGCCTACGGCCACTATGAGACGACCCTTAAGACTTACCAGTTCACCGGCGAAGAGGCGGACCTGCGCATGAAACGCATCCGGGAGGGCCTGCAGAGTCCGGAGGGCATGAAATTCGCCGGCTCCAAGGTCATCCGCTATAAGGATTACAAGGACGGCATCGACGGAATCCCGGCATCCAACGTACTCCAGCTCTGGATGGAGGACGGTTCCCAGGCCCAGATCCGGCCCTCGGGAACGGAGCCGAAGATCAAGGTGTATACGGAGAGAGTGGAACAGAAATAGAAGTAAGATGAAAATTTTGAAAGCATGAGAAATCCCCGGGGCTGTCAGGCTCCGGGGATTTCCCATTACACGCAAACTATGTTTAAAAGAGGCTATATTCAGCCGCAGGGCGGCAAAATATACAAGTTTAAATCTTACCTTCTTTTTTCAGCTCCAGCAGAATGTCTACAATGTGCTGGGTGCTGTCGGCAATATATACGCCTGCAGCCCGAAGCGCCTTTTCCTTACTTTCGGCGCTGCCGGTGCCGTCAGCCGATACAATGGCTCCGGCATGGCCCATGCTGCGGCCCTTGGGCGCGTTCTTTCCTGCGATCAGAGCTACCACCGGCTTGGAGAAATGCTCTTTGATATAGGCGGCAGCCAGCTCTTCCTCACTTCCGCCGATCTCACCGATAATCACGACAGCCTTGGTGTCCGGATCTGCCTCAAAATCGGGAAGCAGTTCTACGAAGGTGGTTCCGGGAATCATGTCGCCGCCTACGCCTACGCAGGTGGACTGGCCGATTCCGTTGTCGGTGAGCATTTTTACGGTTTCATAGCAGTTAGTGGCGCTCCGGCTCATGACGCCCACATTTCCCGGTGAGAAGAAGTAGCCTGCCATAAAACCGGCTTTCGTCTTGCCCGGGGAGATGACTCCGAAGGAGTTGGGGCCAAACAGCTTCACGCCTCTGGCTTTTGCCAGGTGATAGCAGAACATCATATCGTGTACCGGCACATGCTCCGCAATCGTAAAGATCAATTTCATGCCTGCGTCGATGGCTTCCAGCACGGAATCCTTCATGAATTTCGCCGGAACGAAGATGACGGTCGCGTCAGCGCCTGTGGCAGCCATGGCTTCCCTTACTGTATTGAATACGGGAACACCGCAGACCTCCTGGCCTCCTTTGCCGGGAGTGACGCCGCCTACCACCTTGGTGCCGTAATTCAGCATCTGCTCGGTGTGGTAGGAGCCCTCGCGGCCCGTGATGCCCTGTACAATCAGTTTTGTATTCTCGTCGATTAAAATGCTCATAGTCTGTCCCTCCTATCTGCAAGAGCTTTTACACATTCCCGCAAACCGGGTACAGATACAATGTCCACATCCTTGATGCTGTCGATAATTGCGAGACCCTTGTCCTTGTT
>CALWAZ010000192.1 GCA_944375725.1 uncultured Merdimonas sp. | reverse complement strand
GAAGCGGAAGTGTCAGCGCTGTCTGTGCTGCCGCCGCAGGCTGCCAGAGAAACGGTCATGCCCAAAGCCAGCATCAATGCCAATAACTTTTTCATAGTAAACCCTCCTGTATTTCCTTTTCGCCATGCGCCGCTTTGACGCCACAACGCTGTGGCGCATTAAAGTACCGCATCACTTTGTACATTGTAACCCCTGGGTTTCTGTTTGTCAATCGATTTTTTTGCTGGAGGGTATCGAAAACTATAATGTCTCAGGCTTCCAGCCAAGACAAATAAAAAAGCCAGGCATTTCTGCCTGGCCGTGCGCTGTTTTCTCCATCAGGACAGCACAATTCCCAGCTCTGTATCCGCACTGTCATAATTCGGCGCGTAAACCGCCGTGAATTTCGATACTCCGTCTTTCACCTGCACCACCTGGGAAGCGGTTCCGGTCCGTCCCGGCGGAAGACAGGGCTCATAATAGCCGGCAAACAGTACTTCTTCCTCTTCCGGCTCTTCCGGCGTGTCCCAGTAGTCATGGACATCGTCGTAATTTTCCCCTTTGTAGTAGAGATAAGGCATCTCCCGGTATGCTTCTCTGTTTCCTTCGTTTCTCACGGAAAACCGAAGCTCGTAAAAGGAATAGCCCTCGTCTGCCTGGACGCCCTCATAACTGCTGCCAATCTCCTCAGAGCCCAGATATTCTACCACACAGTAAGCTTCTTTCTCCGCACTGCCCATTCCGAAAAATCCTGTGCCGCCGCCCGCGGAGCCCACCCAGAAGATCAGGCCTGCAGCCAGAAAGACAGCACCGATAACCAGAAACACGACAGATACGAGCGTTCTCCCTCTATTCTGCATCTGTCAGCCCTCCTTCCGCCTCTGTCTCAGGACCTTCTATCTGCAGATCCACGCAGTGGGCTGCCAGAAGCTTTCCTCCATCCCAGTCGCTCCAGTCATATTCGTCAAACCAGATCCGGATCTCCTGTGCATCCGCCTCTGTTACAAAACCATACCATCCATCGCAGGAACTCTCCCCTGTCAGCTCCCAGCCGTCCAGTGCCGGCCGGGCGCCAAGTATCTGTCCATAGGGCTCAAACTCATGAGCCGAGATACTGTAGCGGAAAATCCCGTCCGTCTCCAGATAAGGCTCCCTGATCCGGTTATAATCCTCATACTCTCCATCACTTTCTCCGGCCACATGGACGGCGATCAGCTGCATTCCTTCTTCCAGACCAGGGAGCGTCTCCCGGTCCGCCAGCTTTACCGCCTCCAGTACCTGAAGACTTCCCTGCTGAAAATCAAAGCGTTCTCCCGCTTCATGCGCGATCAGTGGAACCGTCTCGTCAGACTGGGCCGCAGAACCTGCCGCAGCCAGGAGCCCGGCTCTAATGCCTGAACCCAGGACCGCGATCCCTGCCGCGAAAATGATAACGCTGAAGATCAGAAGCCCTTTTCCCCTGCTCCCTGTCCTTTTCCTTCCTGCAGGGCCTGCTGTCCGCCGGGGCTCCTCAGATACGCCGGCCATTCTGGAATCAGAAGCCCCCTGATGCCTCTCTTCTTTGTGGTCATAGCTGTCCCCAAACCGGTCATGCAGATCCTCATGGCGCTCTTCCCTCGTCTCCTGCTGGTTAAAGCACCCGCATTTGGGACAGATTCCATAATATTTCTCGTAGTCAAAATTCTTATGGCAGTTATAACACCGCATCCTCCCGGCCTCCTCTCCCTCGGCTGTATCTAAGAAGCTGAATTTCCGCTGCTCTGTCTATGACGCTGTGCCTGTGAAGCTGGATTTTCTCTGTCTTCCGCCTTTCCCGCACTCAGTCCCAGGGCAGCAGCGGATTTTCGATCTTCTTGTCACGGAGCATCAGATCCATGACAGCCTCCTTTGCCGGCTTATCCTCAAACAGCACCTGGTTCACCTGCTCGATAATCGGAATTTCCACCTGATATTTCCGCGCGAGGGCCACAGCAGCCTTTGCGGAATATACGCCTTCTACTACCATTTTCACTTCGTCCATGGCTTCCTGCATGGTCTTTCCCTGGCCCATCAGATATCCGGCCTTCCGGTTCCGGCTGTGGACAGAAGCGCAGGTCACGATCAGATCGCCGATTCCAGACAGACCGTTGAAGGTCTCCTGACGGCCTCCCATCGCTACACCGATACGGCTCATCTCTGCGATTCCGCGGGTGATAAGAGCCGCCTTTGTATTGTCGCCGTAACCAAGTCCGTCCGCGATTCCGGCCGCCAGAGCGATGACGTTCTTCAGCGCGCCGCCAAGCTCAATGCCGAGCATATCCGGACTTGTATAAACCCGGAATACCTGGTTCATAAAAATATTCTGAATGTATTCCGCGGTCTTTCTGTCATGGGCTCCCGCCACAACCGTCGTCGGAAGGCCCCGGCCCACCTCCTCCGCATGGCTGGGACCAGACAGAACCGCCGCGCGGCAGTTCGGAATCTCCTGCTCAATGATATCCGTCAGAATCATCAGAGTACTCTCCTCGATTCCCTTGGCCACATTGACAATCAGCTGGCCGTCCGCCACAAAGGGGGCCATCTTCGCGGCCGTGCTTCTGATATAGGGGGACGCTACTGCCATGACCATCAGATCCGCTCCCTTTACCACGCTCTCCAGATCCGTGGTAATCCGGATATCCTCCGGAATCTTTACACCCGGAAGCTTGGCTTTGTTTTCATGCTCCGCGTTCAGCAGGTCCACCTCTTCCTTTGAAATAGACCAGACCTCCACCTGATGTCCGTTGCTGTGCAGGAGCACAGAAAGAGCTGTTCCCCAGCTTCCCGCTCCGATAACGCCTACCTTTGCCATGATATCTTTCTCCTTTTGCTTTTCTTGTTATGTATGGGACTTTTCCGTCCCGAAAGGGCGGTTCTTCGGCCTGCCCTCTTTTCTTCTTTTCTGGTTTTGCCTAATCCGCCTTTTCTCCCAGTTTTCTCTCTGTTCCATTCAGCAGCTGCCGGATATTCTTCCGGTGGCGGAACAGCGCCATCAGGCACAGAAATACCGCAATGGCATACATCTCATAAAGATGCTCCTGAGACAGGCCCCATTTTCCCATTTCTCCGTAAAGGATGACACCCACAGGAAGCCAGATGCTCACAAGAATCGAACCCAGAGATACATACCTGGTGATTCCTACGGAACCTGCAAAGAGGATCAGGGCCCCAAGAGTCAGCAGGGGATCCAGGGAGAGAAACAGTCCCGCCGTAGCTGAAATTCCCTTTCCGCCGTGGAACTTCAGATAGCAGGGAAAATTATGGCCCAGAATCACACCCAGGCCCGCGTACAGTCCCAGCAGCACCCCGATATTTTCCTGGGGATACAGCCTGTCAAACAGAAACCGCACCAGGAGCACCGCGAACACGCATTTAAAGCAGTCGCCCAGAAAGGTCAGAAGCCCCGCCTTCCATCCCAGCGTGCGCAGGGCGTTTGTGGCCCCCGCGTTTCCGCTTCCGTGCTCCCGGATATCCATTCCTTTCATCCGTCCGTAAATATAGCTTGTCTGAAACAGACCGAATACATAACCTATCGCTACACAGATCAGCCGTACCATCTTACTGTTCTCCTTTCCGTTCCCGAATCAGGAACCGGAGCGCCGTACCCCGGAACCCAAAGGCCTCCCGGATCTTGTTCTCCAGATAGCGTGTATAGGAAAAATGCATCAGCTCCTTGTCATTGACAAAAATCACAAAGGTAGGCGGTTTCACAGCCACCTGTGTAATATAGAAGAGCTTCAGCCTCTTACCCTTATCTGAAGGCGGCTGCTGCAGAGCCACGGCCTCTGTCATGATTTCATTCAGGACACCTGTGGCAATCCGCAGATTCTGATTCTGGATTACCATATCGATCAGCTCGAAAAGCTTGGGCAGACGCTGTCCGGTCACCGCCGAGATAAAGGTAATCTCAGCGTATGGCATATAGGACAGAACTGTCCGGATTCTGTTTGTGTATTCATAGACGGTCTTGTCATTCTTCTCAATGGCGTCCCACTTATTGACCGCAATGATGATTCCTTTTCCTCTCTCATGAGCGATGCCCGCGATTTTCGCGTCCTGCTCCGTGACGCCCTCCGTGGCGTCAATGACCAGAATCACCACGTCCGCGCGCTCCACAGCCGTCACTGTCCGGATGATGCTGTAACGCTCCAGCTCTTCCTTAATCTTGTTCTTCCGGCGCAGTCCCGCAGTATCAATGAAAATATAGTCTTTTCCATTCCGGCGCACTTCCGTGTCGATGGCATCCCGGGTAGTTCCCGCAATATTGGAGACAATGACCCGGTTCTCTCCGATCAGCTTGTTGATAATGGAAGACTTACCCACATTGGGCTTGCCCACGATGGCTACCCTGGGCCGCTCATCCTCTTCCTCTTCCCCGTGTCTTTCCGGGAAATGCTTTACCACCTCGTCCAGCATATCTCCGATACCCAGACGGGAAGCGGCAGACACGGCCACCGGATCTCCGATGCCCAGATTATAAAACTCATAGACATCTCCCATAAACTTCTGGAAGCTGTCCACCTTGTTGACTACCAGCACCACCGGCTTTCTGGAGCGGCGCAGCATGTCGGCTACCTTGGAATCCGCGTCCACCAGTCCCTGGCGCACATCTGTCAGAAAGATAATCACATCCGCCGTGTCAATGGCGATCTGTGCCTGTTCCCGCATCTGGGAAAGGATGACATCACTGCTGTCCGGCTCAATTCCGCCCGTGTCAATCAGCGTAAAAGAATAGTCAAGCCAGGTGACGTCCGCATAGATCCGGTCTCTGGTCACGCCAGGCGTATCCTTGACGATGGAGATATTCTCTCCGGCCAGAGCGTTGAACAGTGTGGATTTCCCCACATTCGGGCGCCCCACTATGGCTACAATCGGCTTACTCATAATTTATTGATTCTCCTGTTCTGTATATTCTTCTGTGTTCCGGTATTCAGGGCCGGTGCTCATAGGGCTGCCTGCCCCGGTATTCCGTCCCCGTCTCCTTCAGATTTTCTTCTCCTCTCAGGCCGAGCACGGCCTCCAGAAAGGCTTTTCCGTCTGATTTTACAATAGTTACGGGAACTTGTAAAGCCCCGGAAAGCTCCTCTGCTGTCATATCATCGAGAAAAACCTCTTCCCCGTCCCGGAACATGTTTTCCGTGAGAAGCAGCTCCTCTCCAAGCTCTCTGCCCGAAAGCTGCTCTTTCAAATCCTGTCCGGTCAGAAGGCCTGCCACCGTGATCCGCTCTCCAAAGAACCGGTTCTCCACCGGAAATACCTGTATCCGGACCTTTGGATACTTTTCTTCTATCTGACGGGCCGCCTCCTGAAGGATAGGCGCCGCCAGCTTTCCCGTCGCTATGGACACGCTGCGCTCTCTGCCGTCTCCGGCCAGCTTCTCCAGGCCTTCCCGAATCTCTTCCCGGAAAAGCCGCACCATGCCCACACCATTTTCCAGCTGAAGATAGCCGTCGTAAACTGGAGCCCCGGGAACTTCCCGTCCCGCCAGCAGATACCATTCGTCCCCGGCATGGATAAAATGGGTGCCATGCTCCCGGTAGAGCTTTTCCTGCCAGTCCTCAATCAAATCCAGAACTTTTTCCGCGTCCTCCTTTGTAAAGGGCTCCAGGGGATACAGCCCTTCCCGGTGGCTGGTCAGGCCCACCGGCACCACAGAGACGCTCTGAAGATACGGCAGATAGCCGGCCAGCTTTTCGATGGTATCCGCCAGCTCCTCCCCATCATTGATCCCCTTGCAGAGCACGATCTGTCCGTTCATGGTGACACCCGCTTCAAAAAAGCGCTGCGCCTTATTCAGGGCTTCTCCCGCGAAACGGTTGTTCAGCATCCGGCAGCGGAGTTCAGGATTCATCGTGTGAAAGGAAATATTGATGGGCTCCAGGTGATAGGTGATGATCCGTTCCACATCCTCGTCGCTCATGTTGGTCAAAGTCACGTAATTTCCCTGCAGAAAGGAAAGGCGGGAATCGTCATCTTTAAAATAGAGCGTCTTCCGCATTCCCTTTGGCAGCTGATCGATAAAACAGAAGATGCAGCGGTTGCTGCAGGACCGGTAATCATCCATCAGTCCGTTTTCAAATTCTATGCCCAGATCCTCCTCATATTCCTTTTCGATCTCCAGCTCCCACTCTTCTCCGTCCGGCTTGCGGACAAGAATCTCCAGATACTCCTCATTGGTCAGATAATGATAGTCCAAAACGTCCCGTACAGGCTGTCCGTTTACGGAAACCAGCACGTCCCCGGGAGCAAGCTCCAGCTCCTCGGCGATGCTGCCGGGCTCTACCGTCTTTATAATATGTTCTCTTTCTTTTTTCATAAATACCTCATTTGATTTTTCCATTTTTTATTATGATAACCTACTTGCGTGGAAAAAGCAATGCAGGGAAAAGACAGCCCCGGAGCGCCGTCTTTTTCCCGCTTCCTTTCCGGCTTCGTATTTCCTGCAAAACAAAGGCGATCTGTCTTGACGATCTCCCCCTGAAAATGGTATAAATTTATATATAGCGCCTGTTTTACCGCGCTTACGTTTTTCAGTACGTCATACATTTCGGAGGGAGACATGTCAGAAAACAATCAGTTTGAAAATATTCTGCCGGTAGCGCCGCTGAAAATCGCGGCTCTGGAGGGCTGTCGGGAATTTGCGGAAAAGGTGGACCGCTATCTTGTGGATTTCCGCAAAACAGCCAATACCCAGCACAGAGATAATGTATACTTTCAGAATTACGCGCAGGATTCCTACCTGATCGAATGCTCCTGCCCCCGCTTCGGCACCGGCGAAGCGAAAGGGCGCCTGGGAGAATCGGTCCGCGGAAGCGACCTCTTCATCATGGTGGACATCTGCAACTACAGCCTGACCTATACGGTCTGCGGCCATGAAAACCATATGTCACCGGATGATCACTATCAGGATCTGAAGAGAATGATTTCCGCAGCCACCGGAAAGGCCCACCGGATCAATGTGGTGATGCCCTTCCTCTATGAAGGACGCCAGCACCGCCGCACCCGGAGAGAATCCCTGGACTGCGCCCTTGCTCTTCAGGAGCTTCAGAATATGGGAGTCAAAAATATCATTACCTTTGATGCCCATGACCCGCGGGTTCAGAATGCCACACCGCTGAACGGCTTTGATAATTTCCAGCCGCCTTACCAGTTCATGAAGGCGCTTCTGCGCACTGAGCCGGATCTGAAGGTGGACAATGATCACCTGATGATCATTGCTCCCGATGAGGGCGCCATGGAGCGTGCCGTCTACTTCTCCAACGTGCTTGGCATCGACCTGGGTATGTTCTATAAGCGAAGAGACTACTCCACTATCATAAACGGCAAAAACCCCATTGTGGCCCATGAGTTCCTGGGAGACAGTCTGGTGGGAAAGGATGTCATCATTATTGATGATATGATTTCCTCCGGCGGAAGCATGCTGGATGTGGCCAAGCAGATGAAGGAGCGGGGAGCAAGACACGTCTATGTCTGCTGTACCTTCGGCCTCTTCACTGACGGCTTTGAAAAGTTTGATGAATACTATGAAAAAGGGTACATCAAGCGCATCGTCACCACAAATCTGAATTACCGTGACCCGGAGCTTCTGAAAAAGCCCTACTACACGGAAGCGGATATGACCAAGTTCCTGGCCACCATCATCGATACTCTGAACCATGACACTCCTGTGGGCAAGATCAATACTCCCACAGAAAAGATCCGCAAGCTTCTGGCCAAGCAGCAGGCAGCGGAGACAGCCGGCCAGTCCTAAAAACAGTTCATTCTCTTTCATTAAAAATCTCCGGGTGATTTTTACCCGGAGATTTTTTATATCCTTCTCTATAATTTTCTTCCCCTGCAGCCCAGCTTCGGCGCCGTTCATTTCAGCATCAGGAAAGCGCCCAGATTTCCTCTCTTTCCATGGGAAGCCCGATGGCTGAACAAAAGCCCGGGATTACAGCAGGTGCAGAGGTCCGTCACCGCAATGTGCTCCGGCTTCAGGCCCGCTTCCAGAAATCCCAGCTCATTGGCCCGCCAGAGATTCAGCTGATACTTTCCATTTTCTTTGGCGTAAAAAAGCTCCGGCCAGAAGCGTTCCTCAAAGGCAGCGCGGAACTGCTCAATCACATCCTCACTGACCTCATAGCAGTCCTGGCAGATGGAGGGGCCGATGGCCGCCCTCAGATCTTCCGGCCGGCTCCCATACTGCTCTTCCATCAGCTCTGCCGTCTTTTTCCCGATCTTTCCGACGGTTCCTCTCCAGCCTCCATGGGACAGACCGATACAGCGCCGCACCGGATCCACCAGATACAGCGGCACACAGTCCGCGTAGAAGGTAGCCAGCACAAGCCCCGGTACATTCGTCACCAGACCATCCACATCCCTGTAATCCTTCGGGCGCGTAAATCCCTTTCCCCGATCCTCTTCGGTCACTACGCGCAGATTCGTCGTATGCGTCTGATCCGAGCAGACCAGATTTTCACAAGAGAAGCCCATGGCCCGCCCCAGCCGCCGGTAATTTTCCCGGACCGCTTCTTCCTTATCTCCTCTGGTAAAGCTGAGATTCATAGTGGAAAAAATACCCTCACTCACGCCTCCCAGGCGGGTGGAAAATCCATGGACCACTATTCCCGTCTGCTCCAGCGCCGGAAACACCAAAAAAGGAACGCCCTCCCGCTCTTCCAGCCTGGTCTGGGGCCTTCCTTTTGTTTTCTTCCATTTTAACTGTCTCATGCCCTTTTCCTTTCCTTCCAGCTCCCTGTCCTTTTCCAGCCTCCAAAAGGGAACCGCTTCCGGGGCCGCCGGCTGTCACTGATAGGGAAACGCGTTCCGAATCAGGCAGATCTCCCCGCCCTGAATAGCTGCCACATCGAAACGGACGGAGCAGTCCTCCGAAATTCCATGCCTCATCCGGTAATAATCCGCCACCCGGCAGATTGTGCGCTGCTTTCTGGCATCCACCGCTTCCGCAGGATTTCCGTAAGCACTGGAACGGCGGTATTTCACTTCCACAAAGACAAGCACCGCTCCCTCCAGCGCAATCAGATCAATCTCACCTGTCCTGCACCGGAAATTCCGTTCCAGAATCTTCCATCCAAGGCCTTCCAGATATTCTGCTGCTTTCTGCTCATATTCCGCTCCGGTTCTGCGGCGGTTTTCCATAGACTCTGCTCTTCCTTTCAGTTCTGGACGGCATGGGTTTACTCTTTTACAAAATTTTTGATAAAACTCCTTCTGTGAATGGGACAGGGCCCCAGCTCTTTCAGGGCCGCAATATGGCGGGCTGAGCCGTATCCCTTGTTCGACGCAAACTCATAGCCCGGATACAGCTCCTCATACTGGACCATCATCCGGTCTCTTGTCACCTTTGCGATGATACTGGCTGCCGCGATGGAAACGCTTTTGGCATCTCCCTTGATAATCGGCACCTGGGGAATGTCCACAGCCGGTATTGTCACCGCGTCATTCAGCAGCAGATCCGGGCGGACGCTCAGCTTTGATATGGCAATCCGCATGGCCTCATAGGTAGCCTGAAGAATATTGATCTCGTCAATTTTCTCCGGACTCACCGCTCCAATTCCCACTGCCACCGCCTTTTCCATAATCTCATCATAAAGAAGCTCCCGCTTTTTCTCCGAAAGCTTTTTAGAGTCATTCAGGTACAGGATCTCACAGTCCCCGGGCAGGATCACGGCTCCCGCCACCACAGGCCCTGCCAGAGGGCCCCGGCCCACCTCATCGATTCCGCAGAGGAATCCCCGGTCCTCATACTGGCGCTCATAGACTTTCATGGCTTCCAGCCGCTCTTTCTCCGCCTTCAGCTTTTCCTGGCGCCGCTGTTCCCTCTGCTGGCGCAGAAGCTCTGTCTTTGTCATGCTCTACGGCCCCCTTCTCTACTGGTGCTTCAGAATCCCGAAGGAATCCAGAGGCCAGATACGCAGCCATGCTCTTCCCACAATCTCATTCCGGTGAATCAGCCCTACGCTCGGATCCCGGCTGTCGGAGCTCTGATTCCGATTGTCTCCCAGTACAAAATACTCATCCTCACCCAGGGTAATGGGCTCTGCTGCCAGTCCCGGATCCTGAATCACCTCGCGCCCGTAGGATTCCTGCAGCACCTCTCCATTGATATAGATTGTTCCGTCTGCAATCTGCACCGTCTCACCGGGCAGGCCGATAATACGCTTAATATAATAGGTATTTTCCTTATAATGGAATGGAAATACGATGATATCAAAGCGTTCCGGATCTTTAAAGCGGTATGTAATTTTATCCACAATCAGCTGATCCCCATTATCCAGCGTGTTCTCCATGGACTCGCCGCTCACATGGGTCCTCTGGCCCACGAATGTGATAAACAGAAATGTCGCCGCCAGAACGATGCCTACATAAAGCAGCATGCCCGCCAGCTCCCCAAGCGGACTCTTTTTCTTCTCATCTTCCGCGAATTCCGGTTCTTCCCCTTTTCGTCCAAACATCCTTTTTCCTCCTGTTATGGCATTTCCAGAGTAATCCGTCCAAGCTTTCCGGATCGGAATTCTTCCAGAAGAATCGACGCCGCCTTCTGTGTATCCGCTTCTCCGCCCTTCTTCAGGCAGCCGCGCTTCTCTGCAATTTCCTGAAGCTGCGCGGCAGGCTCATTTTCTTCCTCTATCCCATACCGCTCCTGAATCAGGCCTCTGTAATGCTCCTTCAGGAACTTCAAAAGCTCCAGGGCAAGCTCCTCCGTATTGAGCACTTCTTCCCGGATAGAACCAATCAAAGCCAGCCGGAGCCCTGCCACCGGATCCTCAAATTTGGGCCAGAGAATTCCCGGCGTATCCAGAAGCTCCACCTGCTTATTCAGGCGCACCCACTGGGCTCCTCTTGTGACGCCCGGCTTATTTCCCGTCTTGGCGCAGGCCCGGCCCGCAAAGCTGTTAATAAAGGTGGATTTTCCCACATTGGGAATACCTGCCACCATAGCCCGGACCGGACGGTTCAGAATTCCGCGCCGGCGGTCGCGCTCTGTCTTTTCCCGGCATGCCTCCTGGATCGCCGCCTGCACATCCTTCAGTCCGGATCTGTTTCTGGAATCCAGTTTCACCACCTGGAATCCTTTTTCCCGGAAATAGCTGCTCCAGAGCTCATTCGCCCTCTCGTCGGCCAGATCCGCCTTATTCAGAAGGAGAAGCCTGGATTTGTTCTTTCCCATCTCATCAATGTCCGGATTCCGGCTGCTTAAAGGCACCCGGGCATCCACCAGCTCAATTACCAGATCGACCAGTTTTATATTGTCCTGCATCATCCGCCTGGCCTTGGTCATATGGCCAGGATACCACTGTATATTCATAAAAACCTCATTTTCTATCTCAAAAAGCCGAACCGCTCCCCGGGAGCGATGATAAACCAGGCCTTTCCCAGAATGTCTTTCCTGTTCACATTCCCGATATCGGCGCTGCGGCTGTCCTCACTGTTGTTCCGGTTGTCACCCAGCACGAAAAATTCGTCTTCCCCCAGCGTAATGCCTTCCTCTGCCAGTCCGGCATCTTCCATGCTTTCTGTCTGAACCTTCTCGTCCAGCACTTCTCCGTTTATAAACACCCGTCCACTCTCAATCGTCACGGTATCGCCCGGCCTTCCCACTACCCGTTTGATATGGTAATGGGCATTCTGATTTCCGTTTGGCTTAAAGACAATCAGATCGCCATAATCCGGCGCCTTCAGCTCATAGATCAGACGGTTCACGAGAACCCGGTCACCGCTGTAAATGGTCGGCTCCATAGACTGGCCCACATTGCTCAGCGTAAAGCCGAAAAACCATGCCAGCATACAGCCGATGGCAAATGCCAGGACCACTTCGCCGGCCCAGAGCACCGCTTTCTGAACCATAGACAGACTGATTTTCTTTTTTCTTCTCCGAAAGCTTAAGCCTCTCATAAATCTCCTCCGGATATGATAAAAAAGGGAGAATTTTCATTCTCCCCTCTTTTACCAAGCCACATGCTGTCCAAAACAGCCGCAAAAACTATTTTACAAGCTCTTTTACCTTTGCGCGCTTTCCTACACGTCCTCTTAAGTAGTTCAGTTTCGCGCGGCGAACCTTACCGCGGCGAACCACTTCCACCTTCTCCACGTTCGGAGAATGAAGGGGCCATGTCTTCTCTACGCCTACACCGTTGGAATTCTTTCTTACGGTAAAGGTCTCGCGTACACCGCCGCCCTGCTTCTTCAGCACGATGCCCTCGAATACCTGGATTCTCTCACGGTTTCCCTCTTTGATCTTTCCGTAAACCTTTACAGTGTCTCCCACGTTAAACTGGGGAGCCTCAGCCTTCAGCTGCTCAGCTTCAATGTTCTTGATAATCTCGT
>CALWAZ010000191.1 GCA_944375725.1 uncultured Merdimonas sp. | reverse complement strand
AATACTGATAAAATAAGGCGGTAACTGTTGGTAGCTGTTAAATGATATATTCTTATTATTTTAAATTCTATAATATTTTAAGAAATAAGAATATTGAAAATATAAGAATATAAGTGTGAACCGATACTAACCGATACCAAAAAAGAAAGGGGAAAATACAAATGTTTGGAAAAAGAAAGGATAAGAAAGATTTAACCAATTTATCAATATATACGGCATTTCATCACGTATCTGGACTTCCTATTGTGGAAGAATGCCTGTGTGAAGTATTTTCATTTCCTGATAGATTAGATTTTAAGTATGGAACAACTGAAATTACTTTATCAAAATCTAAAATCACCGATATGACCATTAAAACCGATACAGAAATACAAACCCAAGCAGTTTCAAGTATTGGTGGTGCTGTATCCGGTGCTATACTTTTCGGTGCATTAGGGGCTATTATTGGTGGAAGAGCTAAAAACAAAAAAGTAAAAAGTACCACTAATTACTTGATAATTACGTATTGGGGAGATTCGGAAAATGATTTAAAATTTATTGTATTTGATACAAAGAATAACCCACCGTCAGCCTATAAGTTGATAAAAGAGTTTCAAAACAATTCAAACTTGTCTAATATAAAAATAACACTATAGATGTTTACAAGGTGAGTAGAAATGATGTACAAAATAATCAAAAATTGTGACACTTCAAAGGATTATATAATAAACGAAAAAGAAGAAATATTTTTCAACACAATGTATGAACACTTTTCACCTGATATAAACCAACGTATATTCCTCACAAGAATGTCAACTGGTTCTATTTCTGTTTATTATTCTTCATACCCTATTGGAAAAATTAAGCTACATGGCAGAAAATATTGGATGCAGATACTAAAAGGACTACATACAGTGAAAGAAGTTGAAGGTACTGTTGATGACTTTATTTCACATATATCAGATTGGGAAAGATATATTCGTTTACATTGTAAGTAAAAAGTTGACCCCCGGCTGTTGCAGCAGCCAAGGGTCAGATGATAACCAAATCAAGGAATGGATGATTTGGACTATGCAAATACCATTATATCATTCATTCCTTGCCATTTCAATCAGGAAAGGAATGAAACATCATGGGAAAAAGAAATCCTAATGGTTACGGATGCGTGACCAAGCTGTCAGGGAACCGTTCAAAGCCTTGGATAGTCAAGGTCACTGTCTACGATGAAGCAGGCCATTCCCGGCAAGTCCCGGTTGCCTACGCTGAAACAGAGGAACAGGGAAACATCCTGCTGGCCGAATATAACAATAACCCTTGGAACATCGACCGGAACAAGGTCACCTTGGTGGAACTCTATAACAGATGGGCGAAAATCAAATTGCCTAAACTTGGAACTTCAAATCAAAGTTCCCTGAAATCAGCGTTCAAGCACTGTTCAAAATACTATGGGATGAAGTACCGGAACATCCGGGCCTATCAGATGCAGGACTGCATTGACAACTGCGGCTGCGGATATTCCACGCAAGGGGCCATAAAAAACCTGTGGGGTCATCTTGACCGCTTCGCCTTTGAATTGGACATCATAGACAAGATGTATTCATCCTTGACCACAGCGCCGCCGATACCAGACACCCAACGAACGCCATTCACGCCGGAACAGGTCAGCGCCCTGTGGAAAATTCAGTCTGACCCGTGGGTTGATACAGTGCTTATTTACCTTTACACGGGGTTTAGACTGACTGAACTGCTTAGGATGAAAACTGAACAGGTCAACACCAAAGACTGGTATTTTCAGGGCGGCATCAAGTCAGCATCCGGCAAGGGGCGCATAGTCCCCATACATGACAGAATCAAACCCTTTGTCCGGTCACTGGTTGACCAAGGCAACCTTTATCTGTTCAGCATCAACGGGAAGAAATTTTCACAGACGAACTACTATAAATGCTGGAATGAAGTCATGGAAAAGATAGGGGCAGACAAAACCCCACATGAAGCCCGGCACACCTTTGAAACGAACCTTGATAACGCCGGGGGGAATAGAAAGTGCATTGACATGCTAATGGGCCATAAGTCAAAAGACGTGGGAAACCGGGTGTATAACCACAAGACCATTGAACAGCTGCGGGAAACCATAGAACTGTTGAAATAATGATTTTTTCATTGAACCAGTAACAAATTAGAAACAAAAAGGGCGGGAAATGCTTATTTTTAAAGCAAATCCCGCCTTTTCGCCTACATTATACCACAAACCTGCAGTTTTCCATCCGTAATTGTTCCTGTTTTATCAAGACAGAGCGTATCCACATGAGCCAGTGTCTCCAGCGAGTAGATATTCTGTACAAGAATCTTCATTCTGGCCAGGCGGATTACGCCTGCCGCCAGGGACACGGAAATCAGCAGCACCAATCCTTTAGGCAGCATGCCCAGAAGACCCGCTGCCGAAGACACGACAGCCTCTTCCACAGAAGACTGCCTCAGGAGGAAGGCCTCAAAAAACAGAAGAGCTCCCAGAGGAACGATAAGGAAACTGGTAAAATGGGTGACCTTCCGCATGGAACCCAGAAGCGCCGAATGAACCTGCTTCTCCCTTCTCACCTCAACCGCCAGCTTCGCGGCGTAGTTTTCATTTCCCACATGGGTGACTTCTGCGCAGGCCTTTCCGGAAATCACAAAACTTCCGGACAAAAGCTCATCACCCTTTTCTTTCACCACCGCATCGCTTTCTCCGGTCAGAAGCGATTCGTTCACTTCAAGAGAGCCTTCCACAATCTCTGCGTCGCTGCAGATCTGGTCGCCGCTTTTCAGAATCATCAGGTCCCCTCTTACCAGCTCGTACAGTCCATCGTCATACTCAAACATGTCCTCCAGAGAATCAAAGTAATGATTTCTCAGAAAAGTAATGCAAAGCATCCCTGCCAGCGTAATCACGCAGACCGGGATGATGATCATCAGAATATTTGACAGATGAAGCTTTTGCCGGATTGTCATACTCTCCCTCTTCTTTCTTCTTTACTGTTCGTTTTTATTCATTATACTGATACCTGCCCGCAAACACAAAGGTTTTCTGAAGCCCGAAACTCCAGACAAACAATATAAGCTCTGTCAGAAGCTTCGAGACAAACAGGGGCATGCCCAAAACCACCGTAAAGAAATGAAGCAGCAGATAATTAAAAGCAAGCAGTACTGCAGCAAGCAGCGCGTAACGCCAGGAGGAGCTCTTCATCCCCTGCCGTCCTTCATGAAATACCAGAAAGTGGTTGCACAGATACTGGGTTCCGGCTGTGCAGACCCTTGTGCCTGCCACCGCGAACAGCAGATTGGAACTCAGATTATAAAACACTCCTACCAGAAAAAAAATCAAGTACAGCGCAGAACAGCGACACCGCGCTGAACCGCAGAAAACGCATGGCTACCAGAAGGGAATCGCACACCGGATGAAAATGGGTCCCCCGGTTTTCATTTTCATAGACCGTCTCAATGGGAATCTCCCGGATTTCACAGCCCTGCCTTCTGCAGTCAAAAAGCACGTTCTGCTCATACTCAAAGCGTTCTCCCGGTATGGATAGCAGCCAGGGAAGAAGAGAGGCCGGGAAGGCCCGGAGGCCGGTCTGAGTGTCCCACACCTTCATCCCTGTAAACAGAGTAAAGAGCTTCCGGGAAACTGCGTTTCCAATCCGGCTCTTCTTCGGTACCTCTCCCTGAAAAGTACGGCTTCCAAGCACCAGCTCCCTGCTGTCTGTCCTGACGCTTTCCGCCACGCGCACAATATCCTTTACCTTATGCTGCCCATCGCAGTCCGCTGTGACAATGACCTCTGTTCCTTTCCGGTTTTTCCAAATCCAGGCAAAGCCGGTCTTCAGCGCCGCTCCTTTTCCCCGGTTCTTCTCATGCTTCAGCACGGTGCAGCCCTTCGCCGCAGCCTTCTCAAAAATATCAGCGCAGGCTTCCCCGCTCCCGTCATCCACCAGTACAATTTTGTAATCTGTCCGCTCCCTCAGCCCGTCGATAAGCAGCAGAAGCCGGTCCCCAGGTTCATAGGCCGGAATCAGCACCAGAATTCTGCTTTCACTGTCCATCTGCTTCCACATACAGGATGTCACTGATTTTCCTCTCCTTTCCCAAAAGCGGACAGGGACTGTTCACAATTTTCCCGTCCTGATAAAGCGTCACAGAACCGCCGCCGTCCAGATTATAGGCAAGCGTGCAGCCATGCTCTACAAACACTTTGGCCAATTCTTCAAAATCCATTCCCCGGCTGTATCCGGTCTGTCTGCCATCTACTATCAGAATAAGGAAATGATTTGGTCCAATATATCCAATGGCTGTCCTGGGCTCAGGGCCCGAAATGTTTACATTAAGCTCATCCACTTTGTAAACGTCTTTCAGCCCTTCCCTGGCTTTTCCGTCCTCCACCAGAACAGGGCCAAAAGAAAATACATTCCAGGCGCCTGCGTCCAAAAGCTCCTGTCCGGATGTGGTGTTTTCCACAACAGTATCCATCGTGCCGTCCCGGTACAGAACCAGGCATTCCCGATCGGTCGGTACATCCCGGTACAGAACACCGTTTCGAATTACAATTCCATCAAAACGGTACCCGTAAAAATCACCATTTACCGCCAGCGACGCATGATGCTCCTGGGCGATATCCGACATGGTGTCAGTGATATGCCAGCCATATTCATCATGAGCCAGAGCCGTCTTCAGATCTGTCGCGTCAGGGACCTGAAGATCCACTTCAAAATACGTAATATGGTTATCATCCATTCCCAGTTCCTTTTGCGTCACAGAAATCTGCACTTTTGAAGGCGCCTCTTCCGCACCGCCGGTGCTGCCGTTTTTCCCCTGTTCCTGTGCCTGCACGGTAATCCCGGGAGCCATGGACGACACCTCTGCCTGGGCGCTTTTCTGAACCGGCTGTCCATTAAGCATGGCAAAATAGGGCGCCAGCCAGAACTCATACAGCGCGCACAGTCCCACGATCAGAAGCAGGCATATAAACATTTTTTTCAATTTTCTGCTCATTGTTTTTCTTCTCCTCTCATCCTCCGGCCGCGCCTGTCTCTTTCTGAGCGGCCTGTTTCTGGCGCCGCAAAACGCAGGATGGTTCTCTGTGGAATATAGAATAGATGATCGGTCTAAAAATTCTGATACAAAAATATAAACGATTTCTAAAATTACAGGAATGGACGCGGAATAGTTCCGAAAACCAAACCGGCGGTATCGCTGCTTTTATATACGCAAAAAAAGCAGAGGGAAGAACTCCGGGGCGCAAGCCCCGGAACACTTCCCTCCACTTCTTTTTTCTCTTTTTTCTATGCTCTATTTCTCTATCTCCCGGATCAGGTTGACCATCTCGATTGCCCCTTCCGCGCACTCATACCCTTTATTTCCTGCCTTGGTGCCGGCCCGCTCGATAGCCTGCTCAATATTCTCTGTGGTCAGCACGCCGAACATGACCGGAATTCCGCTGGACAGAGACACGGAAGCGATTCCCTTGGACACCTCATTGCACACATAGTCATAGTGGCTGGTACTTCCCCGGATAACTGCCCCCAGGCAGATGACCGCGTCATATTTTCCGCTGCCTGCCATCTTGGACGCAATCAGCGGGATTTCAAAGGCTCCGGGAACCCAGGCAGTGTGGATGTCCTCTTCCACAACTCCATGCCTCTTCAGGCCGTCATAAGCCCCGCTTAAAAGCTTTGAGGTGATAAACTCATTGAAACGTGAGGCTACAATGCCGATACGGATATTCTGTGAGACCAGTTTTCCTTCAAATGTTTTCATCATTCCATTCTCCTTTTTCTGTCCTTTTAATTTCTTCCCTTACATTTCATAATGGAGCAGGTGGCCCATTTTTCTCTGCTTTGTCAGAAGATACCCTCTGTCATAGGCGGTGGGCTTCATCTCTATGGGCACACGCTCCAGAATCTCGAGGCCAAAATCCGAAAGCTGGTATACCTTATCCGGATTGTTTGTGAGAAGCCGCATGGTTTTCACTCCCAGATCCTTCAGGATCTGAGCGCCGATATAATATTCCCGCTCGTCCCCCGCAAAGCCGAGAGCCAGGTTGGCTTCCAGTGTATCCAATCCCTGTTCCTGGAGCTCGTAGGCCCGCAGCTTGTTGATAAGTCCGATGCCGCGGCCCTCCTGGCGCATATACAGCAGGACGCCCCGCCCTTCCCGGTCGATCTGCCTCAAGGCAGAGGCGAGCTGTTCCCCACAGTCGCAGCGCAGAGATCCGAAGGTGTCTCCGGTCAGGCACTCGGAATGTACCCGGCAGAGCAGATTCTCGCCGTCACCGATCTCGCCCTTGACCAGCGCGATATGATGCTCGCCGTTCAGACGGCTGACATAGCCATAGGCTGTGAACTCACCGTATTTCGTGGGCATTCTGGATACTGTGGCCCGATCCACCAGCTTTTCGTGCCGCTTCCGGTAATTCTGCAGATCCCGGATGGTGATAAAAGGCATTTTCCATTTCCGGGCAAGCTCTATAAGCTCCGGCGTCCGCATCATGGTTCCATCCTCCCGCATGATTTCACAGCAGAGCCCACAGGCCTTTAAACCGGCCAGACGGCACAGATCTACCGTGGCCTCTGTATGGCCGCTGCGCTCCAGCACGCCGTTTTTCCTGGCCAGCAGAGGAAACATATGGCCCGGCCTGCGGAAATCCTGGGGCTTCGACTCTTCCTCTACGCATTTCATGGCTGTCACCGAACGTTCCGCAGCGGAAATGCCTGTGGTTGTACTCACATAGTCCACAGAAACCGTAAACGCCGTCTCGTGGTTGTCTGTATTGCTGGACACCATCTGGGGAAACTGCAGCTTCCGCGTATATTCCTCGGACATGGGCATACAGATAAGCCCTTTTCCATGGGTCGCCATGAAATTGATATTTTCTGTTGTGGCAAACTGTGCCGCACAGATGAAATCTCCCTCATTTTCCCGGTCCGGCTCGTCCGTAACCAGAATGATCTTTCCTTTTCTCAGCGCGTCCAGCGCCTCTTCAATCATGCTGAACTCAAATGTCTTCTCTTCCATATCCGTCTACCCCTTTCAAAACCCGTACTGCGACAGAAACTCCCGCGTAATTCCGCCTTTTCCGCCCTGCCGGCTTTCATTCTTCTGACCGCTTTTCGTCTGCCGGCTGTCCCCGGCAGGCCAGTTCAGAAACCTCTCCACATATTTTCCGATCATGTCCGTTTCCAGATTCACCCTATCTCCTGTCCGCCTTTCCCCCAGCGTCGTCTCTGCGGCCGTATGGGGAATCACGGAGACAGAAAAATCCTTTTCTCCCACCGCGGCCACAGTCAGGCTGATTCCATCCACGGCAACTGAGCCCTTTTCCACGATATAGCGGAGAACAGAATCCCCCGCCCGGATTCTGTACCAGACAGCCGTATCGTCCCGTCTTATCTCCGCAATCGTTCCGGTGCCATCCACATGACCTGCTACCATATGGCCGCCGAACCGCCCGTCTGCGCGCATGGCCCGCTCCAGATTAACCCGGCTGCCCCCTGACAGTCCTGCCAGGGAAGAACGGTTCAGGGTCTCATGCATCACATCTGCCGAAAAGCCCGACCTGTCAAAGGAAATGACTGTCAGGCAGACCCCGTTTACGGCAATGCTGTCCCCGATCCGCAGCTCCTCCAGCACCTTCCCGGCTGTTATTTCCAGCACTGCCGAGCTACGTCCTTTCTGAACCTGCCGGATAGTTCCCATTTCCTCAATGATCCCGGTAAACATTTCCGCACACCTCACTCTCAATCAGAAAATCTGCTCCCAGCCTCATAATTCTGCTGTCTCTCAGAAACACTCCCTTATCCGGCGAAGGAAAGCCTTTCCCCGCTATGGGTGTCTTTGCGTCTTCTCCCCCAAACAGCTTTGGAGCGATATAAGCCTGTACCTTATGCACGAGTCCTTCCTTCAGTGCCGACCAGTTCAGGCAGCTTCCTCCCTCCAGAAGAATGCTGTCTATCTTTTCCTTTCCCAGCTCTTCCATCAGCCATTTCAAATCTACCCGTCCTTCCTTCTCCGGTCCGGCGAGGACCCGGCAGCCTGCTGCCCGGTAAGGCTCCTGACGCTCCTCCTGCCCGCAGCAGGTGGCGATAATGACAGGAACTTCTTCCGCAGTCTGCACAATCCGGGAAGAGAGGGGCGTGCGCAGCCGGCTGTCACAGATAATACGCACCGGATTTCTCCCGCCCTCCATACGGCAGGTGAGAAGGGGATCATCTGCCAGAACCGTACCGACGCCTGCCATAATGGCACGATACCTGTGTCTCTGCTTCTGTACGTGGGCTCTTGCCTCTTCCCCCGTGATCCATTTGGACGCTCCCGTATAGCAGGCTGTCTTTCCATCCAGCGTCATGGCATATTTCATGACCACAAAGGGCAGTCCGGTCTGAATAAAGTGGAAAAACACCTCGTTGAGCCTGCGGCATTCCTCTTCCAGCACATACTCCTCCACCAATACGCCATTCCTGCGCAGAATTTCGATCCCCTTTCCCGCCACCAGAGGATTGGGATCTCCCGAGCCTATGACTACCCGGCGGATTCCCGCCTCCAGAACCGCCTCCGTACAGGGCGGCTGTTTTCCGTAATGGCAGCAGGGCTCCAGCGTTACATACAAATCTGCTCCAGACGGATCCTCCCTGCAGGAAGCCAGGGCATTCCGCTCCGCATGAGCTTCCCCATACCGCTCGTGAAATCCTTCACCAATGACGCGTCCATCTTTTACAAGCACTGCCCCTACCATGGGATTCGGTGAGGTCCAGCCCATCCCCCTTTCAGCCAGTTCCAGCGCCCGGCGCATATAATCCTCATCTGACATTCTTTCACTGTTTGTTATGTCCGCTTTCACTGTTTTTCACCTTCTTTTTATTCCGATCTGAGGGCTTTTCTGAATCAGGAAAGACTCACTTTTCCATGCAAAAAGGCCCCGGATTGTTCATCCAGGGCCCTGACCTTTTCCTTTTTCCGCGTATGGCAGACTCCGCAGCTCCCGCCGTATGCTCCGCCATCTGCCAAAGAAAAAGCTCTGAAACAGTTTCCCATTTCAGAGCATTCTTTCTTCCGCAAAGAACGTATGAATCTTTTTCATCCATACCATGTCATCTCTTCTTTCATCCAGACTATACTGTCGGTTTTGGAATCTCACCAAATCCTGCGCTCTCGCGCTCGCGGACTTTACCGCCGATCGGGAATTTCACCCTGCCCTGAAGATCCTATTTAATTCTTTTATACGGTATCACACTTTTTATCAGATGTCAAATAAGACTTATTTGCCAGCCATCTGCTTTGCAACTTCCTCAGCGAAGTTCTCTTCCTTCTTCTCGATTCCCTCGCCGGTCTCGAAACGAACGAAGCCCTTGATGGTGATCTTCGCGTTGTTCGCTTTTGCTACCTGCTCTACGTACTTGCCTACGGACTGCTTTCCGTCCTCAGCCTTTACATATACCTGATCAAGCAGGCAGATTTCCTTGAGCTCTTTGTTGATACGGCCCTGGATCATTCCCTGGATTACCTTCTCCGGCTTCTGGGACTCCTTCGGATCGTTCTGAATCTGAGCCATCAGGATGGCTTTCTCTTTCTCAATATACTCCGGCTCTACCTCAGCATCGCTGGTGTACAGCGGCTTCAGAGCTGCGGCCTGCATAGCCACATTCTTTGCCATCTCTTTTACAGCATCGTTTACCACGTCTGTCTCAACATCTACCAGAACGCCAATCTTGCCGCCTGCATGGATGTAGGAAGCAACGAAACCATTCTGCTCCTCCATCTGACGGAAACGACGGATATTCATGTTCTCTCCGATCACTGCGATCTGAGAAGCCAGAGCCTCTTTTACGGTCAGAGACGGATCCTTCTCCCACTTCTCTGCCAGGAATCCTTCGATATCGGTGGCAGTCGTCTTCAGTGCCTGCGCAGCCACGTCTGCTACATAAGAACGGAACTTTTCGTTCTTTGCCACGAAGTCGGTCTCAGCGTTTACCTCTACGGCAACTGCCTTGTGTCCGTCCTCTGTCGCGCAGATATCTACGATACCCTCAGCAGCGATACGGCCAGCCTTCTTCTGTGCGCTGGCAAGACCTTTCTCTCTCAGCCAGTCTACAGCTGCGTCCATATTTCCATCGGTAGCGGTCAGGGCTTTCTTGCAGTCCATCATTCCGGCACCGGTCATCTCTCTTAACTCTTTTACCATTCCTGCTGTGATTGCCATTTTTCGTTCCTCCAAACTATTTCTTCGTGTTAAAACTGACGCTTACTCTTCTACAGCCTCTTCTGTCTCCTCGTAAGCTTCCTCTACTTCCTCGGCTGCTCCCTGGTTTGCCTCAACTACAGCGTCTGCCATGGTAGAAACGATCAGCTTTACGGCACGGATTGCGTCGTCGTTGCCCGGGATTACATAGTCCAGCTCCTCCGGATCGCAGTTGGTATCAGCAATTCCGATCAGCGGGATTCCCAGTGTATGTGCTTCCTGTACGCAGATTCTTTCCTTCTTCGGATCTACTACAAAGATAGCGTCCGGAACTTTCTTCATATCCTTGATTCCGCCCAGGTTCTTCTCCAGCTTCTCCCACTCTTTCTTCAGTGCGATAACTTCCTTCTTGGGCAGTACATCGAAGGTTCCGTCCTCAGACATCTTCTCGATTGCTTTCAGACGCGCGATTCTGCTCTGGATGGTCTTGAAGTTGGTCAGCATACCGCCGAGCCATCTCTCATTTACATAGAACATGCCGCAGCGCTCTGCCTCAGTCTTGATAGCATCCTGAGCCTGCTTCTTGGTTCCTACAAACAGGATGGTTCCGCCCTGTGCAGCGATATCAAATACAGCCTTGTATGCTGTATCTACCATTCCAACAGACTTCTGCAGGTCGATGATGTAGATACCGTTACGCTCGGTATAGATGTATGGAGCCATCTTGGGGTTCCAGCGTCTTGTCTGATGTCCGAAATGAACACCTGCTTCCAGTAACTGCTTCATTGAAATTACACTCATGATTCTTTCCTCCATTTGGTTGTTCTTCCGCAGGCTTCCACACCGTGAAATATCAAAGCTCTGCTCTGACACCGTCCCCGGTTCCACCCGCGTGTTTTTTCACTAACTCTGAAAGTATAGCACAGGAAAAGGGCCTTTGCAAGCCCCTTTTTTCCTGATTTCTCATCCTCCTCCCACCCGCACAGTCTGACCTCTTACAGAAAAAGTATGTCATACTACATGTTGGATGGCAAATACTGTATCACTGGTTTTTTCAAAACTCTTCAGATTATATCTGAAATTGTATATTCTATTAATCTATGCTACAATAAATATTATACTATAGCAACAGCTTTAGATTTTATTACTGCAGGAGGAAATTGAAATGAAACCTGAATTTTGCATTGTGAGCGACGGTTCCTGCGATATACCGGGCGCTGTGGCCGTGGAACATAATATCGGGATTGTTCATTTTCTTGTATCCTTTAACGGTTCCGATTATAAGAAAGAAGGCGTCGAACTGGAGCTTCCCGAGTTATACCGCCAGATGGTTGAACATCCGGCTGTCTATCCCAAGACGGCCGCTCCCTCGCCGGAAGACTTTTATACTGTATTCCAACAGAAGGCCCGGGAAGGCCGGGACATCCTGTGTGTCTGCATCTCTTCCAAGCTGAGCTCCTCCGTTCAGTCCGCGGAAATCGCCAGGCAGATGATGGCAGAAGCGTATCCGGATATCCGGGTAGCTGTCGTGGATTCCCTCTGCTGTACGCTTATGCAGAGCGCCTTTGTTCTGGAGCTCTGCCGTCTGCGGGATGCCGGACGCTCTCTCGACGAGACCCTCTCGGCTATGGACGCTCTGCGCAAATCGGGACGTATCCTGTTTACAGTGGGAAACCTGGATTACATCCGCCATGGCGGCCGCATCGGAAAATTGACGGGCATCACCGGAAACCTGCTGGACTTAAAACCTCTCATTACCTTTCAGAATGGGGAAATTCATTCCTCCGGCATCAGAAGAGGCCGCCGGAAATCCATGGCCGGCATCCTGGATCTTCTGGTCTCTTACCTGAAAGGAAGCGGCTGTAAACCGGACGACTGCAATATTCTGATCGGCTATGGCTATGATCCGGAAGAAGGCAGCCAGCTTCTGGAAATGACAAAAAAGAGGTTTGAAGAAGAGTTTGGCTCTCAGAACCTGGTCATTCCGGTTCAACAGGTCGGCGCCACCATTGCCGTCCACTCCGGCCCCTACCCCATCGGCTATGGATTTGTCCGCCGGAGCGACAGGCTTTGATATCGTTTTATACAATCCCACACAGGAAAACAGGAAGGGACGCTTTCTGATATGGTCCCTTCCTGTTTTCCTGCTTTTTATTCTGCCTGCGTTTTCAGCGTTTCCTTTCCCGGACGCTTCTTTCTCTCTACAGCGTTCCCTGGGTAAACAGTGACTTCACATGGGCGATTTCCTCAGCTGTCGCCTGGGCTGCCGGAACATAATACTGCTTGGCCCGGGCAATCTGATAAAGCTCCTCCTGGGACATCTCGCACTTATTGCGGATCTCCTTCAGTGTCTGCTTCAGCGCCGGGTTTTCAGTCTGGGGAATCATGTCTCCGAACATTTTCAGCTCTCCATTGATGCCTGTAAGAGCGTCTGATACCATGGTTTTTTCATCCATCTTTCCATTTCTCCTCCTATCCTAAAAAGTGCATAAGCTGCTGCTTATTCTCTTTTGCAGACTGGGCAGCCTTCTGAAAAAACTGCTTTACCTGCTGATCCTCTGCCTGCTGCGCATACTCTGTCATCTTGCAGCAGCTGGTATCATAGCCTCCCAGCAGATGGCGGAGATTCTGTACATCCAGTTCTGATAATTGTGGTGTCATAAAAAAATCCTCCTTTTCCGGTTTACCTTCTTAGTATCCTGGAAAAGGAGGATTTTATTCATCTGACGGAGCAAAATCCGGCAGCCGTTTCATATTTTTATCCGGGATCAGCCTGCCAGCCAGTCATACATCTCCGCGTACTTCTTTGCCGAATTATCCCAGGAGAAATCAGCCGCCATGGCCCGGTCCACAATCTTGTTCCACTCACGTTTTCTGTCGTAATAGATACGCTCCGCGTAGCGGACGGTATTCATCATTTCATGAGCGTTGTAATTGGTAAAGCTGAAGCCCGTTCCGGTGCTCTCATACTCATTGTACGGCTGTACCGTATCCTTCAGTCCGCCAGTCTCACGCACGATCGGAACAGTACCGTAACGAAGGCTCATCAGCTGGCTTAAGCCGCAGGGCTCAAACAGAGACGGCATCAGGAAGGCGTCACAGGAACCGTAAATCTTGTGGGACATGGCCTCGGAATAGAAAATATTCGCCGATACCTTGCCCTGATACTTCCAGGCGAAATGACGGAACATGTTCTCATACCGCTCTTCACCGGTTCCCAGAACCACGATCTGGATCTCATCCTGGCACAGTTCATCCATCACATAGGCGATCAGATCGAAGCCCTTCTGGTCAGTCAGACGGGACACGATACCAATCATCATCTTCTTGGGATCCACAGTCAGACCCAGCTCCTCCTGAAGAGCGGTCTTATTTTTCACCTTCTCCTTCCGGAAGTTCACTGCGTTGTAATTATGGGCCAGGAACTTATCCGTCTCCGGATTATATTCGTTATAATCGATACCATTTACAATGCCGCGCAGAGAATTGGAACGGGCGCGCAGCAGACCATCCAGATGCTCCCCGTAATAGGGCATCTTAATCTCCTCCGCGTAGGTCTCACTGACTGTGGTCACTGCGTCCGCGTATACGATGCCGCCCTTCAGATAGTTGGCGTCACCGTAAGCCTCCAGCTTGTCAGGCGTAAAGTAGGAGGCATTCAACCCCGTAATATCCTTTACCGTCTTCACATCCCAGATTCCCTGGAATTTCAGGTTATGGATAGTCATAACTGTCTTGATTCCCTGGAAAAACGGATTGTTCTGGAAGGAATCATTCAGGAATACCGGAACGAGTCCCGTCTGCCAGTCATGGCAGTGAATAATGTCAGGACGGAAGTTCAGAGAGGGCAGTGCCGAAATAGCTGCTTTGGAGAAAAACGCAAACTTCTCAATGTCCTCATAAATATTTCCGTAGGGCTTCGGTCCCGCGAAATAATATTCATTGTCTATAAAATAGAACTTGATGCCCTCATATTCCATTTCCAGGACACCCACATACTGGCTGCGCCAGGCAAGGTTCATATAAAAATGCGTCACATAATTCATCTTGTCCCGCCATTCCTGCTTGATGCAGAGGTATTTGGGAATCATGACACGAATATCATACTGCTCTTTATCAAAATATTTCGGCAGAGACCCTACCACATCCGCCAAACCTCCGGTCTTGATAAACGGAACTGCCTCTGAAGCAACAAATAATATCTTTTTCACTGCATTTCCTCCCTGTTTCAGTAAAATATCTATATCTATTATAACTCATATGCAGCTCATTTAAAAGAAAAATTTGTGCAAAATCTACATTTTTACTCCCCAGTTCAGCCATGCAGAGAAATACATACAAAGCGGACATGAAAGCTCGCTTACTATGGACGGTTTGTATGTATTTCTCTATAGGGCGGACGCACTTAAGCCCGGAAAAACTTGCTTCTGGTTTTTCCGGGCTGCATGGCTGAACTGTTCTGCCCGCAGAAAATACATACAAAGCGGACATGGAAGCTGGCTGGCCGAAGGCGCTTCAGGACACCTTCGCCTTATATTCCAGCCGTATGCGGTCGGCTATCAGAGCGATAAACTCTGAATTGGTGGGCTTTCCCTTGCCATTGCTTACCGTGTAGCCGAAAAGCTCATCGATGGTATCCATTTTCCCGCGGCTCCAGGCCACCTCGATGGCATGGCGGATTGCCCGCTCCACGCGGCTCGGCGTGGTCTGATGGTTTTTCGCGATGGTGGGGTACAGCACCTTGGTGATGGAATTCAGCATTTCCATATCCTCCACAGACATCATAATGGCATCCCTCAGATACTGGTAGCCTTTGATATGGGCCGGAACACCGATTTCGTGAATCATGTTCGTCACATCAGTCTCCAGATCCCGCTCTTCCGCAGGTAGGCGCCGTTCCGCCGCAGACCGCGCCGGCATCAGGATCTTTTCTCCCCGGTTCCGGATGCTGCGCAGCCTTCCAAGCAGCATTTCGTTATTAAAGGGTTTCATAATATAATAATTTGCTCCCAGAGCAAACGCATCCTCTGTCACCGCTTCCTGCCCGATAGCAGAAAGCACGATAAAAGCCGGTACTTTTTTCAGGCTTGTGTCATTCTTAATCTTTTCCAGGACCCCCAGTCCATCCATTTTGGGCATAATCAAATCCAGAAGCACCACATCCGGAGCGCTCTTGCGAATCATTTCTACTGCGTCTTCTCCGTTTCCTGCTGTTCCCACAATCTCCATATCGCTTTCTGTACGGATCAGTGCGTTCAGCATCTCCACAATTCTTTCATTGTCATCCGCGATTGCCACATTCAGTTTTTCCATACTAACCTCCCCAAAATTACATCTTTTCACACACTTTTTCCTCGTCCGGCCATGACAGGCGGAGGTTCCGCCCTCATCCCCGGCACTTACTTATTATAGAAAAACCGGGTTTTTCTTTCAATTCCCTATCGTCCTCCTTTTTGGGACAGCACAGGACAGGTTTCGACAAAGATCACTGGTTTTCAACATGCTCCAGCATATTTTCTATAAAAATACCGAAGCCTTTTGCGGAATCCTGGACAAAAACATGCGTAACCGCGCCGATAATCTTTCCATTCTGCAAAATAGGACTGCCGCTCATTCCCTGCACAATTCCTCCTGTCAGCTCCAGGAGCTCCGAATCCGTGACCTCCAGAACAATCCCTTTGTTCACATCCTCCTCGTTTCTGTGTATTTCCACGATTTCCACCTGATAATCCTTCAGCTCTCCGCTTACCGAGCTTCGAATCCAGGCCTCTCCCTCCTCTATTTCCTGTTTATATCCGGCCTGGACCGGCTCTGCCTCCAGTTTTTCCAGAAGATGATCGGCAGCGCTGCCAAAAATGCCTGCCTCTGTATTTTCCGCAATCGTTCCGCAGATGAAGCTGTCCCGGTAGCGGATGAGCCCCGACAGCTCTCCCGGCGTTCCGGCCTCTCCCTTGTGGATGTTTACGATTGTGGTATCGTAAAGCCGTCCCTCCGAGGGCTCCAGCAGAATTCCCGTATCCACGTCATTGATTCCATGGCCCAGCGCTCCGAAGCTTCCGTCCTCCGTGAGAAACGTCAGGGTGCCGATTCCCTGGGTATTATCCCGCACCCAGATTCCCAGCTTATACTCTTCCTCTCCTGTCTGAACCGCGTCCAGCTTGACCTGTATCCGTTCCCCGTCCCGGTCCAGATCAAGCACTACCTGCTCTCCCCTGCAGGCATTGACCGCTTCTATGAGCTCTTCCTTTTCTGAGATTTCCTTCCCATTTACAGCCCGGATATAGTCCCCGCCCTGCACGATCCGCAGGGCCGGCTCATAATTCAGGCCGTCCAGGCCCGTTACTGCTCCTGTGCCGATAATCAGGATTCCTCTCGTTTCCAGATATATTCCGATGGGAATTCCTCCCGGGATCACATAGACCGGATCCCGGACCTCCACCAGAGTCTCCTTCATGGGAATCAGGCCCAGATATTTGTAGGAAATCGTATAGCTGCCGGAGGCAAAGCCATTCGCCGAGGCCTCTGCCATATCTGCTTTCACCTCTTCTGTCACCAGGAAACTCACCCGGTCCGGCCCCGGTTCCCCTTCTGTCTGCACATAGGAATCCGGAATCTGATCCCGAATCTGCACATAATTCAGCACGCCAAGCCCTATCAGACACAAAACAAGTATCCCTGTGAGAAAAAGGCGGTATTTTTTTCTGAGATCCATTCTTTCACATCCTCGCATCTGTGATGTCCCTGCTGTTCTGCGGCCCGGTCTGCCTGCGCGGATCTCTTCCGGGCACAGATCAAAAAGGAGGATGCAGATTTATCTGCACCCTCCTTTAGTATGTGAAATATGATCTTCCGTAATCTGGCATATTCTGTCACCGGCTCTGTTTTCTGGCAATAGCCAGCGCCCGCATTTCCTCCGCGTTCTTCCGCACGGCATCCGTGATCTTTGCGCCTCCCAGAATCCGGGCCAGCTCCTCTATGCTTTCCTGTTCGCTGAGCCGGCGAATCTGCGTGCGCGTCTCGCCCTCCTCCACCTGCTTTTCAATCCGGTAATGGCTGTCCGCCATGGCCGCAATCTGCGCAAGATGGGTGATGCAGATGACCTGTCTGGTCCGTCCGATCAGCATCATTTTTTCCGATACCTTCTGAGCGGTCCTTCCACTGATTCCCACGTCGATCTCATCAAAAATCACCGTGTCGATCTCATCCTTGTCCGCCAGCACCGTCTTGATGGCCAGCATAATCCGGGACAGCTCGCCTCCTGACGCTGTTTTCATCAGAGGACGTAAGGGTTCGCCCGGATTGGTGGAGATCAGAAATTCCGCGGAATCCTTTCCCTGGGCAGTATATTCCGGCAGCTCTTCAAAGCTCATTTCAAATTCCACATTCAGGAAATTCAAATCCACCAGATGCTCCCGGATCTTTCCGCAGAGCACCGCCGCGTACCGCCTGCGGATCTCCGTGGCTTCCCCGCACAGCTTCTCCAGCTCCGCCTCCGCCTGTCCAAGCTTTTTCTCCAGCTCCTGCAGGTATCTGTCATAATTCTGCAGGGAAGACAGCCGCTCTGACTGCTTTTCCTGATAAGCCAGAATCTCCTCTACCGTATGTCCGTATCTGGATTTCAGATAATTCAAAAGGTTCAGCCGTTCCTCCGTATCGGAAAACTCCTGCTCATCAAATTCCAGGGATGACAGATAGTCTGACATCTCCCGGTTGAAATCATTCAGAAGCCCGTCCACGTCTGAAAGCAGGGCGGCCAGCGCAGAAAGCTCGGAATCATAGGACAGGACGCCCTGAAGCTCCCGGACTGCCCGGCCGATGACCGCGCCGGCGCCGGAATCCTCCTCATAGCCGGTCATGCCATAGACATTCCCTGCGGCCTCCAGAAGCCTCCGGGCATTGCTCATCCTCCGGTAACGGCGCTCCAGCTCCTCATCCTCTCCCGGAGTGAGCGCTGCCTTTTCAATCTCATTCGTCTCAAATTCCAGCAGCGAGATCTCGCGCAGCCGGCTTTCCTCATCCATCTGCGCTTCCGCAAGCTGCTTTTTCAGCTCCTTAAAGCTTCCATAAGCCTCGGAAATTTTTTCCTTTACCGGCCCCAGCTCCTCCTTCGCGAAGTCATCCAGGATTTCCAGATGCTTCTTCTTCTGGAGCAGAGACTGATGCTCATGCTGCCCGTGGACATCAATCAGCAGGGAAGCCGCTTCCTTAAGCTGGCCTATGGTCACTGTCTCTCCGTTTATTTTATTTATGCTTCTTCCATCCAAAATCTTTCTGGAAATAATTACCTGATCATCCTCCGGCACTACTCCCAGCTCCAGAAGCTTTTCTCTCTGTTTTTCTCGGTTTACAAGAAACACCAGCTCTGCCAGCCCGTAATCCGCTCCCGGACGTACCATCTCCCGCGATACCTTTCCTCCCAGAGCCAGACTTACGGAGCCGATGACAATGGATTTTCCCGCTCCCGTTTCTCCTGTCAGGATATTGAGTCCTTCCGTAAAATCAATCTCAGCCTCGCGAATCAGGGCCAGATTCTTCACATGCAGATGTGTCAGCATATCCTCACCTCATCCCGCAGACGCGTAAAGCGCGGGGAAGCTAACTGTTTCTTCCTTCGCCGCTTAACGCTCTGCGCAGCTTTTCCATTACCAGTATGGCGTCATCCGTGGAGCGGACCGCGCAGAACACCGTATCATCTCCCGCGATACAGCCCACAATCTCCTGCCAGCTTAAGGCGTCCAGAGCCGCCGCCACCGCCATGGCCATACCGGCCACAGTCTTTACCACCAGAATATTCTGCGCCATATCCATGGACAGAAATCCTTCCCGGAGTATTCCGATATATTTATCTCCCATCTGGCCGCCGGGCCCCGGCACCACACAATACCGCTGCCGTCCATCCACAGCCATCTTCGTCAGCTTCAGTTCCCTGATATCTCTGGAAACAGTAGCCTGCGTCACGCGGAATCCCGCCTCATTCAGCCGGCTGGCCAGCTCCTCCTGTGTCTCTATGGCATACTTTCCTATCAGCTCAATAATTTTTGCATGCCTTTCAAGCTTCATTAGTCCTTATCCTCCCCATATTTTCACCGGCTGCAGATTCCGCCTCAGCCGCCTGTCTTTTCCCGCTAATTGGTCCGCATCTTATTGCGCAGAACTTCCAGAAAACTGATTTTGCTGATCTTCAGAATCTTCACCGTCTTTTCGGAGCGCCGGATTTCCACATAATCTCCGGTCTCCACCGGTACCACCACATCGCCGTCAAAGGTGACGAAGGCCTGTTCTCTTTCGCTTCTGCGCCCGGACCCGATATGCACGGCCACCACATCATCTCCGGACAGCACAATGCTTCTGGCCGACAGCGTGTGCGGACAGACCGGCGTCACCACAATCATGGATGCCATGGGAGATACGATAGGCCCCCCTGCCGAGAGGCTGTAGCCTGTAGAACCTGTAGGCGTCGAGACGATAATGCCGTCCGCGGAATAGCGGTTGAGAAATTCCCCGTTCACCCGGAGCTCATAGTCGATAATGCGCAGAGCGCCGGCCCGGTTTGCCACAATATCATTCAGCGCGATATTGCTTTTCAGCAGTTCCCCGCTTTTTTTATATACGCTTCCTTCCAGAAGCATACGGGACTCAATGGTATAATGGTCAAGAATCAGGCTGTCCAGGGCATCCGGCACGCCCGATTTCTCGATCTCTGCCAGAAATCCCAGCGTTCCCAGGTTGATGCCCAGAAGAGGGATCCTGCGGTTTACCGTATCTCTGGCTGCCTGAATCAGAGTGCCGTCTCCTCCCAGCACCAGAATACATTCCGTTCCCTGGGGGATCCAGGCCTCGTCCGTATATTTAAAATGACTGCCGTCCGGCGGGTTTTCCTTTCCCTGATATTCCCGGACGACGCATTCACAGCCTCTGGCTTTCAGATAGCTGTGAATTTCCTCTGTCATTTTCAGCCCTTTATCTTTTTCACTGTTTGTGATGATGTAAAATCGATTCATGTTAAGCGTCCTCTGATGTCTCAAGCAAGAGTCTGATGTGCTTCCTCTACAATCTGTTCCGGCACCAGCCCTTCCGGAAGCCGTGCCTGTACCTCCTCCCAGGCAGGCAGCTCCTCCGACGCCGCCCTGTCCGTCTTCTCCAGCCAGGCCAGATACTCAATATTTCCCTCCGGTCCTTTGATCGGGGAAAACTCCAGCGCCAGAATATCGAAGCCGATGGACCAGGCATAAGCCAGCACCTCTTTGATCACCTCAAGATGGGTGCTCTTCTCCCGGACCACACCCTTCTTCCCGACCTTTTCCCGGCCCGCCTCAAACTGAGGCTTGATAAGCGCCACTACCTGTCCGTCAGGAGTAAGAAGCTCACGTACCGGCAGAAGCACCTTCGTCAGGGAAATAAAGGCCACATCAATGGAAGCAAAGGAGGGAAGCTCCCCAATCTGCTCCGGCAGAAGATAACGGATGTTGGTTTTTTCCATGCAGACTACTCTCGGATCGCTGCGGAGCTTCCAGTCCAGCTGGTTGGTACCCACATCTACCGCATAGACCTTTGCCGCTCCGTTCTGGAGCATACAGTCGGTAAAACCGCCTGTGGAAGAGCCCACGTCCATGCAGATCCTTCCCTCCAGCTTCAGGTCAAAATGGGCCACCGCCTTCTCCAGCTTCAGGCCGCCGCGGCTTACATATTTCAGCTTCTGTCCATGGATCTCAATGGGAGCGGCCTCATCAAACATGGAGCCCGCTTTATCCTCCCGCTGTCCCTTTACAAAAACCTTTCCCTCCATAATCACTGCCTTGGCCTTTTCCCGCGATTCCGCCAGTCCGCGGTTTACGAGAAGCACATCCAGCCGCATCTTCATGTTTTTCTCTCCTTACATATGACCGACATACTCGGTAATAATTCTTTTGGCAATCAGCTCAGGATCCAGCCCCACTTCCCTGTACAGCAGATCTACATTGCCATGCTCCACATATTCATCCGGCAGAGCCACATTCAGGATCTTCATGGGAAGCTCCCGGTCAGACACATATTCCAGCACATGATCGCCGAATCCGCCGGTCCGCACATTTTCTTCCATAGTCACTGCCAGTGTATGCGTCTTCGCCAGTTCCTCCAGCATCTCCTCATCTATGGGCTTTACGAAACGCACATTTACAAGCGTACAGCTGTATCCTGTTTCCTTCAGAATATCTCTGACCTTTTCCGCCATCTTCACCATGCTTCCCACAGCCAGCAGCGCGATCTCTCCCTCTTCGTAAATCGCCTCGCTGCGGCCTAAGACAACAGGCGCGCGGAATTCCTGGAGACCGTCGTAGGCCTCTCCTCTGGGATAACGCAGCGCGATGGGCCCGTCATAAGCTACCGCGAATTTCAGCATATCCGAAAGCTCCCACTTATTCTTCGGAGCCATAATAGTCATATTGGGAATACTGGACAGATAGGAAAGATCAAAGATTCCCTGATGGGTCTCTCCATCACTTCCCACAAGGCCCGCCCGGTCAATGGCAAAGACCACATGCAGATTCTGGATACAGACATCGTGCAGAATCTGGTCATAGGCCCTCTGGAGGAACGAGGAATAGACCGCCACCACCGGTTTTAAGCCTCCTGCCGCCAGCCCTGCCGCGAAGGTCACAGCGTGCTGCTCGGCGATGCCCACATCAAAAAACCGGTCCGGAAACATATTCTTAAACCGCTTCAGGCCTGTCCCGTCCGGCATGGCAGCCGTAATGGCCACTACCTTATCGTCCCGGTCTCCCAGCTTGCGCATCACCGTGGAAAAGATGTCTGTATAATTGGCCTTCGTTCTCTTATGCTTCGGAAGCCCTGTCTCAATCACAAAGGGCTCCGCCCCGTGGAAACGGGAAGGATGGCGCTCTGCCGGAGCATAGCCTTTCCCTTTCTTGGTACAGACATGAAGCAGAACCGCGTGGCGGATCTTTCTGGCGTCATTGAAAGCCCGGATCAGCTGGCTGATGTTGTGTCCATCCACAGGACCCAGGTAGGTAATCCCCATATCCTCAAAAAACATGCCGGGAATCACCAGCTGCTTCAGGCCGCTTTTCGTCTTTTTGAGCTGGCGGACCAGTCCTTCCCCGTATACCGGAATCTTTTCCAGCGTACTCTGAAGGCCCTCCTTAAAATTATTATAGCCCTCTGCCGAGCGGAGTCCGTTCAGATACTGGGAAATGCCGCCCACATTTTCCGCGATGGACATCTGATTGTCGTTCAGAACAATAATAAAATTGCTCTTCAGCTGGGAAGCGTTGTTGAGCGCCTCATAGGCCATGCCTCCGGTCAGCGCTCCGTCTCCGATCACAGAGATAACGCTGTAGCTGCCGCCCACAAGCTCCCTTGCCTTGACCAGGCCGATTCCGGCTGAAATGGAGGTGGAGCTGTGTCCCGTATCGAAGCAGTCGCAGTCGCTCTCCTTACGCTTTGGAAAGCCGCTCATGCCGCCGTATTTCCGCAAATCATCAAAGCCCGCCTTCCGGCCGGTCAGAAGCTTGTGGGTATAGGACTGATGGCCCACATCCCAGACCACCTTGTCCTGCGGAAAATCAAAGGCCAGATGCATGGCCATAGTCAGCTCCACCACACCCAGATTGGAAGCCAGATGCCCGCCGGTCACACTGATTTTCTGAATCAGAAAATCCCGGATCTCCTGGGCCAGCGGCTCCCACGCGCTCTTATCCAGCTTTTTGATATCATTCACCTGATTGATTTGCTCCAGATACATGGTCTCACCCCTGTTCTATTTTTCTCTTGTAATCAGCATCTGAATCAGTTCTTCCAGAAATCTGTTCTCGTATTTCAGGGAACGGAGAGTCGTAAGGGCTCTCTGTGAAATTTCCTCCACGTCTTTCCGGGCCTTATCGAGGCCTTCCAGCGTCACATACGTGGTCTTGTTGTTCTTGTCATCACTGTGGATCGGCTTTCCCAGTACCTCCAGCGTGCTGGTCACATCCAGAATATCATCCTGTATCTGGAATGCCAGTCCCACGTCCGAAGCCACGCTTTCCACAGCGGCCAGCTCCTCGTCCGTGGCTCCGGCCAGCACCGCTCCGATCATCATAGAAGCCTCAATCAGGGCGCTGGTCTTCAGCCGGTAGATGAAATCCAGCTTTTCCCGGGACAGAGGCTGGCCCTCTGACTCCACATCCACCACCTGGCCGCCGATCATGCCGTAGATGCCGGCCTTCCGGGAAAGAATCTGGCAGGCTCTCGCCGTGCGCGGACTGATCTCCATCTGAAAGGCCTCGGAAGCCGTCTCAAAGGCCAGATTCAAAAGAGCGTCTCCCGCCAGTATTCCCATAGCCTCTCCGTAGACCGCATGGGTCGTCTTTTTCCCCCGGCGGTATTCATCATTGTCCATGGCCGGCAGATCATCATGGACCAGGGAATAGGTATGGATCATTTCCATGGCAGCCATAAAGGGCTTCACCAGTTCCCCTTCGCCGCCGAACATCCGGAAGGTCTCCTGCATCAGCATGGGACGGAGCCTTTTTCCTCCCGCCAGAACACTGTAATTGACCGCTTCCAGCACGGTCTTCTGAAATCCGGTCTCCTCCGGCAGATATTCCTTAAGTATCTCCTCTATTTCCGCCGTCTTCTTCTGAAGCTCTTCCTTAAAACTCATCCAGTCCGCCCTCCTCATTCATTACCAGCATTTTTTTCTCTACCCTGTCCAGCTTATCGCTGCAGTATTTCAGGAGTTTCGTCCCCTCCGTATAGACCTGAAAAGACTCCTCCAGTGATACATCCTTATCAGCCAGCCGCGCAAGCATCTCGTCCAGCTGGGCAAACGCCTCTTCCAGCGTCTTCTCCTTTTTTCCCGCCATGTCCTATCCTCTCTTAAGCTTCGTCCGGCTCTCTACCACTGCCGTATAGACGCCGTCTGTCACATGTACCCGGATCCGCTCTCCCTCCGGCACCTGTCCAATCTCCGTCACCGCTCTGCCGTCGGGGCCTTCCGTATAAGAATATCCCTGCTGCAGCTTCAGAAGCGGCGAAAGACCGTGGAGACGCTCCGCCAAAAGAGCCAGCCGTCCTTTCCGGTCCGCCAGCTTATCCTTCATGGCCTGATCAAACCGGTTCCGCAGATCTGCCTCCCGCATCCGCCGGTCAAACAGAAGCTGCCTGGGACTGGACTGGGAAAACCGCTTCTGCAGCTCCGCCAGTCTTCTGCGGTACTGCTCCAGCCTCCACTCAAAGGCCTGGGAAAGCCGTTTCTGATAAGCCTCCATCCGGTCCAAAAGCTCTCTGACATCCGCCACCGCAAGCTCTGCGGCCGCGGAAGGCGTAGGCGCCCGCAGATCTGCCACAAAATCCGCAATGGTCGTATCCGTCTCATGTCCCACCGCGGAAATGACCGGGGTCCGGCACTCAAAAATAGCTCTGGCCACCTTCTCCTCATTGAAGGCCCAGAGATCCTCGATGGAACCGCCGCCTCTTCCCACAATCAGCACATCCAGATTCAGGGCGTCCAGCGCTTCGATGCCCCTCACGATGCTGTCAGCCGCTCCTTCCCCCTGTACCTGGGCCGGATAGAGAATCAGCTGCACGTAAGGATTTCTTCTGAGAGCGATATTCCGGATATCCTGAACCGCCGCTCCTGTGGGCGCTGTGACAATTCCGATTTTTTCCGCATAAAAGGGAATGGGCTGCTTGTACTCCTGCGCAAACATTCCCATTTCCTCCAGTTCCCTTTTCAGCTTCTCATATGCCTCATACAGGCGGCCCGCTCCGTCCTGCAGGATCTCCTTTGCGTAGAGCTGGTAGGTCCCGCTCCGCTCATAGACGCTGACACTTCCCAGCACAATCACCCGCTGCCCGTCTTTCATGGAAAAAGCGAGCCCTTTTCTCCATCCCGCAAACATTACGCAGGAAAGCGTCCCGCCTTCATCCTTCAGGGAAAAATAAATATGCCCGGAGCTGTGATACTTGCAGTTGGACACCTCTCCCTTTACGTAAATCCGGTTCAGCATAAAGTCCTGGGTAAACATGTTCTTAATATATGTGTTTACCTGGGACACCGTATAGACATTTTTCATTCCGCCGTTCCATTCTGTTTCGCTTCCGCAGGCTCTTCCCGGGTCTTTTCCACCGCGGCTGCCGCTTCCGCCTCTTCCATCTTTCCGACCTTTCCGAGAACTCCGTTCACAAAGGAGGGAGCCCCGTCCCCGCCGAACTTCTTCGACAGTTCCACGGCTTCGTTGACTGCCACTCCCACCGGCACATCCTCGTCAAACTCCATCTCATAGACTGCCAGCCTGAGAATCGTAAGCTCCGCCTTCCCCATCCGGGACAGTTTCCACCCTTCCGCGGCCCCGCCCAGAATCTGATCGATCTCCGGAAGCTTCTCCATGATTCTCTCGTACTTTTTCTCTATATAGGACTGATCCTCCGGAGCCAGCTCCGGAAGGCTTTCAAAAAACAGCTTCATCTGTTCCGGCATCTCTTCCCGGTCATTGAATTCCACCCGGAACAGCAGTTCAAATATATGTTCTCTTAACTCTCGTCTTTTCATCTTTTCCCGTCCTGTTTCTCTAAAATTTTGCAGGATGACAAAACGGGCAAGCCCGCATCGCTTTTCCTGCCTCTTTTCTCAAGAGGTCTGCCGTGCAGCCTGCCCGCGCGCAAGGGCCGCGCCCTCCCGCAGCCCTTTATACTGTATCCATATTGACATTCACAATGCGGATATTGACCATGGAAACTTCCAGACCTGTCATATTTTCAATAGCGCTCTTTACCCGGTCCTGCACTTTTTCGGATACCTTCATGATACTGTAGCCGTAATCAATATTCAGGGCAAGATCCACATCCACGCTTCTGTCTGTCACCAGAACCTTGACGCCCTTGGACAGATTCTTCACGCCCAGCTTTCCAATCAGCTCTTTTGTGATATTTCCTGCCATGGAAGCCACTCCTTCCACTTCCGTAGCCGCAAGCCCCGCAATGGTGGCTACGACCTCGTCAGCGATCTGAACCTCTCCCAGCTGTCCATCTGCATGTATCATATGAACGCCTCTTTTTTCTTCCTTTGACATTTTCCAAACCTCCTGCTGTTTCGGTAATGTTCGTCCCTATTTTTTTCTCTGTCTCCCACAGAGAACACATTTTTTCTATTTTCCCATTTTACCATACTTTCAGAAAAATGGGAATACCCCAGTTGCCACAGACATTACAGTTCACACCGCCCTACGCCCACATGCGCACTCGCCGCCTCTCCCAAGGCTCCAGTCCCGCTCCTTACGGAGCTAAGACTGCTTATGTGGGCGTAGGTTACGAGTTACACTCGTATTCTGTGGAAGAAAAAGAACTCTTACATGCAAGCCTGACGAGTTCTTTTTCTTCCACAGACACGGTGTGAACTGTAACCAAAAGTAACCAGGATTATCGGCCAAATTCCGAAAGCTTCAGGCCGGGATTCCGCTCCAGCGTCATGCCCACGCTCCAGGCGTTCACCCAGATAAGAAGCGGTCTTCCTTTCAGATCCTTGATCTTCTTCATATCCGAGGTTCCCTTCAGCTTATCCATATCAATGTCGTCATTTTCAATCCAGCGGATATGCTCATAGGGCAGCGGCTCCAGCTTAATCTCCACATTGTATTCATTCTTCAGCCGGTACACCAGCACGTCAAACTGCAGCACGCCAACCACGCCCACGATGATCTCTTCCATGCCGGTATTGAACTCCTGGAAAATCTGGATGGCGCCTTCCTGGGCGATCTGCTCGATTCCCTTCACAAACTGCTTTCTCTTCATGGTATCTATCTGGCGCACTCTGGCGAAATGCTCCGGCGCGAAAGTGGGAATTCCCTCATAGCGGATATTTTTCCCCGGCATGCATAAGGTGTCGCCGATGGAAAAGATGCCCGGATCAAAAACGCCGATGATATCGCCCGCATAGGCTTCCTCCACAATCTTCCGATCCTGGGCCATAATCTGCTGAGGCTGGGACAGGCGCAGCTTTCTCCCGCCCTGCACATGAAATACCTCCATGCCTGCCGTGAATTTTCCGGAACAGATCCGCAGAAACGCGATCCTGTCTCTGTGAGCCTTATTCATATTTGCCTGAATCTTAAAGACAAATGCGGAAAACTCTTCCTCCATGGGATCGATAAGCCCCTGCTCCGACTGTCTCGGAAGAGGAGACGTGGTCATCTTCAGGAAATGCCGCAGGAAGGTCTCCACGCCGAAATTCGTGAGAGCCGATCCGAAGAACACCGGAGAAAGCTCTCCCTTGCTTACCAGCTCCTGATCAAACTCCGCGGAGGCGCCGTCCAGAAGCTCGATATCATCCAGAAGCTTCTCCTTCTGTCCCGGCACCAGAATCTTCTCAAGCTCCGGGTCGTCGATGGAAAGATCCAGCTCCTCGCCCTCTTTTGTTCCCTTTTCCGTGTCAGAGAACAGAAGGACCTTCTTCTCATTCCGGTCATAGACTCCTTTAAACTCCTTACCGGATCCCAGAGGCCAGTTGACAGGGCAGGTGGCGATGCCAAGCTCGTTTTCAATATCATCCAGCAGTTCAAAAATATCCATGGCATCCCGGTCCATTTTATTAATAAATGTAAAAATCGGGATGTGGCGCATGGCGCAGACCTTGAACAGCTTTCTGGTCTGGGGCTCCACGCCCTTGCTTCCGTCGATCACCATGACCGCCGAATCGGCCGCCATCAGAGTACGGTAGGTGTCCTCCGAGAAATCCTGGTGTCCCGGAGTATCCAGAATATTGATACAGTAATTATCATAATTAAACTGCAGCACCGAGGAGGTCACGGAGATACCTCTCTCCTTCTCGATCTCCATCCAGTCGGAAACCGCGTGCCGGGCTGTGGCCTTTCCTTTTACGGAGCCGGCCAGGTTGATGGCTCCTCCGTAAAGCAGGAACTTCTCTGTCAGTGTGGTCTTTCCCGCGTCAGGGTGGGAAATGATCGCAAAGGTTCTTCTCTTTTCAATCTCTTTCACATAATTCGCCATTTCTTCATTCATCCTCATCTCGTAAACAAACTATTATCAGTATACACATTTTTCCGCCGTTTGCAAGGGCTGTCTTTTTCTCATTCCTGTATGTTACTGTCAAGTAATCGTTGGCAAATTTCTTTTTGATTTATCTTTTTGTTAAAATAGCATGTTTTCCCCCGTTTAATATCCAGCCATGTACAACAATCGTTTTCTCTCTCCCTGTATCTTTCCAT
>CALWAZ010000190.1 GCA_944375725.1 uncultured Merdimonas sp. | reverse complement strand
AACTGCTCCGTATGGCCAAAATGCTGGTATACCTCTCCGTTTTCATAGGTTACTGCTACTCTCATTTCATTCTCTCCTTTCGCCGGGACCGTCTGAGAAAATCCGGAGTCTGTACCTCCGGCTGTTTTTCCTTTTCCGGATCCCGCGCACAGTCTTCGGCATATTTTCCGGCAGTAGCGGACAGCTGAACCATCGCAGAGGCGGTAATTCCCGCCCGCTATCAAAAGTGGTTTCCCGTTTACGATGCAGTCCGCTGTCTTTTCACGGGCCGACTCGTAAATTTCCGTCACAGTCGTCCTGGAAATATCCATCTGTCTGGCACACTGTTCATGGGTCAGTTTTTCCAGATCAATCAGGCGGATTACTTCATACTCATCCACCGTCAGTATCACACGGCCCTCACAGGGAATCCCTTCCGGGACGAAGCTGTCGTATGCCGGTTCTGAGCAGATTCTTCTGCATCGGCTGGGACGTCCCATCTCATCACCTCCAGATAGTTTCCGTCATATGTCGGAAATAAGTATAGCACAGAAAAAAAGGAAATGCAAGAGGGAAGACCGCGCCAGTCTTCCCTTCTCATTTCTTTATCCTGCCTTCACCATTACCACAGCCGTATACCAGCCCTTCTCGTAGTCTGCGTGATACGTTCCTTCATAATTTTTCGCCAGATCCTGTAGGATCTGCGTGCCGTATCCTCTGCCCTTCCGGCGCTTCCTTAAGGCATGGCTTCCGGAAGCCGTATTCCGGCTTTTGACAAAGAGATACGCCCCCTTCATCTCTGCTTTCAGCTCCAGCTTTCTCTCCTCTTCCGGAAGCTCTGCCAGCGCCTCCAGCGCATTGTCCAGCAGATTGGAAAACAGGCTGCACAGATGCAGAGGATCCAGCTTCAGCCCCCGCGGAATCAGAAGCTGAATCTCTGTCTCGATATCCAGGCTGCGGAATTCTTTTTCTTTTTCACTCAAAACCGCGTTTACAATCGTATTCTGGCAGCAGGCCGCAGGTCTGGTCCCGTCAAGGCTCTGCTGCAGGGCGTCCATTTCTCTTTTTGCTGCCTCTTCTTCGCCCTGTTTCAGCTTTTCCCGAATCTGAGCCAGGCGGGCCTCAAAATCAGAACGCATATTCAGAAGCTCTTCCTGTTTTTCCTCCAGCATTTCATTCTGTGCCCGCTCAGTTTCCTGAAGATAGGAAATCTCCTGAAGCTCCTGTTTGAGCTTTTTCCGCCTCGAGCCCCAGAGCAGGACATGAAACAGAAGGAGATCCGCAGCGGCGCTCAACAGGATTCCTCCATACCCCCAGAAATCCAGCTCCCGTTTTTCTGTCAGACTGCCCAGAAGCATCAGAAACTGGCTGGCCGGAATAACAAGGAACAGCAGATTTTCCTTCTTCATATGCGCTCTCCGCCTTTCCCGCCATCCTCTGTTTCCGGCTCTGCTGCCGGCATACCCCGGAGTGCCAGAAGATAATTCTGGTAATCGTGCCGCAGACGGGCCGTCTCCTCCAGAGAACTGCGGAGCTTTTCATAGCGGATCTGCTCCAGCTGAAACAGATGCTTTTTCAGGCGCAGCTCATTTTCCATATCTTCACGCTGCTGTGCCTGGTCAAATACTACAAACATATAGATATCCGCGGCGGCGGCCAGAAAGACACCTGCCAGGACAGGCGCCGGAAGCGTCTCCAGGGCCTCCGTATAGGCTTCGGTCAGATACCACAAAAGAAACACCTGGCTGAGCGGCAAGATTACGCACAGCCACTGACGGCTTCCGTGAATCCAGGAGGAACGCTGCAGCGCATTCCAGATCTGAAACGCAATATAGTAGGCCAGCGTCGCAAGGGGCCGCATAATCAGCAGACCAGCCACGGTAAATTCCGATCCGAGCTGAAGAGGCCGGTCTCCAATTTCAAAAATATTCGCGGCAATGAGGACAGAGGTGAACTCGGCCATGCCCAGAGAAGCGGCCATCAGCATAAAGGACAGCAGCTTTCTGGCAGGTGAAGATTTGTAAAAGATAAAAAGATAGACTATCATGAGCACAAGCTGGCCTGTCATAATCAGTGTCATATTATAGTCGTCCGCCAGATACATGGCAGGCAGCTTGCATACGCTCTGGGCCGCCCACCAGCCTGCCGCTGCCAGGGCTGTGGTTTTCATGGAATAACGCCGGCCCAGCGTTCTGGAGTAGTAAAGCAGCCCCATCAGAGCGTCATGGCCATATGCCAGAATATTCAAAATCATCACATACATGAACCGCACTCACCTCCCGGCCAGCGCCTGGCGCCGGCATTCGCCGCAATGTCTCAGACAATATTTCTAAATAAATATAAGATTCCTATATTCTGTTTGAAATGTAATCGAAAAACCGTTCCTTGGCCTCTCTGGCTCTGGCCTTGCTGACCGGTACGGCCCGGCCGTCTTCCAGCACAATTTCCCGCCCGCGGAATTCCCGGATGTACTGCATATTCACCAGGTAGCTTTTATGGCATTTCAGGAACCGGTCATCCAGCCGTTCTCTCAGGCTTTCCAGCTTTTCGCTGCAGACATACTCCAGATTTCTCAGGATGATGCTCGTTTTATGAAGCCTGCTTTCCAGATAGAAAATATCCTGAAAGGGCACCGCCATATGGCTGCCCTGATAGTAAATCAGCACTTTTCCCTTCGATACGGACTGTTCTGCCCGGACTTTTTCCACATTTCGTTCCAGCTGCTCCAGACTGACCGGTTTTTTCAGAAACCCGCTGAGATTTGCATGGCTTAAAAGGGCATCTTCCACATAGTCCAGCGTATACGCGGTCACGTATACCAGTTTTGTATAGGGACTTAATTCATAAAGCTTTTCGGCAAAATCGATCCCTGTCTTCTCCTGTTTCCAGTCGATATCCATAAATACCACGTCATAACAGGTTCCTGCCTGCAGCGCGGCCCAGAAATCATCCATATCTGAGTAAGCGTGTACTTTCTTTACAGCCGGAATCCGCAGAAGCAGATTCTTCAATTCTTCCAGCGCCTGCGGCTGGTCATCACAGATAGCTGCTCTCATAGATAAGCCAACTCCCCTTTGTGTGTATCATTTTCAATCCTGAAAATCAATCTTCTTCCGCAGATCTCTGTCCCTTCTGCTCATCTTCCTCTTGCAAAAACGCCTTCCAGTCCAGTTCTTTCCCATCCAGCACACATTCCTCCAGGGTATCCCCGTCATAAGACAGCTTCAGCGAAAAGAAGGGGTGCTCTTCCCTTAGGAGCTTAAAAAACACCTTGTCTCCCGGCCAAAGCTCCAGGCCGCCGATTTTGTCCTTCGGCACCCATTCCAGAACGCCCTCGGGGCAGTTATAATCCAGCTCCCCCTCCCAGCCAGAGGCCGTATACAGACACATGTACTGGGTTTCCACGCCTTTCAGGGCAAAGGTTACGATTCCCCGGAACCGGTAATCCGTAAGCGTCAGTCCCGTTTCTTCCCGGACCTCTCTTTTCAGGCAGTCCTCCGGGCTCTCGTAGGCGAGGGCATGGCCGCCTACGCCGATCCATTTGTCCTGGTTCACGTCATGTTTCTTTTTGACCCGGTGGAGCATTAAAAGCCGGCCATTCTGTTCCATATAGCACAGAGTCGTCAGTGTGCCCGTCTCCTGTTTCATTTGTTATTCCTCCCTGTTTCCATGCAAAAAGCCCTGACAGCCGTCAGAGCCGGTTTTTCACAATCAGCCAGATACAGTCCGCAGCCAGAACCACAAGGCAGATCAGCGCGGTAGTCTTCTGTACCCTTTCGTCTGCTCCATCCGTAAATTTTCTTATCAGCGGATGCAGCAGGTAAAGAATCACCATGCCTCCAATTCCGAACCGGATACTTGGATTTGGGGCGATCCGTCCCTGAAAATCAAAAGCGAACCTGGTATAATCCCACATCCATCCGCCCATGGTGAACTCCATAATATAACTGGCAATGAGCTCGATGACTGTGGTGATCAGCACAATGCCTCCAAAGACCAGAACCGGCGCGGTATTTACAGGCCCCAGCTTAATCCTCTTCTTCATCAGCCCGGACAGGGCAAGCAGCAGAATCACCGCTCCAAAGCCATAGACGACGCAGTATGGACCAAAGAGCACGCCCCGGTTGGAAAATCCCCAGCGGTATACTACCACCTCCAGAAAGACCTCATAAATCCATCCGACCACGGAATAAAACATAAAATATAAAAAATAATCCTGTACTTTTTTCATGTTCCCCTCTCATTCTGTGTTTTTGTCCAGTTTATGACAAGGGCCGCCGTCTGTCAACAAAAATCGTCTGTCCCTGTGAAAAAAGCTGCCGTACCAGAATGCCTGATCCTGATACGGCAGCTTTGGTTCAGCGTTTCGCCGAGCGTATTTCTTTCAGATAGTTATATACGGTATAATTGGTCACTCCAAGCCGCTCTGCCACATATTCCACAGCGCCTTTTACACCGAAAATACCCTTTCGTTCCATTCTCTGAACCAGTGCGAGCTTATCCTCTTTCTGCATATAGGCCACAGGCTTATTCAGAAGCTCCAGCTCGGTCCGGACCATATCTTCCATGACGTCATTGATGTCATGGGCAAAAATTTCTTCCGCGTGTTCCTCATCTGTAGAAGGCTGCTGGAAAGCGGTCAGTTCCTCCGCCAGCTTGGAAGCCACAATAAAATCCGTCAGATCCTGATTGATACAGAGGCTGCCGATGATATGGCCTTCTTCGTCACGGATAAAAATGGTGGAAGACCGTAAGATGCGTCCGTCCGGCATCACATTCCGGTAATTCAGACTGTTCGGTGCTTTATCTCCATAGGCTTTTAAAAGCTGAAGCAGATAATTGGTAGCGGGACCTCCCACACTTCTGTTCGTCACATTCCCATAGACAGCCACAATCGAGCTTTCCACATGACTCAAATCGTGCAGGATCACCTCGTAACGGCTTCCCAGCATGAGAGAGAGGCTCTCCGCGCTCTGAAGAACAGCTTTCAGATATGGATGTATCTCCCTTTCATTATTTCCCTCCATAAGATAGTACCTCTGTTATTCTGTCAGATTTTTCTCCTGCATCAGCATTTGAATGCCCTTTTCCAGACGATTCAGTCCTTCCTCCAGGATTGCCCGGCTGGTGGCGAAGCAGATACGGATATATCCCTCGGATCCTGCTCCGAAGAACTTTTCTCCACCGGATACCACAGCCAGCTTTGCGTTTTTCTTCATGTATTCCACAAAATCCTCACTGAGCATTCCAAAGGCCCGGATATCCACATAGAGCAGATAGGTCGCGTGAGGCTTGTACGCCTTGATCAGCGGCATCTGATTCAGCCGCTCCACAGCGTAATCCCTGTTTTTCTTCAGATGAACCAGGAATTCGTCTACCCAGTAATAGGCCTTGTCCATGCACGCCTGGCCTGCCACCTGGGAAATGGACGCGATACCGCCTGCGGTGGACATCACATCGGAGTTCTCCACGATTTTCTCAAAGAGCTCCTCGTTCGTGGTGTAGACGCAGCCGATGCGCAGTCCGGCCAGCCCAAAGCTCTTGGAAAAGCCAAATACGGACATTACCCTGCGGCAGCGATCATTTCCAAGAGAATAAATACTCAGGTATTTCTCCTCCGGGAAAATAATATCGGACCAGATCTCATCATTCATGATATACAGATCGTATTTCTCACACAGAGACATGATATGCTCCAGATCCTCCGGACGGTACAGAACGCCGTAGGGATTGTGCGGGTTGCACAGTCCGATCATTTTTGTCTTCGGCGTGATATAGCTCTCCAGCTCGGACAGATCGATATAGCCGTCCTTCAGCTTCGCCGGAAACAGGACCGGAGTTCCTCCCGCAGCCAGACAGGATTCCCGGAACAGGTAATCCACCGGATCGAAGACGATCATCTCGTCTCCGGGCTTCAGCACACTTTCCGCAATTACATACATGCCGCGGGCCGCGCTGTCAATGGGAAGAATCAGATCCGGATCGATCTCCTCGCCCTTTCTGGCCTTCAGTCCCCTGGAAATGCTCTCACGGAATTCCGGGTATCCCAGCTTGGGAGTGTAGGAGAAGTATCCGTCTTTTATGTAATCGATCATGGCTTCCTGTATCTCAGGAGCCACCGGATAGTCCGGATCAGCCGCAGTCAGCGGGATCACTCCGTCATCCACCTCTGCCCAGCGGTAGTTGTATGCGCGTTTTTTCAGTACATCCAGCTTAATCTGGCTGTTGTCAAAGGATGCCATAAATTACTCCTCCTCCAGATAAGCGATAGCCTCGATTTCACACAGCACTCCCTTGGGAAGATCTTTCACAGCCACGCAGGAACGGGCCGGGAAGCTGACAAAATACTTTTCGTAAATGCTGTTGAATACCGGGAAATCTCCCATATCAGCCAGGAAGCAGGTCGTCTTGATAACCTTTTCCATAGAAGAGCCAGCCGCCTTCAGCACCTCGCTCACATTTTTGCAGGACTGCTCTGCCTGCTCATTGATTGTGGGGCCCGCAATCTCTCCGGTCTTCGGATCTACCGGAATCTGGCCGGACGCAAAGGCAAGATTGCCGATGATCATTCCCTGGGAATAGGGGCCGATAGCTGCAGGGGCATTTGTTGTAGAAATCTTTTTCATGATTTTATCCTCCAAAATTCTTTTTTTACTTTAACATATTTTTAAATCAGGCGCAAATTTATTCCATTTCCAGATGGCAGGCGATCTGCGTGCCGTCCTTCAGCGTGCGGAGCTTTGGCTTCTCCTTCCGGCAGATGTCCATGCAGTAGCTGCATCTGGGATGGAATGGGCAGCCTGAAGGCGGATTTACCGGACTGGGGATATCTCCCGTCAGCAGAATTCTCTCGTGGCCTTCCTCATTCCGGATATCCGGAATCGCGGAAAGCAGCGCCTTTGTGTAGGGATGGCGCCGTTTCTCATAAATCATTTCTCTGGTTCCCAGCTCCACGATATTTCCCAGATACATGACCATAACGCGGTCGCAGAAATGCTTGATAATCCGCAGGTCGTGGGAAATGAACATATACGTCAGATTAAATTCTTTCTTGATATCCTGCATCAGATTGATGACCTGCGCCTGAATGGATACGTCCAGAGCGCTGACCGGCTCGTCGCAGACCACAAATTCCGGATTCAGCGCGATAGCCCGGGCAATTCCCACACGCTGGCGCTGTCCGCCGGAAAACTCGTGGGGGTAACGGTAAATATGCTCCGGTCTCAAGCCTACACAGTCAACAAGCTTTGTGACATGGCTGTAGATTTCTTCCCGGCTCATTTCCGGATGATGAATCTGATAAGGCTCCGCCAGGATCTGGAACACCGTCTTTCTCGGATCAAGAGAGGCATAGGGATCCTGGAAAATGATCTGCATTTCCTTGCGCATGCTCCGCAGTTCTTTCCGCTTCAGGCTGCTCATATCCTGTCCCTTAAAGGCCACCGTGCCGGATGTAGGCTCGATCAGCCGCAGAACCAGCCGTCCTGTCGTAGATTTGCCGCAGCCGGACTCTCCTACGACTCCCAGTGTCTCGCCTTTGTAGATCTGAAAGCTGATATCATCCACCGCTTTCACTACCTTATGCTTTTCACTGGTAGGGAAATATTTTTTCAGGTTTTTTACTTCCACCAGCACTTCGCTCATTTTTCATACCTCCTGCATCTGACCTGTCTTCCGCCTTCCAGATTGGTGAGCTCAATATGCTCCTTCTCACATTCCGGACAGGCGTATTTGCAACGGGGCGCGAAATGGCAGCCCTTCGGCATATCGTAAAGGCTGGGAACCAGGCCCTCCAGAGTCTTCAGACGATCCACCTCTTCATTGATGTCCGGAATGGAATCCATCAGTCCCACCGTGTAGGGATGCTTCGGATCCTCAAACAGCTCCCGCGTACTGGCCTTTTCCACGATCTCTCCCGCGTACATTACGGCCACTTCATCTGCCATCTCGGAGATTACACCCAGATCGTGGGTGATAAAGATGATAGACATATGAAGCTTTTCCTGAAGCTCCTTCAGCAGATCCAGAATCTGAGCCTGAATCGTCACGTCCAGCGCCGTCGTCGGCTCGTCCGCGATCAGAAGCTCCGGATCGCCGGCCAGGGCCATGGCAATCATGACTCTCTGGCGCATACCGCCGGAAAGCTGGTGGGGATACTCATCCACACGCTTGCCAGCCTCGGGAATTCCCACCATTTCCAGCAGCTCGATAGCTCTGGCACGGGCGGCTTTCTTGTCCATTCCCTTGTGAAGCATCAGAGATTCCTCGATCTGATAGCCGATGGTAAATACCGGATTCAGGGAGGTCATGGGCTCCTGAAAAATCATGGAGATTTTGTTGCCGCGGAGCTTCTGCATTTCCTTTTCCGGCAGTTTCAGAATGTCCTGCCCGTCAAACAGAATGCTTCCTCCTTCGTATCTTCCCGTAGCCGGATCCACCAGTCTCATAATGGAAAGACTGGTTACGCTTTTCCCGCAGCCTGACTCACCTACGATTCCCAGCACCTTGCCCCGGTCTACGGAAAAGGTCACGCCATCCACGGATTTTGCCACGCCGGCATCTGTATAAAAATAAGTCTTTAAATCTTTTACTTCCAATAAGCTCATGGTCTGTCCTCCTAACCGATATGTATCTCATGAGGAGTATGGGACAGATTTTCAACGCCGTCTTCTGTCACCAGCACGTCATCCTCCGTGCGTAC
>CALWAZ010000189.1 GCA_944375725.1 uncultured Merdimonas sp. | reverse complement strand
CCGGCCGCCGCGCTGATCAGCGTTTCCAGCCGGCCGGAGATATAATCGGAAAACTCCTCCGTCTCCTGGTAGTCTTTCCCCACTCCGAGATCTGCCTGAGCCAGCAGGCGGAGCATGGAAAAGAAGTTGGAGAGCAGCAGGGTCATGCCCAGAAAGAAGGCCGCAAAGCTAACGATAATCCTCGATTTTTTCCATTTTGTATCCAATTCCCCACACCACCTTTAAATATTCCGGTTTTTTCGGATTGAGCTCGATCTTTTCCCGAATGCGCCGGATGTGGACCATGACCGTATTTTCCGCCGCAAAGGCCTCCTCGCCCCAGACACGGCAGTAAATCTCCTCTGCCGGAAAGACCCGGCCCGGATTGCGCATCAGAAGCTCGATAATCCTGGTCTCTGTGGCCGTCAGCTTCACCGGCTCTCCGTCCGCGTACAGGGTACGCTCCCCCGGCTTCCAGAGAAGGCGCCCGTTCCGGATGCCGTCCTCCTTCTTCTCCGCATGGATATCGCCCAGCATTGTATACCGGCGCAGATGGCTCTTCACTCTGGCCGTCAGTTCCTGGGGAGAAAAGGGCTTTGCCACGTAATCATCTGCTCCCATGGAAAGTCCCAGAATCTTGTCCGTCTCCTCACTTTTGGCGCTCAGGATAATGATCGGAATATTTTTCCTTTCCCGGATCTTCAGTACCGCAGACAGGCCGTCCAGCCTGGGCATCATCACATCCATAATCATCAGCCGGATGGGCTGCTCTGCCGCAAGCTCCAGCGCCTCCATGCCGTCGTATGCCTTCAGTACCCGGTATCCTTCCTTTTCCAGCAGAAGAGCGATAGCCTTTACGATCTCTCTGTCGTCATCCACCACCAGAACACACTCGTTCATTTCGTTCCCGTCTCCTTATTTCAAAGTCTGCCTGCAGGTTTCCCCGTCCGGAAGGTTCTTTTTCTTCTGTCCCGCCGTCCGGAATCCCCTGTTTTGCGCGCTTTTCAGGCTCAGATCCAGGGTAACCCATATTTCTTACAAAAGCTCTGTGGGATTTCTTACAAAATTCTTACAGTTTCACATCAGAAAAACTCAACATCGTCCTCGTTGGCCGGATTGACCAGGATCTCCACACGCTCCACATATTCAGGCTCCCGGAAGGAAGGAAGCTTTCCCTCCTTCAAATCCGCCAGAAACTGGTCTTTCACCTCCATAAAAAGCTTCATCTCATCCTGATCCTTCCAGATTCCATAAAGCTCCAGTACCGGATACTTTTCCTCCACTGTATCCCCATTCTCATCCACATATTCATCCGTATAGACAGCCGCCTGAACCTCCGGGGTAAATCGGGCCTCATTGTAGGTAACCACCAGACGCACCGTATTTTCCGGAACACTCTCGTCTGTCTGCATGGAAATCTCTGCTGACCAGGGGTAGGAATCCGACAGATGCCAGACCCCCGCATCCGGGTCAATCTCGGCCTCCAGAGTCTTTGTCTCCATTCTGGTCTCTCCTATCATCCGCTCTCCCCCGTAGGCCAGAGAGGAAAATTCCACCACCGCCACTCCGGTCCCGATTCCGGTAAGCAGCACACCCCCGCAGAATACTCCAAGCATGATTTTCTGAATTTTTTTCATCGTTCTACCTCCTGCTCCCCAGCCGGCTCTTCTGTCTCATCCGGCTCTTCCGCTGAAAACTCTTCTTCCTCTGTATCTGTCTCCTTTTCCTCCGGCTCTTTTACAGCCGCGCTGTCTGTCTGCCGCTTTTTCCAGCGGGTCAGAGTGAAGCAGAGAACAGCCAGGCTCCCTCCTGCCAGGGAACTGCCAAGACATACCAGAACCCCTCCCTTTAAAGGATAAGACTGCAGAAGCAGCACCAGCAGAGTTCCAAAGCCAAACAGCGCCAGCAGAGCAAAACAGGCCGCGCACAGAGCTGCCAGCAGCCAGAAGGCATTCCAGCACATCCGCAGGCACCAGAGCACCGCGGCGCCCACTCCCCGGGCCGCTCCCCGGCAGAATTCACAAAAGCGTCTTCCGGGTCTTTCGGTTTCTGAGAATTTTCTTTCATATACCATTTCCATCTTTCTTCCCCCTTTTTTCTCCCGGGTTCCGGCACCGCCGCATTCCGTGAAAGCTTTCCCGTTTTCTGCCGCAGTTTCTTCCGTCCCTGCCGCTTCGTCTGTTTCTTTTCTCCGCCTGAAAAGGCTCAGAACTCGAAGCCCGATCACCCGGATTCCCTGGCCGGCTTTCCGGAAGAGCCTTCCGATTTTTCTGACAAAAGCCGATGTCATTTTCCCCAGAGAGGACCCCAGACGGCGGATCTTCTCCTCTCCTTCCTTCAGGTTCACGCTGCCCAGACCCGGAAGTCCCTTTCCGGCTCTCCCTTCTCCAAACTCCGGCTTCACATGGTATGCCTCCAGAATCTCAGCCGCCAGCTCCTTCACGGGGCCAAAATCCCGGATAGCGTCCTCCTCCTTCTGCCCATTCTGTATTTTGATATCCAGATGCTGGGAATATTCCTGCAGAATATCCTGCTGCTCCTGATCCTCCAGGACTGCCAGGTGCTGCTGCAGCTCCTTCAGAAATGTCTCCTTATTCATACTCCTTGCCCTCCTCTAAAAATCTGCTGACCTGCTTCTGAAATTCCTCCCATTCCGCCGCCAGAGAATCCCGGTACAGGATTCCCGCCGCCGTCAGATGATAATATTTTCTGGGCGGTCCTTCTGAGGATTCCCTCAGATATGTCTCAAAATAATGTTCATTGGTCAGCCGCTTCAAAAGCGGATAAATCGTCCCCTCATTCACATCGATGACCCTGGATACCTCCTCTACCAGCTCGTATCCATACCGGTCCTTTCTGCGGACACACTCCAATACAATGAGCTCCAGTACTCCCTTTTTAAACTGTGGATTCATACAAACCCTCCCTGTCAGCTCCTCCATGCTCTCCTGTTTTCTGATATCAGATTATACCAACTACTATGTATTGTCAAGTACTAATTAAAATAAAGTACCAAAAATTTTATGGAAGATCTGCTTGACAAAATAGAGGTTGCTGTGATATAAATAATAAGTACGTTTCAGATAGGGGATTGGTCAAATGGCATGACAGGGGTCTCCAAAACCCTTAGTGGGAGTTCGATTCTCTCATCCCCTGCTTTCCTGAATGGAAGTCAGAAAGACAGCTCAGCACCATGAGCTGTCTTTTTTTGTTTTTGTGCATGAAATTGCAGAAAAGCCCCTCTCGCGCAATAAATCCCGTTTATTTTTGTCGATTTTTGTCTAATTCAAACGACTCCCTGTTAAATATACCCTGTTCAGTATATAATTTCATTAAAATAAAAAATTTTGTTATTTTACATAAGAAGGGGTTTTTTACACCATGAGACAGAAAATTCAGTTTCTGCTTCACTCAGCAGGCGTCTTCAGTTATTACTGCGGTTATCAGTACTTTATCCGTTCTGTTGAGCTGGCCGTCGAAAATCCGGAACGGCTTCAAAATATTCAGAAGGAGATCTATGTAACTGTAGCGTCAGAACATCACACAAGCGTAGCAAACGTGGAAAGAAACATTCGAACCATCCGGGATGTCATGATGAAAAACGGAGGCGAGCAGCTGCTCGTCCAGATGACCGGAAGCCCCGCATGGGCTCACAAGATTCCCTATCCCAGAGATCTGATCGCCATTTTCTCTCAGTATCTTCTCTGCAGCTGAAGCCCGCAGAAAAAAAGACGGTTCCCGGACACGCAGCCACGGAAGCCGTCTTTTCTTACATCTCAATTCCTTTTCTCGCGTTCAGTCCCTGGTCAAAGGGATGCTTGATTTTCCGTATCTCTGACACATAGTCTGCCAGCTCCAGCAGCTCAGGAGCCGGATCACGCCCTGTCAGCGCCACCTCGAGTCCCTCGGGCCTTTCCTTCAGAAAATCCAGAGCCTTCGTCCGGTCTATCATTTCATGATTGTAAGCCGCCATAAACTCATCCATCACCAGAAGAAAGGCGCCCTCCTCTTTTGCTGTGCGGACTGCCCTGTCAAAAAGCTCCTGGTAAGCCGCCCGTGCTTCTTTTTTCTGCTCCTCTGTCATATTCCAGATAAATCCGAACTGCTTCCCGCAGGTCAGAACTGTGATCTGAGGCAGTTCCCTTAAAATAGCAAGCTCCGAAGATTTTCCATCCTTCAGAAACTGAGTCAAAACCACCTTTTTTCCGCTTCCTGCCGCCCGAAGGGCCAGTCCCATGACTGCCGTGGATTTTCCTTTTCCATCTCCGCAGTAAATATGAATACATGATTTTTTCATTTTCTTTTCCTCCTGCTGCCAAAATCTTCTGAATCCGGACAGGCTGCCGCCCGCCGCGGATGTCTTAGGGTCTGCTGCCTTCCAAACACAGCTTCAAAAACACAGCTCCAGAATCACAGCTGCCGCGGCCGCGATCAGAAGGGCCAGACAGACAGCCGCGTACATCAGCCGGTTGACCCGGCGGATATCCTCATACTCCACCGGCCGGAGGGGATCTCCGATGGTCGGCTTTTTATAAAGCTTTCCAAAATAATACGCGTCTCCCGCCAGCTGTACACCCAGAGCCCCTGCCGCGGCCGCCTCCGTCTGGGCAGAATTGGGGCTGGCATGGTTCTTCCGGTCCCGCCGGAAGATCCGCCAGGCCCCTTTCCCGTCCAGTCCCGCAAGCGGGCTTGCCGCCACCAGCAGAAGACCGCTCAGGCGGGAGGGGATAAAGTTCAGCACATCGTCCAGTTTTGCCGAAAACCGTCCAAAATATAGATACCTGTCATTTTTGTATCCTACCATGGAATCCAGTGTGTTGACCGCTTTATAGAAAAATCCCAGGACCGGGCCGCCGAGACTCAGGAAAATCAGCGGAGCCACTACTCCGTCCGAGGAGTTTTCCGCTACTGTCTCCACAGCTGCCTTCGCCACGCCTTCCTCCGTAAGATTCTGGGTATCCCGGCCCACAATCATGGAAACTGCCTTCCTGGCCTCTTCCAGGCTGCCGTTTTTCAGAGCCTCATAGACCTTCATGCTCTCGGATTTCAAAGACCGGGCCGCCAGAATCTGAAAGCTCCAGAAGACTTCCAGGGCAAAGAAAAGCCACATGGAAATCCGGGAAGCCAGAAATAAAATCAAAGCCGGAACAGCCGTGGATACCGCTGTCACAAACACCGCAAAAAAGACGCCTGCTGTCAGCTCTCCCTTTTCGGTTTTGGGAAATGCCGCACGGAAAGGCTTCTCCGCCGCGGCAATCAGATTTCCGATCAGACGGATGGGATGATAGAGCCACCTGGGATCCCCGAAAACCAGATCAAGCAGAAACCCCAGGATCAGGGCCAATATGTGAAATTTCATAAAGCCGAATTCCTCCTTTGTCCGTCTCATCCAGAAGAGCCCGAAAACCCTCCCCGTTTTTCACCTGCCAGTGATAAAATTCTTCCTTCGGAAAGGCAAACGCTGAGAGAATGCTCATGATCGTGCCTCCGTGGACTGCCAGGGCAGCCCGTTCTATACCCCGGGTTCTGATATCATCCAGCACCCGGAGAAAGCCCTCCACGCAGCGGCTCTGAAACCCTTCCCGGCTCTCACCGCCGGGAAAGGGCAGGGTGCCGCCGCTGTCTACCCATGCCTGGTAGGAAGGATTTCCGGACAGCTCTTTGTAATTCTGATTTTCAAATTCTCCGAAATCACATTCTCTGAGCTCCGGCACAGACTCTGCCGGCACTCCCGGGAACAGAATCTCCGCGGTCTGAAGGCAGCGCTTCAGCGGGCTTACGTAGACCTTCTCCGGCTTCAGAGACCGGTAGTCTTCCTGCCCCTTCAGGCCAAGCAGGGCTTCCCTTCCTTCGCTGCAGAGATCCTCATCCGTGGTTCCGATATAACGTCCCAGCGTGTTTCCATAAGTCTTCCCATGGCGGATCAGATACAGCTCAGCCACCTTTGATCACCGTCCCGATTCCGCATACGACCCGGTGGACCTCTTCTGCCCCGGAAGCCAGACTGCAGCAGAGCCGCCCTGCCGTCTCCCTCCAGTTCCGGTCAAAGGCGTCCACAGGCACCACGCCGCTTCCAAGCTCATTGGAAATCAGAATCAACTCCGGATTTTTTTCCAGGATCCGCTCCGGAAGACCGGCCGTGTCCCATCCTTCCTCCAGACAGCGGCGCACATATTCGTGAAAATGATTCAGGGCCTTTGCCTGATACAGCTCTTCCTCACCGCAGCAGGCCCCGTCTGTAAAATCCTCTTCCTTCAGAGAAAACTTTTCCATGGCATAGGCCTTCTTTCCCTGAAAGGCTCCTCCGATAATCAGTATCATAGTTCCGTTCTCCTATAGTTTTCCTGCCGCCCAGACACAGACCGCCATCACAAGCTCACACATCTGCACGAAAAATCCTGCCAGGTCTCCGGTGATTCCGCCAAACTGCTTCATGGACATCCGGAAATATCCGAAAAAGACCAGCCAGCCGCCCACTACTGCCGCAGTGCCAAGCTTCGGATCCAGAACGCACATATAGCCTGCCGACAGAAACAGCAGCACATACAGGCAGAACATCACCACCCGTTCCTGAACCGCGTCCGAAAACATGGCCAGCGTCCCGGTCTTCTTGGCGCAGGGGAAAGAGGCCACTCCCAGTCCGCTCATGGCCCGGGAAAGCACAAAGCCTCCTGCCAGCACCAGAACCTGATTCCTGTCAAGCTCGCTCCAGACTCCAAAGGAAGCCAGGAAATAGCAGCAGGCCATAATCACCGCAAAGGCTCCCGCGTGGGAATCCTTGAGAATCTCCAGTTTGCGCTCTTTGGGCTGATAGGAGGAAAGCGCGTCCGCCGTGTCCAGAAGACCGTCCAGATGGATTCCCCCGGTCACTGCCACGGGAATCAGTACATAAACCGCGCTCCGAAGGATCTCTCCTGCCTGAAGCCGGTCTGCCAGCCAGCCCCAGCCGATCAGGACCGCTCCAATCACTATGCCGACCAGTGGGAAAAAGCACATCATATAACGCATATTTTCCTTTTCCCAGTCCGCCTTGGGCATAGGAATCTTTGAGTACATTGCGAATGCAATCTTAAAGCTGTTCCAAAGCCGTTTCATATTATACTCCCTTTTCTTTCAGCTGCAAAGGAATTCCGCATACCACTTCCGCCGCCTGATCCGCAAGCAGCGCAAGCTCCCGGTTCAGCCGTCCCAGCCGTTCCTGATACAGCCTCGTTACTTCATCATATGTGATTCCGTCAGAAAAGATATCGTTGGTGACGATTACCAGATGAGCGCTGCGCTTTCTCAGCTCTTTCACTCCCTCAAGGATGGCAGCCTCCGTCCCTTCTCCCGCGCCTTCCGGCTCAAACATCTCATTGGCGGTCAGATTGGACAGACATTCCAGAAGCACCACGCCCCTTCCGGGAAGGGAGATACTTTTCAAATTCGCGAAACACTCTATGGTCTCAAAGCCTTTTCCGGCACGGAGCCTCCGATGGCGCGCCACGCGCCGCCGCCCTTCCTCCCCATAGGGTTTCATGGTCGCCACATAATAAAGAGGAAGTCCTTCCTTTTCTGCCAAAGCCACAGCTGTATTTTCCGCATACTCTGATTTACCGCTGCCGCTTCCTCCTGTAACCAGTATCAGCATATCCGTTCCCCGCATTTCTTCAGAAAATTCCAGGCCGCCTCCGGATTGGAGTAGAAAAACAGGTGCGGAAAGCCCGCGTAAAGGGTCTCTGTCCCGTGCACACAGCTCCAGTTCCGTTTTCTTAAAGGCTTCTGAGCCTGCATGGCCTCCCCGCAGCTTTCACTTTCCCAGTAATGGAATTCATGTCCCCGGATCTGTCCTCCCTGCGGGAGAATCAGCTGATCCTTCCGGGCAGTCAGCGTAATATATCCGAACCGGGACAGTTTCCCTGTCCGGTATGCCCTGGCGTCCAGCACATCTGCCATGGGATATTCTTTCCCGTCTTCTCCCTCCAGTGTCCGGTGGAGATAAAGAAAGCCCCCGCACTCCGCGATGCAGGGAAGTCCCCCCTTCACCGCGTTCCGCACGGATTCCCGCATGGAACGGTTTTCACTGAGACGGGCCGCGTGAAGCTCCGGATACCCGCCGCTTAAAATTAATCCCTGCAGTCCTTCCGGCAGACGCGGATCCGAAAGAGGAGAAAAAGGCACCAGCTCCGCTCCCATCTTTCCCAGCATCTGCAGATTATCCCGGTAGGTAAAGCAGAAGGCCTCATCCTCTGCCACGCCGATTCTGGGCCTGGACGTGCCGGAAAGTACAGGCAGCCGGGGCTCCTCAAAGGCCAAATCCGGCGCCATGGAGGCCATGGAAAGCAGGGCGTCCAGATCCAGGGTCTCCTCCAGCACCCCGGCCAGACGGTTCAGCTTTTCCTTCAGCCGTTCAATTTCTCCGGGCAGCACCAGCCCCAGGTGCCGGCTTTCCAATACCAGCTCATCCGCTTTGGGCACATATCCCAGTACCTGAACGGACAGCTTTTCCTCAATCTGTGCCTTCAAATCCGGATAAAGAGAAGCCGGCATCTGATTCAGAATCACGCCCCGGATCTGTCCGGGCTGCTCATATTCCAGAAATCCCTTGATCAGCGGCAGTACAGACATGCTCATTCCACGGCAGTTCACCACCAGGATCACCGGCGCAAGAACTGCCGCCGCCACATCCGCAGAGCTGGCCTTTTCCGAGATACCGCCCAGGCCGTCATAGTAGCCCATGACCCCCTCTATGACCGAAATTTCCGCCTGAGACGCCGCCTGTCCAAACAGATAACGGGTCACAGACTCATCGGTAAAAAAGGTGTCCAGATTTCCGGACCGTGTGCCGATCACACGGCTGTGAAACATGGGATCGATATAATCCGGCCCGCATTTAAAGGATGCCACCTGGTATCCCCGGTTTACGAGAGCCTGCAGAATTCCGCAGGTCACAAGGGTTTTCCCGCTGCCGCTCGCAGGAGCGGCCAGCATGATTCTCGGCAGTCTCATTTTATGTCTCCTCTCTGCCCCGGGCCGTAAAGATATAGACCGGATTCTGTCCCATCATCATCTGATAAGGACCCACATGCTTTGCCTTTGCCGCCTGAATCTGCACAATCTCCACATCCGTGAAAGGAAGCTCCTTCAGGCAGGCATTTGCTTCGCTGACAGTTTCCAGGGTAATAGCATTGATGACCACACGGACCCCGGGATTCTTCTCCAGCAGAAGCTTCAGAATTTCCTTCAAATTGCCGGAAGAACCGCCGATAAATACGTGGGTGGGCGCCGGAAGATCCGCCAGAGCCTCCGGGGCGGTGCCTTCGATTACCTGCACATTGGGCGTCCCGAATTTTCTGCAGTTTTCCCTGATAAGCTCCGCCGCGGCAGCCTTCTTCTCAATGGCCCAGACCTGCCCCTCGAAGGCCCGCAGAGCCATCTCCACCGTCACGGAGCCGGTTCCCGCCCCGATATCCCATACCAGAGAATCCTCTGTAAGATTCAGCTTCTCCACAGAAAGGCCCCGCACCTCACATTTGGTCATGGGCGCCTCCCCCCGCAGGAATTCCTCATCCGGGATGCAGCCCGGGATTCCATTCCGATATGCGGGATTTTCAATCAGCGCCACACAGAGGCCGTCAAATTTTCGTTCTTTCAGTTCTTCCGGGATTCCCTTCGTAATCCGTTCCTCCGGATAATGGAGCCGCTCCCCGATATACAGCTCCACACTTCCCAGTCCATACTCCAGAAGCTTCTCACAGAGACTCTCCACCGAATCCTTTCCTCCCAGCAGGGTAAAGGTCCTGAAATGTCTTCTGACAGCGGCGATCAGATTCTGGCTGCGCCCGTGGACGCTCATCAGCTTCACATCTTCCCAGGAAATTTTCAGCCTGCTGCAGAAATAGGCCGCTGAGGAAATGCCTGGAATCAGCCTGGTCTCAATTCCCGCTTTCTCAAAGACTGCTGTGAGCCTTTTGGCACCGCTGTAAAAGCCCACATCCCCGGACAGAGCTACCGCAATCCGCCTGTATCCGGGATGCTGCTGCACATAATCCAGCATTTTCACCGGATCATATGCGTCAAAAAGAGGCTTGCCCCAGTCCCGGAACGTATCCAGCATCCTGCCGGAGCCCAGAATACAGTCTGCCTGCCGGAATGCCTCCAGCGCCTCCCCTGTCATATTTTCCGGCACTCCCATGCCGATTCCTATGAGGCTGGCTCTGGCTGTTTCCGCTTCCGGCGGTTCCTTTTCGTTCTCCGGCGCAGCAGCCTTTAATTCCTCCGGAAAATCCGGGGCCTGTTTCAGGGAAAACTGCTCCATCAGAATACGGACCCCTTCCTCCACAGAGACTCCCTCCTGCTCCCTGGGACGTCCGATCAGCACTATCTCTGCTCCGGCCTCTCTGGCCGCTTCCAGTTTTTCCGGGAAACCTCCCGCGCGGCCGGATTCCTTTGTCACAAGATAAGCGGCCCCTGTCTGGCGCAGCATGGCCACATTCAACTCCTTCGAAAAGGGTCCCTGCATACAGATCAAATGGGGGCCGGAAAAGCCCAGCTCCGTACAATGGCGCACTACCTCCGGGGTAGCCAGAACTCTGGCATAGACCCGCTCCCGGAAATCAGGAAGGGCTGTAAATTCCCCCAGCTCCTTGCTGCCGGTCGCCACAAAGATCCGTCCCGGCCTTTTGGCAAGCCATCTGACCGCCTCTCTCACGTCTTTTACTACAGTCACGCCTCCCTGGCCGCGGCCTTCCGGATCCGCTCCCTCCGGGCCGGCAGCCTCCAGGCCGGCGGAGGACCGGATCAGCCGCAGGTATCTGCAGCCTGTCTTTCCGCAGGCCGCATGAATATTTTCAGAGACCGCAGAAGCGTAAGGATGCGTAGCGTCCAGTACGAGGGGCCGCCCTTCCTGCTCAAAAAGGGCGCGCATCTCTTCCCCGTCCAGTCTTCCCTGGCGCACATCCAGCCCCGGCTCCGGCTTCATCAGCTCTTTTCCGTACTCTGTAGCCACGCAGCAGAGGGTCTCTACGCCTTCCGCCGCCAGCCATTCTCCCAGAATTCTTCCTTCCGTTGTCCCTGCAAACACGATTACCTGCTTCATTTTAATCCTCTCATCTCAGACAAAATTCACCGCATATTCTTCTAGAGCCACCGCGACGGTCACTCCATTTTCCGCTGTCTTTCCCTGCAGAAGCTTTTTTCTTCCGGAAGCCTTCAGGGCGCTGCGCTCACAGACGCATCCCACGCCGGTAACTTCCTTTACAAACTCTGACTCGGAAAGCTCTCCTTCACACTCCACCTTCTGAAGCTCCTCCGCTGTATAGGTCAGGAAGGGAATTTTCCACCTGCCGCAGAACTCCAGAAGCCCCGGCTCCTCCTTTTTCAGATCGATGGAAGCCGCTTTCCCGACACTGTGGATGGAAAGCTGGTTCTGCTCCAGCACCTTCTTCACCAGTGTCTCAATCTGCTCCGCGGACGCTCCCTTTTTACAGCCAATGCCAAGAACTGTGATCCGCGGCACCAGATGAAGGGTCTCGGGAAAAGGATCGTAGTTTTCATCCAGCGAGATGCTGATGCCCAGTCCTCCCTTTTTCTGGCTGGACAGCTCTGGAGGAATCTGCCCGTACAGCTCAAAATCGCTGTAGAGCCCCACGGTCCGCTGCTCCAGAATATCAGCGGCCACTGCCTTCGCAAGCCCGAGATCGTCCAGATAGAGATTCTCCCTGCGGGCAAAATCATCTACAGAAAAGCGGCCTCCCGAGTCTGTGGCTGTGGTAATCACCGGCACCGCTCCCACAAGGGCCGCCACCGTTCTGGCCAGCTCATTGGCCCCTCCCAGGTGGCCGGACAAAAGGGAAATGACAAAATGCCCCTGCTCATCCATACAGAGTACGGCCGGGTCGGAAGCCTTGCTGGCCACAAAGGGCGCCACCGCCCGCACGGCGATCCCTGCGGCTCCCACAAAAATCAGTCCGTCACAGCTTCGGAACATCCGTCCAGTCCAGGCGCCTAGAGATTCTTCCACCACCCGCACGCCCCACTGGCCTGCTTCTTTTCCTTTTCCAAAAGCCTGGCAGGCGGCTCCTTTCTCCTCCATGGCTTTTTCAATCCGGAGCGCGTAGCGGCTTCCCGATCTGGTAAAGGCTATCACTGCAAGCTTCATCGTTCTGTCCTCCTTCCCGTCCTTTTCCCGATACACCCTTTTCAGAAACCTTTCCTCATTCTATCTCCTTCTTCAAACATTCCAGAATCCGGTCCGCATCCGAAGATTTTCCCAGTGTGCCCGTCTTCTGGGAAAAGACCAGGATTCCCCGCTCCAGACTGTGTCCGCTTCTGTGATCCAGATAGAATTCCATCCGCTTAAGAAGGCGTTCCATCACTCCCTCCAGAAGTCCTTTTGCTTCCAGAATTTCCACAGCCTCATCGGTGGTAATGCAGTCCATCAGCGCCGCGGCTGTCTTCTGGTCCGCTCCCAGAACCGCCGCATGGGCTGTCAGGATCTCCATCCGGCTGTCCGCGTTTCGGGAATGGGTATTCATAATGCCTCCGGCCAGCTTCACCAGTTTGCCGATATGGCCCGCCAGCAGAATTCCTTCTGCCCCGTATTCCACCGCGGCATCCACAGCCTCCCCGAGAAAATTGCTGTATTTGACAGAGCGGCGCAGAAGCTCCGGGTGATAGTCATTCAGATAATCCAGCCCGTAATTTCCCGGTACCAGCACCAGATATTTCCGTCCCTGTGCCAGCTGCATTTTTACATCGATCCGGATGGTCTCAATCAGCGCCTCTTCACTCATAGGCTCCACGATTCCACTGGTTCCCAGAACAGAAAGACCTCCCACAATTCCAAGCCTCGGGTTAAATGTCTTCTCTGCCAGTGCTTCCCCTCCGGGAATGGAGATCCGTACGGACATTCCGCCCTCATATCCCAGTTCCCGGCAGACCTCTTCCACGCCTTCCCGGATCATCTGCCGGGGAACCTTGTTGATGGCCGCCGCCCCCACAGGCTGTTCCAGTCCTGCCCGGGTCACCCGGCCCACGCCCTCTCCGCCGTTGATCTGCACGCCAGGCTCCGCGCTTCTGCGCACAGAGGCATAGACTTTCAGGCCGTCTGTCACATCCGGATCATCCCCTGCGTCCTTTCGTATGGCACAGGAAGCCTCCTTCGGGGAAATCCGCGCGTCCAGAACCTCCAGCGTCAGCCGGATCCCTTTGGGAGTCATCAGAGACACCTCGGAAACCGGCTTCCCGCAAAGGAGCATCCGGGCCGCGGCCCTGGCGGCCGCGGCGGCGCAGGAGCCTGTGGTGTAGCCCATGCGGAGTTTTTTGTTGTTCTTAAATACGTACTCTTGCATTGCCGCGCAATCCTTTCTTTTGCGGAACCCGCCCGCGCTCCTCCCGGACGCAGCGGATACATAAGACGCCGGGGAAAACCGCCCCGGCCGCATCACTTAATGCCGATTCAACATTACGTGCGCCTGCAGCCCTGCCAGAGTAACTGCGGCCTGTGGTAAAACCCTGTGAAAACGCCGGTGCTTAGGCGGCCGGGCGGTTTCCCCCGGGCGCCTTACGCATCCACTGCGTTTGAGCGGAGCGCAAGCGTGTTTTAACAGAGGCCGCAGTTACTGCAGATGCTCGTACTGCTCCACATTCCCCTCAGCAAAGCTGGGCAGTCCATTATAAAGAGCCAGCGCATAGGAATACAGGCTGTAAGCTGTCACAGCCCCGGTTCCTTCGCCCAGATGCATGCCTGCATGAAGAGGAGCCTTCATGCCAAGGGCATCCAGCATCAGCTTACCCGCAGGCTCTGCGGAGCAGTGCGTGGCTGTCATATATGCTTTGCAGGCCGGTGCCAGTTTCGCGGCGCAGTAGGCTGCCACAGAAGAGATAAAGCCGTCAATCAATACCGGTACGCCCACAATGGCTCCTCCGATATAGCAGCCAAGCATTCCCGCGATATCCAGGCTGCCTATTTTAGACAGCACGTCCAGTACGTCCTCTTTGTCCGGCCGGTTCACAGCGATGGCCTGGCGGATAACTTCGATCTTGTGCTCCAGGCCGGCGCTGGACAGACCGGCTCCCCGTCCTGTCACCTCTGCCGGATCTTTGGAGAGAAGCACGGAAGCCATGGCTGAACTGGGCGTTGTATTTCCGATTCCCATTTCCCCGGTGATCACCATGCGGTATCCCTGGCCATACAGCTCTTTTACTATTTCGATACCGGTAATAACAGCTTTTTCGGCTTCCTCTCTGGTCATAGCCGGTTCCTTCGCGATATTTCCGGTGCCGTAACGGACCGGACGGTTCCAGATCCGCGGATGCTTTCCGTCAGTGAGCATACCGATATTTACCGGGATCACTTCTATCTTCTCCTGGCGGGCCAGAATGCAGACAGAGGAAATGCGCTCTCCCATATTTTCCAGCACCTGGGCCGTCACCTCGCTGCCGGTCTGGCTGACCCCCTCGGCTACTACACCGTTGTCAGCTCCCATAATCACAACTACAGGATTGGGATTCTCTACCTTTTCTGTCCCGTAAATCCCTGCCAGCTGCACAACCATTTCTTCCAGCATGCCCATGCCCCGCAGAGGCTTGCAGAGCGCGTCCCAGTGAGCCCAGGCAGCATCCGCCGCTTTCTGGTCATAGGGTCTGATCTGCGCAATATATTCTTCCAGTTTCATTGTTACCGCCGTCCTTTCTGATTATCTTCCGCCCTGATAGAGCATGGCATTGCAGATGGCTGCCGCAATATTGCTGCCGCCCTTTCTTCCCCGGGGAACAATATAGGGCACACCCGCTGTCATGATCAGCTCCTTTGCCTCTACCACATTGACAAAGCCCACCGGAGCGCCGATGATCAGGGCCGGATGAATCCTGTCCTCCTGGATCAGCTCATAGAGGCGGATCAGGGCTGTGGGAGCATTGCCTACCGCGATAATCAGAGGACCGTCCAGCTCTGCCGCCTTTTCCATGCAGACAGCCGCCCGGGTACAGCCTCTCTCCTTCGCGGCCTCTGCCACATCCGGATCCGACATAAAACAGCGGACTGCTCCGCCGCATTCTGCCATACGCTTTTTGCTGATTCCGGCAGCCGCCATTTTCGTGTCAGTCACGATGGAAGCGCCCGCGTTCAGGGCATCGATGCCTTTCTGCACCGCTCCTTCGGAAAAGCAGAGATTATCCGCGTAATCAAAATCCGCGGATGTGTGAATACAGCGCTTTACCACAGAGAACTCCGGCTCCGGCCAGGTCCTGTCACCCAGTTCCTTTGTGATGATCTCCATGCTCCGCTTTTCAATTTCCATGGGTTTTACAATCTCAATCTTTTCTAACATGTTATCCCTGCCTCTAATATTTCATATATTCTCTTCATGTCCAATGAGTTTCGTACCAGATCCGCCAGCTTGTCATATTCCTGCCGCTTATGCTCCTCCGGATCGAAATGCCAGTTTTCCGGATCCAGCCCCTTCTTTTTCATCAGGCGGCTGACTGTCATGGCTGCCAAGTCCCCATAATCAAAAATTCCGTGGAGATAGGTGCCGTATACGGTTCCCTCCGGGTTGGAAAGGCCGTCCAGACGCCCATCTTCCAGATAAATGGTCTCCCGGCAGTCCCCTGTTTTTTCTGTCCGTCCCATATGAATCTCATAGCCCTGGACTTCTTTTCCGGCGAACGCCCCGCAGGTTTCTGCTTCTGTCACGCGGCCCCGGATCTGCGTCCGCATTTTTGCCTTTGAAAAGACTGTTTTCGCTGCCAGAAGGCCCATGCCCCGCATGGTGCCGCCGTGCTCCACACAGTCCGGATCCTCCAGGACCTCTCCCAGCATCTGGTATCCCCCGCAGATTCCCACCACCGGGATCTTCTGCTCCGCGCACCGCAAAATCACGGCTTCCATGCCTGATTCCCGCAGCCATGCCAGATCGTCCATGGTGTTTTTCGTGCCCGGAAGGAAAATCAGATCGGGAGTTCCCAGCTCCTGGGCACTGCCCACGTACCGGAGGGATACCCCGTCCATGCGCTCAAACACATTGAAGTCCGTGAAATTGGAAATGTGCGGGAGACGAATCACCGCCAGATCGATTCCGCCTTTCCGCGCCGTATGAGTCAGCCGGTCAGAAAGACTATCCTCATCGTCAATATCCAGAGGGGTCATGGGAACCACGCCCAGCACCGGAATCCCGGTCTTCTCCTCTATCATCTGAAGGCCCGGCTTCAGGATTTCCACATCTCCCCGGAATTTATTGATGATCAATCCCTTGATCATGGCCTGTTCCTCTTCCTCCAGAAGCTTCACCGTTCCATAGAGGGAAGCGAACACGCCGCCCCGGTCAATGTCGCCGCAGAGCAGCACGGGAGCCTTCGCAATCCGGGCCATCCCCATATTTACAATATCATTTTCCTTCAGGTTGATCTCCGCGGGACTTCCGGCTCCTTCGATAACAATGACATCGTATTCCTCCGAAAGCTTGTCAAAGGCTTTCTGTATCTCGGGAATCAGCCTCTTTTTATCCGCGTAATAATCCATGGCCTTCATATTGCCAAGGACCTCGCCGTTTACGATGACCTGGCTTCCCACATTGCTGGTGGGTTTTAAGAGAATGGGGTTCATCTCCACTGTGGGCTCGATTCCGGCAGCCTCCGCCTGCATGGCCTGAGCCCGGCCGATCTCCAGCCCGTCCTTTGTAATATGGGAATTCAGGGCCATGTTCTGGGATTTGAAGGGAGCTGTCCGGTATCCATCCTGCCTAAATACCCGGCAGAGTCCCGCCACCAGAAAGCTTTTTCCCGCGTTTGACATGGTTCCCTGTACCATAATTACCTTTGCCTTATGTCTTTTCTCACTCATGATCGCCGCACACCTTTCCAAGAGCAGCCAGCAGCCGCTGATTTTCTTCCCGGCCCCGGACCGCGGCCCGGTAGTAATCCTTCCCCAGTCCCCGGTAATTGGCGCAGGAGCGGAGCAGAATGCCTTCCTTCAAAAGCCGCTCCGCCAGTGTCTCATCTGCCGGGGCCCGGAAGCACAGATAGTTGGCCCGGCCGTCCAAAACTGAAAAACCGAGCTCTTCCAGTCCCTGTTTCAGAAAGAGCCGTTCCTCTGTGACGAGACGGATGGTCTGCTCCTGAAAGCCCTCTGCCCGCAGCGCCGCGATTCCGGCTGCCTGAGCAGGCTCTGACACCGCCCAGGGCTGCCCCGCCTTCCGCATCCGCTCCAGCAGATCTGCATCCGAGGAAAGCACATACCCCAGCCTCAGGCCGGGGATCGCGTAAAGCTTCGTAAAGGATTTCAGAATCACCAGATTCGGAAATCTATCCAGAAGCTCTGCCGCGGAATAGGCTTCCCCTCCGGGAACAAATTCCAGAAAACATTCATCCAGACACACCCGGATGTCCAGTTTTTCTGCTTTCGCAAGTACCTTTTCAATCAGGCTTCTTTCTGTCAAAAGACCCGTGGGATTATTTGGGTTGCACAGGAATACCAGATCCAGCCCGGGCTCAAGTTTCTCCAAAAAACTTTCCGTCACCATAAAAGGCTCCCCCAGCTCATGGAACTGGATTTCGGTTCCTGTCTGAACCAGGGCCTCCTCATATTCCGCAAAGGCAGGAGCCGTCACCAGAGCTTTCCTGGGGCGCAGAGCGTAAACCAGGCGGTAAATCAGATCTGCCCCTCCATTGCCGCAGAGAATCTGTTCCGCTCTCCGTCTGCTCCGCTCCGCCAGAGCTCCGCGGAGCTTCCGGCAGAAGGGATCCGGATAGGAAAGAGACTGATCCAGGCTTTCCACCACAGCCTCCCGGACGCCCGGCGGCATTCCCAGCGGATTGATATTGGCGGAAAAATCCAGAAGCTCTGCTTTATCCAGTCCTGTCTTTTCCGCCGCGCCCTCCAGATCGCCGCCATGAAGAAATTTCCGTTCTGCTTTCTGCTCCGGCCGTTCCGGGCCGGGTTCCGGTTTTCCTGCCGAAGCCGTTCTATACTCTGCCATACTTCCGGTCCTTCCTCAGCACATCCCGCATACCTTCTGCTGTGTAAACCACCGCGCTGGCATAGACGGGAATACCGGCCTTCTCCGCGGCTTTTTCGGTCACCGGCCCGATACAGACCGCCTTCGCGGCCAGCTTCTCCGGCTCCGGCACCATATCCGCAAAGGCCTTTACGGCAGAAGCGCTGGCAAAGGTCACATAATCCACCTCCGGCAGAAGTCGGTTCAGTTCCTCCGCCTTGCGTCCGTCTCTCTCTGTACCGTAAAGAGCCGCGTCCGTATAAGCAATGCCTGCCTCATCCAGAGCCTTCGTAAGCTCAGAGGAAGCTTCTCTTGCCCGCAGCAGAAGCACCCGGTCTGAACCGGAAAGTGTGGAAATCCACTCTGCCGCCAAATCCCTGCTGGAATACCGGGAGGGCACGAAATCCGCGTAGATTCCCGCTTCCTCCAGCGCTGCCTTCGTCCCTTCTCCGATGACCGCGAAACGCAGGCCAGACAGACTGCGCAGGTCGATCCGTCTCTTTTTCAGAGCTTTTCGGAATAACTCCACGCCGTTTCTGCTGGTAAACACAGCCCAGGTGTAAGAAGGCAGCTCCTCCAGAGCCTGCAGAAACGCCGGCTCTTCCAGCTCCTTTGTATAAATCAGGCTGAAGGGAATGACCTCCGCTCCATCCGCCAGAAGCACCTGCTTCTGCTTCTCACACATGGAGGGCGTGCCGGTAAGCAGCACCCGGACGCCGGACAGCGGTTTTCCGCCGTACCAGGACAGAGTCTCGCCCAGCTCTGCCACTCCGCCCACCACAGTGATGGCAGGCGTCCGAATTCCCGCTTCCTCTGCCCGGACGGCGATGTTTTCCAATTCTCCGTACACGACTCTCTGGCGGGCCGTAGTACCCTCCTGAACCACGGCAGCCGGAGTCTTGGGATCCCTGCCGTTTGCAATCAGCTGAGATGCGATATTCGGAAGATTGCGAAGGCCCATCAGGAAGACCAGCGTTCCCTCTTCCCTGGCCAGCGTGGCGTAATCAAGCACTGTGCCTGTCTTGGACGCGCTTTCATGGCCTGTGATCACATGGAAAGAGGAAGCGTAGTCCCGGTGAGTCACCGGAATTCCCGCGTAAGCCGGGGCCGCATAGGAAGAAGACACTCCCGGAACGATCTCAAATTCCACGCCGGCCTTCAAAAGCTCCTGGGCTTCCTCGCCGCCCCGTCCGAAGATGAAGGGATCGCCGCCCTTGACCCGGGCCACATTTTTCCCTTCCAGCGCCTTTTTCACCAGCAGAGCATTGGTTTCTTCCTGTCTCAAATGATGCTGATCCGCCCGTTTTCCCGCGTAAATCAGCTCCGCGTCCTCCCGCGCTTCATTGAGCACCGCCGCGGAAGCCAGATTGTCATAAACCAGCACATCCGCTTTCCGGACGCATTCCAGAGCTTTCTGGGTCAGAAGCCCCATATCTCCGGGTCCGGCTCCCAGAAGCCAGACCTTCCCCTGCTTTACTTTACCCGCAAGACACCTGCCCAGCTCCGCGGCCCTAAAAAGGCACTCTTCTTCCGAAGCGTCCTCTCCCAGTCCGCACGTGCCTTCCGCCCGGCGCAGCGTCAAGCCATCCGGTACGTAAAGCACCTGCATGGAAAGCCTGCCCTCCTCCAGACGGCTTAGGGCTGCCGCGGGGGCATTGCAGCTGCCTCCGATAGCTTTCAGGAAGCTTCTCTCCGCCGTAAGCTCCAGAGCCGCCTCCGGACTGTGGATAGCCCTTAAGACCTCTGTCATGCGTCCTTCCTTGGCCTCTACTGCCAGAATGCCCTGGCCTGCCGCCGGCAGGAACCGCTCCGAATCCAGATATTCCAGGCAGATTCCCTCTTCCTCTGTCAATCCGAGACGCTTCAGGCCTGCCGCAGCCAGAAGAATCGCGTCATACTGTCCTTCCTTCAGTTTCCGAATTCTGGTCTGCACGTTTCCCCGCAGCATTTTTACCTTTATAAGAGGATTCCACTCTCTGATCTGCAGTTCTCTGCGCAGAGAACTGGTACCCACCACGCTGCCCGGCGCGAGCTCTTCCGCCCGGACGCCGTCCACCGTCACAAGTACATCCCTCGCGTCCTCCCGGGGCAGCACTGCTCCGATTCCCAGTCCTTCCGGAAATTCCATGGGCATATCCTTTGCGCTGTGCACCGCCAGATCAATATCTTCCTTCAAAAGGGCCTCCTCCAGCTCCTGGGTAAAGACTCCCTTTCCTCCAAAGGAGGTCAGAGAACGATCCAGCTGCTCGTCTCCCTTTGTGGACATTTCCACGATTTCGATCTCAGCTTCCGGAAAAGCCGCTTCTATTTTCTGCCGTACCAGATCCGTCTGGATCAGGGCCAGCCTGCTTTTTCTGGTTCCTATCCGAATTTTCATATTTCCTCCTGCCTTTTCCGGCGCCGTCCGCCCGCAGACTCTTTTCTGCCGCCTGCCTATTTCTCTGAAATTCCTGCCTTTTCCAGACTGTATCCCCGGGGAGTGATCATCCGTCCTTTGCTCACATAAGTCTGGGAATTACCAATCAGAACCACACTGAACATATCGATCTCAGCGTCTTTCAGCTTCTCAAGAGTGGTGATCTGGCTGCTCTCTCCCTTACGGCCCGCGTTCCGCACGATTCCCACCGGCGTCCCGGGACTTCTGTATTTCATCAGGATCTCCGCAGCCTGCTCCACATAGCCGGTTCTCTTTTTGCTCTTGGGATTATAAAGACACACGATCAGATCTCCCTGGCCCGCGCAGTCGATCCGCTTCATAATCAGATCCAGGGGAGTCATCAGATCACTTAAGCTGATGACAGCAAAATCATGCATCAGCGGAGCGCCCAGCACAGAAGCCGCCGCGCTGGCCGCCGTCACGCCCGGTACAGTCTCAATCTCGATATCCGCGCCCATTTCCTCTGCCACCTGGTAAATGATTCCGGCCATTCCATAGATCCCGCTGTCTCCGGAGCTCACCATGGCTACCGTCTGATCTTTCATGGCCTCCTCCACTGCCATCCGGCAGCGCTTCACTTCCTGCATCATGGGCGTAGCCAGATAGGTCTTGTCCGGGAAGAACTCCTTCAGCATTTCCACATAGGTGGTATATCCGGTTATAATATCCGCTTTCTCAATCACATCGATACATTTGGCGGTCATGTGCTCGTAGCCTCCCGGCCCAAAGCCCACCACATATAATTTTCCCATCGTCTTTCCTCCTCTATGACTCTTTTCCGAGCCTCTGCTCTACGGCTCCATACACCGGAAAAATGCCCGGAGCTCCTCCGGCGCCGCGTTTTCCCGAATCCGGTAAAAGAGCTTGTCCAAAGCCCGGTCCAGGCCCTTCCGTCCGGCCTCCTCCTCGATCCAGGTCTTTACAGTCTGGATCTGGGGTACCGCCTGCTGGAAAATCATCCAGCGCATGAAATCCTCTTCGTACTCTTCCAGAATCTCCCCGGCCTGGCGGACTGCCTGCTTTTTCGCCTGATTGTTGGCTTTGGCCAGCTCCTCAAAATCATCCATGTTATAGAAAAAGGTCCGGGGCAGGCCCGCGATGCTCTCCTCTATATCCACCGGAACCGCCAGATCCACAAAGACTCTTGGCTTATCCGTCTTCAGTTTTTCTTTCACTCTGGCATAGGTCAGGGTATAGTGTGGACTGGCTGTAGCGCTGATCACCACGTCCATCTGATCCAGATACTCATACCGGTCCTTGTAATCAATCAGTGTATTCGATTCACTTTTCATATGGGCGTCATGGGTCAGCGTCACATTGCGGATGGTACTGTAAATATGTAATCCTTTCATGCTGTAAAGATTTTTCAGCACGATGCCTCCGATCTGACCGGTGCCTCCGATGACCATCACATGCTTCCCCGCAAGGCCGCCCAGAGCTTCATCCGCCGCCTTCACCGCCAGAGTAGCCGTGGAAACAGCAGTTTTGGAAAGATCTGTCTCTGTCTTTATCTTTTTGGAACAGGTAATGGCATAGCGGAACAGCGTGTTCAGGTATTTTCCACAGGTGCCTGCCTCCTGGGCCTGCTCCTGGGCCTTCTTTACCTGGCCGAGGATCTGATCCTCGCCCACCACCATGGAATCCAGCCCTGCCGTCACGGAAAAGAGATGGCTGACTGCCTTTTCCTCCTGGTAAAAGCGGAGATAATCCGCCACGTCCGGCCGGTCCGCCGCGCCTGCTTCCCGCAGGATCAGCTGCTGCTGCAGGGTAAACAGATTCTTCCGCTGGCCTTCCCTGTCTTCATAATAGGTATAAATTTCCGTACGGTTGCAGGTGGAGATTACCACGCTCTCCGCTGCTCCTCCCTCGGAAATCAGAAGTCTCATCAGCTCTTCCTGCTGCTCTTTCGTAAAAGCAAACAGTTCCCGGACCTCCAGCGGCGCCGTCTTATGGCTGATACTGACAAGCCGGATACTCATTACGCGTCTACTCCCTTTCTGAACTCATGTGTAAAGGTTTTATCATAAAGCTTGGAAAGCTCATATTCATCCCCAAGGAAATCTCCGACCACCGTAAGGGCCGTCTTCCGGATTCCCGCCTCACGCACCTTATCCGCGATATCCAGCAATGTGCCCCGCACAATTTTCTGATCTTCCCAGGTAGCCTTGTAAACCACGGCCACCGGCGTATCGGGACGGTATTCTTCCCGCAGGGTGGCAGCCAGCTCGTCCATCATTCCCACGCTGAGGAAAATCACCATAGTCGCGTGATGCTTCGCCAGATCCTTGAGTTTTTCGCCCTCCGGCATGGGAGTGCGGCCTTCCATTCTGGTCAGAATCACCGTCTGGCTGACACCGGGGAGCGTATATTCCTTTTTCAGCACTGCCGCTGTAGCCAGGAAAGAGCTGACGCCGGGAATCACCTCATATTCGATTCCCATGCGTTCCAGAGCGTCCATCTGCTCCCGGTGGGCGCCGAACACTGCCGGATCTCCCGTATGCACTCTGGCCACCTTCAGTCCCCGCTCTTCCGCGTCCTTCATCACATCCAGGACCTCTTCCAGAGTCATCCCGGCGCTGTTGTAAATCTTTGCTCCAGGCTTTGCGTCCTTTAATACTTCCGGGTTTACCAGAGAACCCGCGTAAATGATCACATCCGCGCTGTCAATCAGTTTTTTTCCTTTGATAGTCAGAAGCTCCGGATCTCCCGGGCCTGCTCCGATAAATGATACCATATTTCCCTACCTCTTCTCTCTTTTTATCATGACTGTCGTAAAATAGCTGTATTCCCGATCCGGATCCAGCGGGCCGATATACTCGTCTTTCATTCCCACACAGCTCAATACGGTGGCGCACTCTCTGTCGCGCCCATACTTGTCCAGCAGCTCTCCGATTTTTCCAATGCTGTTTCCGGCCTTCATCACCACCACATTGTCAAAGCCCGCGATGGCATCCTCCAGAGCCTTCCCTGCCTTTACGGAAGGCACAATCACCAGAGACTCATTTCCTTCCATCAGTGGAAGGCCGGCTGCCGCCGCTCCGCTGCAGAAAGAGGGAATTCCCGGAATAATCTCTGTCTCATAGCCCCTCTCTGCCGCGTACTGGTTCACATACATATAAGTGCTGTAAACAGCCACATCTCCCAGTGTAATCATAGCCACTGTCTTTCCCTGATCAAGCACATCCGTCAGCTGCTTTCCGGCGGCTTCCCGGCAGCGCTTCCGCTCTTCCTTGTCCTTTGCCATCCGGAATACCACTTCCAGAAGCTCCTTATGTTCCAGAGAGACCACCGGCCGGATAATCTCCAGCGCCGTGCTTTTCTCTCCCTCTTCCTTCACAGGCACCGCCACCACATCCGCCGCCTCCAGAATTCTTTTTGCCTTCAGTGTCAGAAGCTCCGGATCTCCCGGCCCCACACCAATTCCGTATAACTTGCCTTTCATACTGCTCTCCTTCTATTCCACCGTTCTGCTGCTCCGGTTTTCCTTTGTTTTTCCTTTTTTGTTTATCCTCTCATTTCGTCCTGCCAGTCTGCTCTCTGCCGGTCTGCTCCGTGCCCTCCCGGACTTCCCTGACCGCCGCTTCCGTCAGATCCCGGATTACCTCGGAAGCAATCATAAGACCGGCCGCGGAGGGCACCCAGGCCGTAGAGCCCGGCGCGTCCGTCTCTTCCAGAGGCGTAAGCGGCTTCTCTTTGGAATAGACTACCTTCAGGTGATCGATTCCCCGTTTCCGAAGCTCCCGGCGCATGACTCGGGCCAGAGGACACACGGAAGTCTCATAAATGTCCGCTGTCTCAAACAGGAACGGATTCAGCTTATTCCCCGCTCCCATGCTGCTGATAACCGGCACGCCTGCCTTCCCTGCCTCTTCCACCAGAGAAAGTTTTGCCGTCACCGTATCCACCGCGTCTACCACATAAGAATAAGAAGAAAAATCAAACTCTCCCTTTGTCTCCGGCAGATAGAAGCATTCATGGGTGATAACCTCCGCCTCCGGATTGATATCCAGGATCCGCTCCCGCATCACCTCGGTCTTATAACGCCCGATGGTCTTATGGGTGGCAATGATCTGCCGGTTCAGATTGGACAGGCAGACCCGGTCCTTGTCCGTAAGCACCAGCGTCCCCACGCCGCTTCGCGCCAGGGCCTCTACCACATAGCCTCCGACGCCTCCGATTCCGAAAACAGCTACCCTTGAATTCTTCAATATTTCCATTGCCCTGCTTCCCAGTAGAAGCTCTGTTCTTGAAAACTGTTCTGACATGCCTCTTCCTTCCATAGAAATGGTCCGGGCCTTCCCGAAAATCCTTTCCTCCTCAATTCCGCGTAAAACAAAAAAGAGCGAACTGCCTGCGACAGATCCCTCCTCTGATTCTCTCCTCGGAACTGCTTTTCTCGGAAGCCTGTCCAGTTCACGCAGAAAAGCAGGTTTCCTGGCTCGCAGCTTTCAGCCGTCTCGTCCCATTTCTGGCTCGACTCACGCCTTCCTTCCACCTGCCTTCTCACGCAAACCCGCGCAATGGCTTTTCAGGCAGAAGCTTCTGCTTACAGTGACCGGATCGCTCAGGCCTTCCACCTGATTCCCTTTTCCACGCCCGCAGGCGCGCACTTCTCCGCTTATTTCCTATACAAATGTCATATATTAAAGTTCGCATTTTAGTTTAGCACACAGAGTGATATTCGTCAAATAGTGATAAGGGCTTTTCGCTTTAATTTTTCAGTCATGAAAACTCCTGGTCCGCAGGCACGCGGCATGTCCTTCAGACTTTCTCTAAGCAAAAGAAAAACGCCCTCTCCCACAGGCCGCATCCGGCCTCAGGAAAAGACGTTTCTATTTTTGGGCCTTACAGGTTTGGAACATACTCCTCCACTTCTTTCCTGAGAGGAATCGATGGAGCCGCTCCTGCTCTGGTCACAGCAATGGCTGACGCTCTGGAAGCCAGATCCATGGCTCTTTCCGCTGTCTGCCCGGATGCCATTTCCGCGATAAAATATCCGGTGAAGGTATCACCCGCGGCTGTGGTGTCCACTGCTTTCACACGGTATGCCTTCTGACGGATTTTCTGTTTCCCATCTGCGTAGATGGACCCCTTGGACCCCAGTGTCAGCACAATGGCAGCTCCCGGAAACCGTTCCAGAAGCCGGTCAGCCAGAATCTCACCTTCTGTCTCCTCCGTCTCCAGAATCTGTCCCGCTTCCACCTCGTTCAGCAGAAAGAAATCCACATATTCGAGAGGAAGCGTCTTGATCTTCTCATCCATCGGAGATGGATTCAGAATCACCTTCATTCCTCTCTCATGAGCCTTCTGCATAATGTAGGCCAGCTCATTGATCTCATTCTGGAGGACAATGTAATCCCCAGGAGCAAAGCTTCCTATCACGGAATCTGCCTGTTCTCTGGTAATGGCCTGGTTTGCGCCCCCATACAGAATAATGCAGTTGTCCCCTTCCTTATCATTCTGGATAATGGCGTTTCCGGAACGGACATCCTCCAGCACTGCAACATGCTCCGTATGAACGCCGGCTGCCTCCATCTGTTCCAGGAGAAAGCGTCCGTCTGTTCCAATGGCGCCTGCGTGGCTGGTGTCAGCTCCGGCCTTCGCCAGAGCTATGGACTGGTTCAGTCCCTTGCCTCCGCTGAACACCTGAAGGGACTGAGAAGAAATCGTCTCACCCTTCTGCACAAAATGTTCTACCTTGTAGGTATAATCAATATTCAGAGAACCGAAACACAGTACTTTCATCTCCGGTTTTTACTGCTCCTTCTTCTCCGGCATAACCACCTGGATATGCACATCCTTCAGCTGCTGGGGATCTACCTCGGCGGGAGCTCCCATCATCACATCCTGAGCCGTCTTGTTCATGGGGAACGGGATAATCTCACGGATGCTCTCCTCACCTGCGATCAGCATTACCATACGGTCTACACCCGGAGCGATGCCTGCGTGAGGCGGAGCGCCGTAGCAGAATGCATTGTACATGGCCGGGAACTTGGCCTTTACATCATCCTCACCAAGGCCTACCAGTTCAAAAGCTTTAACCATGATCTCCGGATCGTGGTTCCGGACCGCGCCGGAGGACAGCTCCACGCCGTTGCAGACCAGGTCGTACTGGTAAGCATAGATGTCCAGCGGATCCTTCTCTGTCAGATCCTTCATGCCGCCCTGGGGCATGGAGAACGGGTTGTGGCAGAACTCCAGCTTTCCGGACTCCTCGCCGATCTCATACATGGGAAAATCTACGATCCAGCAGAACTCGTAGCATTCCTTATTCATATGGCCTTCCACCGTATTTCCGAGAACCTTGCGCAGCACACCGGCTGTTTTCTGCGCCACAAGCTTCTTTCCTGCTGCCAGGCCGACGAAATCGCCGGGCTTTAAGGAAAGGGCTTCGATGACAGCATCCTTCCGGTCTGCCAGGAATTTGGAGATTCCTCCTACCAGCTCGCCGTTTTCGTCCAGACGGAACCAGTATGCCTTGTTTCCGGTCTGTACCTCCACGTCCGCGCAGATCTTGTCGATCACCTTGCGGCTGCCCTTGAAATCACTGAATACCACTGCCTTTACGGTCTGTCCCTCAAAGGGGCCGAAGCCGCAGCCTTCCATGCAGGCCGCAGCGTCCTGCAGCGTCAGATCGATGCGCAGGTCCGGCTTGTCCGAGCCATAGATTTCCATAGCGTCATGATAGGAAATGCGCTTAAAGGGAGCGCTGGACGCCGTCCTGTATACGCCGTATTTGGCAAAGATGGGCGGAAGCACATCCTCCAGAACCGCAAATACATCGTCCTGGGAAGCGAATGCCATCTCCATATCCAGCTGATAAAACTCTCCCGGAGAGCGGTCTGCTCTTGCGTCCTCATCGCGGAAGCAGGGAGCGATCTGGAAATAGCGGTCAAAGCCCGAGGTCATCAGAAGCTGCTTGAACTGCTGGGGCGCCTGGGGCAGGGCGTAAAACTTGCCCGGATGGTTTCTGGAGGGAACCAGATAATCTCTCGCTCCTTCCGGAGAAGAACAGGTCAGAATCGGAGTGGTAATCTCCAGGAAACCATGCTCCATCATGCTCTTTCTCAGCTCAGCCACCACATTGCAGCGCAGAACGATCCGCTCCTTCACAGCCGGATTGCGCAGATCCAGATAACGGTATTTCAATCTTGTATTTTCATCTGCTTCCTTGGAACGGTTGATCTCAAAGGGAAGCTCATTGTAACGGCAGCGGCCCAGCACCTGAATATCGGTGGGTACTACCTCAATCTCGCCGGTGGGCAGATTCGGGTTCTTGCTGGAACGCTCCCGCACCACGCCTGTAATAGACAGCGTGGACTCTGTGTTGACACCGGACAGGCGGGCCATCATTTCCTCTGTCTCGATGACTGCCTGGGTCGTTCCGTAGAAGTCGCGCAGAATCAGGAATCCCAGATTCTTGCTGACCTTACGCATATTTTCATACCATCCCACAAGGGTTACGGTCTTTCCTGCGTCAGAAAGCCGCAGCTCATTGCAGGTATGTGTTCTTGACTGAAACATCTCTTTTCTCCTCCTGAAATTGTTCGCTTTATGAAAACAGAGCCGGAAGCTCATTTAAAGCTGCTTCTGTCTGCTCGCCGGTAGCCATGTCCTTTACATTGGCCGTGCCCTTTAAAAGCTCATCCGCGCCGATGATGACTACTTTCTTCGCGCCAATCTTATTGGCGTATTTCATCTGGGCCTTCACGCTGCGGTCCATATAATCTGTCTCCACAATCAGGCCATGGCTTCTGATCTCATTTACCAGCTTATACGCCTTCGCTCTGGCGTCTGCTCCCAGAATTCCCACGTACAGATCCGGAGTCTCCATGGGCGGAAGCTCCACACCCTCCTTCTCCAGGAAATACAGAATTCTTTCGATTCCCATGCCGAAGCCCACGGAAGGAATGTCGTGCTTCTCATCGATCTCGTGAATCAGTCCGTCATAGCGCCCGCCTCCGCAGAGAGTAAAGCCTTCAGAATTTACAAACTCAAATACGGTCTTTGTATAATAATCCAGGCCGCGCACGATTCCTGTATCCACTTCAAAGGGGATTTCCAGTTCCGTCAAAAGCTTCTTGAGCTCCTCAAAGTGTGTCCTGCATTCCTCGTCCAGATAATCGATGGTTCTGGGCGCGTCCTTTACAATCTCCTTACACTCGGGAACCTTGCAGTCCAGGACACGCATGGGATTCTTCTGCATTCTCTCCCGGCAGGTGGGGCACAAGTGCTCCTCATGCTTTCTCAGATAGGCCAGGAGGGCATCATTGTAATCCTTTTTGCAGTTAGGACAGCCAATGCTGTTGATATGAAGCTTCACATCCTTCAAACCGATTTTCCGGATAAATGTGGCTGCCAGGGAGATTACCTCCACCTCGGCCAGGGGGCTCTTGGAGCCCACAAACTCCACGCCAAACTGATGATGCTGGCGGAGCCGTCCGCTCTGGGGCTTCTCATACCGGAATGCCTGGGTCACATAAAACAGCTTTGTAGGCGCCGGGTTGGCATACATATTGTGCTCCAGATAGGCGCGCATAACGCCTGCCGTTCCCTCCGGCTTCAGGGTGATGCTCCGGTCACCCTTGTCCTTGAAGGTGTACATTTCCTTCTGCACCACATCCGTAGTCTCGCCTACTCCCCTCTGGAACAGGACTGTATGCTCAAACATGGGGGTGATAATCTCTGTCATATTATAGGTGCGGGCCAGCTCTCTTGCCTGCCGTTCCACCCAGGCGCGCCTGTGCATGCGCTCGCCGTACCAGTCTTCCACTCCTCTTGGAGCCTGTGTAATCATATCGTCTCCTCCTCTGTAATCCGTACCTTCAGACCCGGAAGGGCCCATTTCTCCTGCAGCTCCTCCTCGTGAATCACTCTCTGAAAGGCCAGAAATATTTTCATATCAAAATTTTTTACTTCATCAATCATCAGCTCCACCGCTGTCTCCGAATCAAAGGCCCTGCGGTAGGGACGATCCGAGGTCAGCGCCGCGTACACGTCACAGACTCTCAAAATCCGGGCTCCCAGCGGAATCTGGCCGCCTGCCAGATTTTCCGGATAACCGGAACCGTCATAATTTTCATGATGATACAGAATACTTTCCACCACGAAATCCGAATAATCATGGCGCATCAGAAGCTCATATCCCAGCCTCGGATGCATCCGGACATATTTCATCTCTTCTATCTTCAGCGTATCTTCATGACGGCCGTACAGATAGCCAGACACCCGGAGCTTTCCGATATCATGTACCATGCCGGCCACTGCCAGCTCATGGCACTGGGTTTCATAGAGCCCCAGATTCTTTGCCACGTAGTAGGCCAGGTTGCTGACCCGGATGCCATGATTGATTTCTTCGGTGATATCCTCTTCGAAAAAGGAAAGGGGTGTCACTTCATTCATCTCTGCTCCTGACTCTCTTTCAACAGACCATGCGTCGCCATAAAACTTCTCTTCCGCTCAATCATCTCATCAATGCGCCCGATGTACTGCGCCACATCCTTCACATTCTCCACGCGCTCGATGTGATCCGCGGCAAACACAAACTTGGAAGAGGCCCCGGCTCCCGCGGCCAGAATCGTCTGCTTTTCTTCCATAATCAGTATATTGTAAATTCCCGCTTTGTCAACCTTCGCATAACCCACATTTTCAAAATTGCCGGCCATATTTTTCTGACGGTACAGGTAATAGGGATATACCCCCTGCTCCACGCAGTACCGGTAAGTAAGATCCATGATCTCCTGACTGTTCTGAAAGCCCATCTCCTCATAGGTATCCCGGAACAGCTTCAGTCTGGCCGCCCGCTTAACCGCCAGGGAATGAACCGTGATGCTGTCCGGATCGAGAAGGCGCAGCTCTTCCATGGTATGGCGCACATCTTCTATGCCTTCTCCGGGCAGACCCACAATCAGATCCATGTTGATATTGTCAAAGCCTGCTTCCCGGGCCATATGATAGGCTTCCTTGATCTGCTCCGGCGTATGCTTTCTGCCTATCAGATCCAGGGTCTTCTGATTCATGGTCTGGGGATTGATGGAGATTCTCGTCACCTGGTGCTCTTTCAGAACCCGGAATTTTTCCGGGGCCACACTGTCCGGACGCCCGGCCTCCACCGTCAGCTCCTTTAAATCCTTCAAATCAAAATTTTCTTCTATACAGGACAGCAGTCTGTCCAGCTGGGAAGCATTCAGAGTCGTAGGCGTGCCTCCGCCCACATATACCGTATTCAGCTTCCTGCCTGCATAGGCCTTTCCCAGAAACGCAAGCTCCTTGAAAAGGGCGTCCAGGTAGTCCTCAATTCTCTTCTCCCAAAGCTTGATCGGAGAAGAGGAAAAGGAACAATACAGACAGATGCTGGGACAGAAAGGAATGCCCACATAAAGACTGTAGCCCTTCTCATAGTCAAGCCCCTTCAGGACTTCCCTCTCTCTGTTTGCAATGGAAACCGCCAGGGCAGCCTTTTCTTTGCTGCAGTCATAGGTCTCCCACATATAGCGGGCGATTTCCAGATTGGAATGACCTTCCTCCAGCATAGCCATGGGAATCTTGACCGGACGGATCCCGGTCAGAGTCCCCCAGGGCAGCTTCTTCCCTGTAAACGCGCAGAGCTTCTCATAGAGAAGCTTCTTCATCTGATTTTTCAGTGCTTTTCTCTCCGGATCCTCTACCTGGGCAGCGGCCTCTTCCCGGCACACTCCGTCCTCCAGAATCCGGAAACGGATCTCCTCGGTGCCCGCCCACACCTCCATCTTAAGAGGCGAATCTTCTGTAAAGGCTTCCTTTTCCCGGACCTGTACCTCCACGCCCGGATAAAAGGCCTGAATCAGGGAATGGATATCGTAGGCAAAGCTTCCGTCATTTATCTTTACTTCTATCATAGCAGCAGTTCCTTAAAAACTCCTCAAATAGGGATTGTAACGGCGTTCCGCGCCGATGGTCGTCTCCTCCTGATGGCCCGGATATACTCTCGTCTCATCGGGAAGGGGCATCAGCTTTTCCCCGATGGAACGCACCAGAGTTCCCATGCTTCCTCCAGGGAAGTCCGTCCGGCCTACCGATCCGCAGAACAGAGTATCCCCGGAAAACAGGACATTCTCCTCCTGATTATAATAACAGCAGCCTCCCGGCGTATGGCCCGGCGTGAAAAGCACCCGGAATTTCATGCCGGCCGCTTCCAGCTCCTGTCCATCCTCTGTGAGAACATCTGCCTTCAGGGAAAGAGACTTTCCAAACAGGCCCAGAGACAGATTCTGGTTCGGATCCGCCAGAAGCTTCTCCTCCGCCTGGCTGGCATAGACGGGAATCCCCGTCTTTTCTCGAAGCTCCGGTACCGCCAGCATATGATCCGCATGTCCGTGGGTCAGGAAAACCGCCTTCAGACTCAGCCCTTCCGCCGAGGCTTTTTCCAGAATCCTGTCCGCCCGGTCCGCCGGATCGATTACAATCGTTTCTTTTGTCTCTTCGTTTATGACAAAATAGCAGTTGGTCGCCACCGCTCCCAAAACCATGCTTTCTATCTTCATATATCCTCCTGGCCTGATCAGCCTGTGGCGCGCTCCACATCCAGCACGCTCTCCACCTGATACAGCTTCTCCGCAATCTTCTGCAGCTCTTCCTTGCCTCCGATGTCGAAGGTAACGGAAATCGTAGCGGTTCCCTGCTTGCTGGTCCGTACATTCATGCTGGTCATATCAATGCCCCGTTCAGTGAAAATACGGGAAATGTCCACCATAAGGCCGGTCCGGTTGTTTGCGTAGATCTTGATCTCTGTGGCATATTTTTCTCCGGAGGAGGGACCCACATCCTGCCACTCAGCGTCAATCAGACGCTGGCGCTCAGATTCCTGGAGATTGATGATATTGATGCAGTCGGTCCGGTGAATGGACACGCCCCGGCCCCTGGTCACAAAGCCGACGATCTCATCACCCGGCACAGGGCTGCAGCACTTGGAAAACCGGACGGACACATCTGACAGTCCCTTCACCACAATGCCGCTCTTGGACTTGGTCAGCTTCAGCTTGTTGTTCTTGTTCTCTGTGACGGCCTCCAGCACCTTTTCATCGGTGATTTCCTTCTTGTGGCGCTTCTCATACTCCTCCACCATCTTATTGATGACCTGGCCTTCCTTCAGGCCGCCGTGTCCGATGGCTGCCAGCACGGAATCCCAGTCGCGGAAGCCGTACTTGCGCATGACAGCCGCCTGGAACTCCGGCTTCATGATGTTGGCCGTATTGATGGATTTCAGCTTACAGTACTGGGCAAGCATTTCCTTGCCCTTCAGGATATTCTCTTCCTTAAACTGATTCTTGAACCACTGATTGATCTTGTTCTTGGCCTGGGTGCTCTTTACCACATTCAGCCAGTCACGGCTGGGACCTCTGGAATTCTGAGAGGTGATAATCTCAATCCGGTCGCCATTCTGAATCTTGTAATCAATGGTTACCAGCTTTCCGTTTACCCGGGCGCCGATCATCTTGTTTCCCACGGCGCTGTGCACGCTGTAGGCAAAGTCAATGGGCGTGGAGCCGCTGGGCAGCGCCTTTACCTCTCCGGTAGGCGTAAAACAGTATACGCTGTCGGAAAACAGGTCCAGATCGCTCTTGAGCAGGTTCATAAACTCCTTGTTGTCGGACATGTCCCGCTGCCACTCCAGAATCTGCCGCAGCCAGGTCATTTTCTCGGCCTCCTGCTGATCCACCGGCTTCTTGCCGTCGCTGCTCTCCTTGTATTTCCAGTGGGCCGCGATACCGTACTCTGCCGTCTTATGCATTTCGTAGGTACGGATCTGGATTTCAAAGGGCTGGCCGTTGGGCCCGATCAGGGTCGTATGCAGAGACTGGTACATATTCGCCTTGGGCATGGCGATATAGTCCTTAAAACGTCCCGGAATCGGTTTATACATTTCATGAATCACGCCCAGGGCCGCATAGCAGTCCTTCACTGTCTCCACGATAATGCGGACCGCAAACAGATCATAAATCTGATCCAGGGTCTTGTGCTGATTCACCATTTTCTTATAAATACTGAAAAAATGCTTGACACGTCCGTCCACATGGGCTTCGATGCCCGCGTTTTTCATATGCTGCTGCACCTCTGTCACAATCCGCTGCACAAAGGCTTCCCGATCGCTCTTCTTCTCTGCGATCTGCTCCTTCAGGTCATAATAGACCTCCGGCTCCAGATATTTCAGCGACAGGTCATCCAGCTCGTTCTTCACCTTGGAGATACCAAGCCTCTGAGCGATGGGCGCATAGATGTCCATGGTCTCCCGGGCCTTTTCCTTCTGCTTCTCCGGCTTCATATACTGGAGGGTCCGCATGTTGTGCAGACGGTCCGCCAGTTTAATCAGAATGACCCGGATATCCTTGGCCATAGCCAGGAACATTTTCCGGAGATTTTCGGCCTGTACCTCGATTTTGTCCGCGGAATAGGACAGCTGTCCCAGCTTTGTGACGCCATCCACCAGAAGAGCCACCTCATCTCCGAATTCGCTGGCTATCTCCTCGGTGGTCATCACGGTGTCCTCCACCGCGTCATGCAAAAGGCCCGCCACAATGGTCTCCTTGTCAAGCTCCAGGTCCGCCAGAATGATTGCCACACAGAGCGGATGAATGATATAAGGCTCGCCGGATTTGCGCAGCTGTCCCTTGTGGGCCTCCGACGCAATCTTGTAAGCCTTCTCAATCATGCTGATGTCGGTGGATGGATGATATTTCAGCACGCTGCTTATCAGCTCTTTGTAAAGCACATCAGGGCTTGTAAAATCCTGCATGGCCTTTACATTCTCATCATCGTGATTCACTTCCTGGTCCCGGTCCTTCACGCCAATCTTCATCTCTGCCATTGTCAACACCTGCCTTTTGCCACAATTTTACATGTTCTTTCGTGTTTTTATTTCAGCTATTTTCCTTCATACCGAATCACGGAATCCACATTGTACTTTTTCAGACGCTCACGGCCCTTCAGGCCTGCCAGCTCCATCAAGAAGATAATCTTCACCACGACGCCGCCCAGAGACTCTACCAGCTCTGCCGCCGCCTCAATGGTTCCTCCCGTAGCAATCAGATCGTCTACCAGGACCACCTTCTGGCCCGGCTTGATGGAGTCCTTGTGCATCTCAATCTCAGCGCTTCCATACTCCAGATCGTACTTCTGGGATACTGTCTCGCAGGGCAGCTTGCCCTTCTTGCGGATCAGCACAAAGGGCTTGTGCATATTGTAGGCGATAGGAGCCCCGAATACAAAGCCTCTGGATTCCGCGCCCACTATCACGTCAAAATCCACATCCTTCAGCAGATCCTGCATGGAATCGATGGCCAGATGCAGCCCATCCGCATCCTGCAGTACGGAAGTAATGTCTCTGAAAATAATTCCCTCTTCCGGAAAATCCGGAATGCTTCTTACATAGTCTTCCAGCTTTTTCATATCTGTAATCCTCTTTTCCTAAGGTTTTCCCATCATTTCTATGAGCAGCGCGCTCCATGCGCGGTATATTTTATGCATAGTGCATTTCATGCGCGGCACCTTTCATGCGTGCCGCGTCTCATACGCGCCGCAGAAATGTCCGCTGACTTTTTCACAGACGCGCCTGTACACACGTACTATAGTATAGCATGAACGGCCGTATTTGACAAGATTTTCGCTTTTCTGCGGGCTTCCGGCGGCCCTGGCCCACACCTGGCAGCCGCCCCGGAAACCCTCTCCCTCTCTGGCTTACCTCCAGCTCTCCACCACCAGCTGGACGCTGCGCCGGCCCTGGTACTCATTGATCTCCGGATAGTAAAGAATGCAGACATCCTGCTTTTCTTCAATATATGCCAGATTTTCCTGAACGTCCCCGAAGCTGATGGTGTCCAGTCTGGTGCCGTCCGGCCCTTCCAGAACCGCTTTCAGCACGTTCTGGTTCTTTCCGATGATGCGGGCGCTTCTAACCTTCAGATTCGCGGCCGCGAACACCGGTTTTTCATTGGCTTTTCCAAAAGGCTCCAGAAGCTCCAGCTCCCGGATAATCTGCTCCCCCGCGTAACAGATGGGAAGAACCGCGTCATAGATAAGCTTCGGCGTCAGATCTTCTTCTGTCAGAGTGCAGTTTTCGTTGACCGCTTTCCGGAAAGGCTCCACATTTTCAGGCTTCAGAGAAAGCCCTGCCGCCATGGGATGGCCGCCGTACTTGGTAAAGAGTTCCCGTACCTTTGTCATCTCATCAAACATATGGTACCCGGGAATGGAACGGCCGGAGCCTTTGACTCCGTCCTCCGCGTCCGTCAGCACAAAACAGGGACGGAAATACTTTTCCCGGATTCGTCCTGCTATGATCCCTGCCAGGCTCTCATGACAGTCTGGAAGATAGACCACCAGAACCCGGTCCTGCCTTAAATCCGTCTCCTCAATCAGCTGCACCGCCCTCTGGGTGCCTTTCACCGTCAGATCCTTGCGGCTGTCGTTGAGCGCCTTCAAATCGCCGGCCAGCTCCTCTGCTTCTGCCTTCGTCTCTGCTCCCAGCAGAGCCAGCGCCCGTTTGGCTGTGTCCAGCCGCCCGCTGGCATTGATACAGGGGCCGATGACAAAGCCAATATGGTAGGCTGTCAGCTTTTTCCCTTCCAGGCCGTTCACGGCCAGAAGGGCCCGGTATCCGGGATTTTTCGTCTGCTCCAGCCGTTTCAGGCCGTATTTCACCAGAATCCGGTTCTCTCCGGTCAGATCCATGATATCGCCTACAGTGGCCACCGCCGCGAACTCTGCCAGATCAAGAAATTCCTCTCTGGAAATTCCTTCCTCCCGGTAAAGGGCTTCCGCAAGCCTCCAGGCCACCGCCGCTCCGCAGAGTTTTTTAAAGGGGTACGGGCAGTCTGCCTGCTTCGGATTCACAATCACATCCGCCGGCGGCAGGATTACGGTGCGGCTTCCATCCTTTTCCTCCCGATAGGGAATATCATGGTGATCGGTGACGATTACCGTCATGCCAAGCTCCTTCGCAAAAGCAATTTCTTTTGCCGCCGCGATGCCGTTGTCACAGGTGACAATGGTATCCACGCCTGCCTCCCTGGCATCCTCAATCAGATGCTCATTGATTCCGTATCCATCCTTCATCCGGTCAGGAATCACGGTATCCGCCTTCGCTCCGGCCCTTTTCAGCGCCGTAATCAGAATATGGGTGGCGTTCACTCCGTCAATGTCATAATCGCCGATAATCCGAATACTGGCTCCTTCCCGGATTTTCTGCCGCAGAAGAGAGACTGCTTCTTTCATTCCCTTCATCAGGCAGGGATCTGCCAGCTCCTCGATGGTTCCCTGAAGATACTCCCGAATCTCTTCCTCGCTTTCACCAGCCCGGCTGCGGATCAGCCGCATGGCCATGGGACTTACGGAAAACTTACGGGCAAGCTCCTGATTCCCCCCGACTCTGGGTGCCTCTACCCACTGTTCCTTCATGCTTACTCTTCTCCGGTACCCGGATTCTTTCCCGCGGCCGCTGAATCTTCCTGTTCTTCCTCTGCCTGCCGCGCGTCCAGGCCCGCTGTGGCAGCTTTGATCATGATGGCACACTCCACACGTTTCTTCTCCAGCTCACAGCCGATGTCATAAGCGTCGTTAATAGAGCCGTGGAAATTGTAGGAATTCGCCGCGCAGCCGCCGCTGCAGTAAAACTTTGCAAAACACTTCTGACATTTTTCCTTTGCGTACACATTGCAGCATTTGAACTCGTCCCGAAGCTCTGTATTCTTCACTCCGTCCCAGACATTTCCCATCAGAAACTTTTCATTTCCCACAAACTGATGGCAGGGATACAGATCGCCCCAGGGCGTCACTGCCAGGTACTCTGTTCCGGAGCCGCAGCCGGAAAGCCGTTTGTAGACGCAGGGGCCTCCGGTCAGATCAATCATGAAATGGAAGAAATTGAAATCATTTTCCTTTCCATGGCGGCGCACCATCTCCGCAGCCAGCTTGTCATACTGCTCACAAATCACCGGAATGTCCTCTTCCCGGAGCGCATAGGGCTCTTCCGGAGCCGCAACCACTGGCTCTACGGAAATCTGCTTAAAGCCCAGATCCGCCAGATGCAGCACATCCTCGGAGAAATCCAGATTATTCCGGGTAAAAGTGCCTCTCACATAGTAATTGTTCTGATTCCGGCTCTCTGCCAGTTTCCGAAACTTCGGCACAATCAGATCGTAACTGCCGCGGCCGTTTCGGAAGGGACGCATTTTGTCGTTGACTTCCTTCCGGCCGTCAATGCTTAACACTACGTTGCTCATCTCTCTGTTCAGAAATTCCTGTACTTCATCATTCAGAAGGACACCGTTTGTAGTCAGTGTGAAACGGAATTTCTTATCATGAATTTTCTCCTGCTCCCGGCCATAAGCCACCAGTTCCTTAACCACCTGCCAGTTCATCAGCGGTTCTCCGCCGAAGAAATCCACTTCCAGATTGTGCCGGTTTCCGGAATTGGCAATCAGGAAATCCAGAGCCTGCTTTCCGGTCTCATAACTCATCAGAGCCCGGCGTCCGTGATATTCTCCTTCTTCCGCGAAGCAGTAACGACAGGCCAGATTGCAGTCATGGGCGATATGAAGGCACAGCGCCTTCACCACCGTAGAACGCTTCTTGAAATCAATTACCCGATCCCTGTAGGTATCCTCCGTGAAAAGTGTTCCCTGGTTTTTCAGCGTCTCCACATCATCCAGGACTTCCCGGATGTCATCTTCCGGCCATCTGTCACGAAGCTCTGCCACAATGTCCTCCGGCCTGCTGTTCTCATAAAGCCCTATCACTTCATAGGCCAGCTCATCCACCACATGGACAGCGCCGCTGTTCACATCCAGGACAATATAGTAACCATTGTTGTAATAGCGATGTATCATTTTCGTACTCCTTATGTATAATATAAAAAACTAGTTTCGGTATCTCTTTCTCTCTCCCTGATCCGCTTCTTGTGCCGGTCCGCGCCGGCCCGGGAAGGGCCACACCAGAACAAGGATGTCTCAAAAGCCATGAAACATGCGCTTTTGAGACATCCTTGTTCTTCACACTTCTATTTTACAATTCTTATTTGTGCTGCTCACACGTCTGGTTGCCTACGGTGCAGGATGTCTTGCAGGCAGACTGGCAGGACGTCTGGCACTCTCCGCAGCCGCCCTTCTTCACGGTATTCTGCAGAATCTGTGTATTCAGTGTCTGAATATGCTTCATAATAACTT
>CALWAZ010000188.1 GCA_944375725.1 uncultured Merdimonas sp. | reverse complement strand
TTTCCTCCGCCTGCGTACTCGATCTTGATATAATCCTTCATGACCTTGTCGACCTCTACCTTTTCGATTCCCCGGTAGATGCCAAGGCCATGGTTTTCATGAACCACATAGTCTCCGGGCTTCAGCTCGGAAAAACTCTGAATCTTCTGCCCTTCATAGACCTTTTTCTTTTTCCGTTTCTTCTTTTCCCGGCCGAAAATATCCGTCTCGGAAAGAACCGCAAAACGGATCAGCGGATATTCATAGCCTCTGTGCAGGCTTCCGTGCACCACCATGATCTCTGAAGGGCCGACCACCCGGTCCGGATCCTCGCAGTAGAAGCTGTTCAGCTCCTGCTCCTGGAGATCCGCCGCCAGCCTCTTCGCCCTGGTTCCGGAAGCGCACATGAGAATCACCGCGTATTTTTCCCGTTTCCAGCGCTTCAGGTCCTTCACCAGCATCTCAAAGCTGTTGTTATAGGGATTGATGGAACGGGCCTCTATGGGATAACGGCCCTGTATCTCCCACTCAGGAGTCTTCTGCTCCAGCAGACACAGAGCCACACAGTTTTTCCGGTTCAGACGGGCCACGATCTCTTCGCTGCCATACAGAAGCCTGGCTTCCTCCGGCAGAGCCTCTCCCCGCTCCGCCCGGTTGGCCATGCTCTCCCGGAATTCCTTTTCCACGGTCTGTCCTTTTTCCAGAAGCCTGGCAGGCTCATCCAGGAAAAACAGGGTCCGGTCCGGATCAAAGTACTCCAGGAAGCTGACTGCCTCCTCGTTCTCCTCCGGCACAGGCTCCGCCGCGGGATAAATCACAATCTCACTGACATTTTCCATGGAACGCTGGCTCTCCGGGTCAAAGCTGCGGATGGAATCCACCTCATCATCCCAGAACTCAATCCGCCAGGGCACCTCTTCCGTCAGCGCGAAGATATCCACGATTCCGCCCCGGACCGCAAACTGGCCCGGCGCCTCCACCTGGCCCGTTCTCTCATAGCCCAGCTTTACCAGCTTCTTCGAGAGCGCCTCGATCTCCACGATGCTGTCCTGGCCTATGGTCAGGATCTCTTTTTTCACCTGCTCCAGCGGGCGCAGCCGGTCCATCAGCCCATCAAAGGTGGTAATGACCGTGACTTCCTTTTTCGTCAGAAGAGCCTGCAGAGCGCGCACTCTCTGCTGTACCAGCAGATTTCCCTGAATATCCGCATGAAAAAAGAGGAAATCCTTGGCCTGATACAGCACGGCCTCCCGGTCAAAGAACCGGCAGTCCTCATAGATTTCCCTGGCTTTCTGCTCACTGTAGGTCAGAATCATCCGGCAGGGATATCCCTGCCAGAGGCAGCTGGCCGCGTGGACCTTCTGCGAGTCCACGCATCCGGTCAGCATCAGCACGCCCCTGTTTTTCTTCAGGCGGCTTTCTATCTCTTCATATACTCCCAGCTGCTGAAATGGTTCCAGAAAGGCTTTCATTCTAACACCTGCTTCTGTTTTCTGTTATACAGATTCATGGCCTCGTCCGTCTCTCCCTGCACCATCAGGCGCACGGCGTCCGCCGCGTGGACAAAGGCTTCCTCTACCAGTTTCCTGTCCTCCGGAGAAAAATGCCCCAGCACATAATCCGCCAGATCGTATTCTTTCGGTTTCTCTCCCACGCCGATGCGGATGCGCTGGAATTCCTGGGTTCCCAGATGGGAAATGATGTTTTTGATTCCGTTGTGTCCGCCGGCGCTTCCCTTCTTGCGGACGCGGATATTTCCCGGCTCCAGAGCGATGTCGTCATAGATGATGATGACCTCTGTCTCCGGGTCCAGCTTATAGAAGGCCGCTGCCTCCCCAACGCTCTGTCCGCTCAGGTTCATGTAGGTCTGCGGCATCAGGAGCAGAACCTTCTGCCCTTCGATGTATCCGCTTCCGCAGATTCCCTGAAACTTCTTTGTATTCATACTTATATGATAATGATCCGCCAGATATGTGACGGCGTCGAAGCCGATGTTGTGGCGGGTGTGTTCGTATTGCCTGGTGGGGTTGCCCAGGCCTGCTATTAGGTACATACGGGTGCTCCTTTTCTTTGTTCTATATTTTTTGTATGGCTTTCGCAAGGGACGCCCTCCAGGTTTTTTGTCTCTCATGTTCGTCCCTTCGTGGACGCCTGTATGCTTCCGGACGGACAAGCAGTCCGCCGTAATCATACAGGCGTCCACGAAGAGGCCGTACATTGAGATAACAGAAACCCGGAGGGCTGGCTCTTGTATAGCCATACTGTAAGACAGCAGGAGCCGGGGCGGCGGCTCTTATATAGACGCACAGTAAGGCGGCGGCTCCTGTATAAGTCCCTCATGAATCATGAAATTAATGATCAGACAGCTGGCAGAGCGCACAGCTTTAGCCCTCATCCGGCAAAGGTATGGGTATCTCTGCTGGATGAAGGTGGTCTGTCTTTTTCTATAGTACAGGAGTTTTCGGGCTTTTGCAAGGGGAGAAATCTTTTCCGCCTTGAATCAGAATCTGTATTCCGGTATCATAATAGCATCTGTAAATTTTCTGCTGTCAACGCAGGGAAAGGAGCACGCTGTTTTATAGTTATGAGTGAATTTTATTCTATTATCTCACTGATGGAAAGGCCGGATCTGAAGGACCGGCTGGCGGACTGGTTTCACCGGAAATGGGCGATTCCAAAGGAAGCCTATCTGGAAAGTATGGAAGAATGCCTTGGCGGAACAGGGCCGGTGCCCCAGTGGTACGCTGTCCTGGATGAGGAGAGAAAGCTGCGGCTTGTGAGGACACAGAGCTATAATGGAATTACGGATCTGGTATACGAGAGGCGGTAACCGCAGGTAAAATGCGGCTGCCGTCTTTTTTTGCCAGCCGCCCGCACCGTATACAGTATACGCTGCCTGCGCCGTACGCCTGCCCGTTAGGGAGAACAGACAGACCGCGGCTTGTAATACATGAGCAAACTCTATATTGACACAGCAGCACAGGAGAATTATAATAAGCAAAAAGCGACGGTATAGTCGCAAATTGAAATTGAGGTTGAAATATGGGAAGAAAAGGAGATTCTACGAAACTGCATATCCGCCGCGCTGCTTTTGATTTGTTTGCCGAGCACGGATATACAAAAGTAACGATGCAGGATATTTGTACAAAAAGCGGGCTTAGCAAAGGGGGTTTATACAGACACTATGAAGATAAGCGCCAGATATTTACCGATATCTTAAAGGATCTGCAGCAGACGGAAGCGGACAGGGAGGAGCTCTGTATCAGGCAGGACATACCTGCGGCAGAGATATTAAATGGCTATCTGCAGCATATCCGGCAGGATTTAAAGAAAGATGTGCCGAACATCAATATTGCCCTTTATGAATTTTGTGTGGAAAACAAAAACGGAATAGGAGCCGAAATATTATCCCGGCAGTACCAAAGAGGAGCAGCAGTTTTGTTATCACTGATAGAATACGGCATTTCAAAGGGGGAATTTCATTTATCCGACCCGGCAGGAGCGGTATCATCTATTTTATTTCTCGTAGAGGGACTGCGGATGATAAATGAAGTGATGGAAATAACGGACGAAATCCTAACGGGTGTTTTTACTCAGATTAAAGAAATGGCAGGAATTCAGAATGATAAGTAAGATGAAAAAGCCCATTTTGCTGATTTTGGGAATTTACTTCATTTGTGCATTGGTAAAAGACTTTGAATTTCTGGTCTTGAAAACAGACCAGACGTTCCTGGCAGAAAATATTATCTGCAAGCTATTCGCCATCGGTGTGATTTTCTTTTGTCTCCATAAAATGAGGATTTCCTGGAGCGGCATCGGATTTAAAAAATCCGGCATGATACGAGGCGGCCTTTTGGGATTATTCCTGGGAATCGTGACCTTTTCAATTTCTTATTCTGCAGAATATCTCATTCTCAAAAATATGGGATTACACCCGAAATTTTCTTTCTACATAGCAAACTTTACCATTTCCAGTCAAAATGTCCTTGGAGTATCCATGCCGGCGCTTATCATCTGTCTGCTGGGGAATATAATCAACGTCTGGGCTGAGGAAGGCCTGTTCCGGGGTCTGCTGTTCCAGATCGGAAAAACATTCTATACGCAAAAGACAGCAAATCTGATACAGTCTCTTTTGTTTGGAATATGGCACATAATTACTGTCATTGTCTGGGTGCTCGATGGAAGTATCGGCATACCTGCTGCGCTTATCCTGTCTGCCGGCTACCTTGTACTTGCAGGCATTTTAGGCTATGAATGGGGGCTGTGCGTGGCGCTGACAGGTACGCTTTGGGCCGGTGTATTTGAACATTTCTTCAATAACTTTATCAGCAATACACTTCATGTTATCACGGAAACCGGAGTGGATGAGCTGCAAATCATAAGAATTGTTATATCGAATGTTTTGTCATTACTCATTGTAATCCTGTTAACAAAAGCCCGAAAGCGTCCTGTCACACAGTCTCTTCCACAAAGCTCCAGCTTTCCCCCTGGTCCTCCGAAACAAACAGGGCTTTGAGGCTGACCCCGTTCTGATTCTGGTATACTTTTGTAGCTCCCTGGTTTACAGTCAGATACAGTTTTCCATCTTGTTCAGCCAGTTTCTCCGCAAAGTCAAAGGGGCAGACAGGAGAGCCATCCTCAAGCGCGGCTTCCACCTGGGGCCACTCTATCCTTTCAAAGGATTCTCCTCCATCCGCAGTCCGGTACAGATCCCCGCTCTCTCCCGCGTCTCTGCTCAGGCAGGCAAACCCCAGATCTTCATTGACAAAGGTCATCCACTTTATATATCCCATATCCTGATTAAAGGGATCCGGATTCAGAAGAAATACGCTGGCTCCGTCTGCCTCCACTCCCAGCAGAATATAAAAGCAGTCGCCCATCACATAATCTGTGACGAGCATCCGGTATTCCCGTCCATCCTCCAGCCGAAAGACCATATCCGCTTCCCTTTTCAGGCAGCTGTCCATATTTTCTTCTATATATTCTCTGCTCTCTTCCAGCCATTCCTGATGTTCTTTTTCCATCCTGGCTTCAAGCGCTTCCATATCTGTTCCGCTGGAGGCCGTCCCCGAGTCTTCCGCATCCGTCTGGCTGCCTGCTATTCTGCTTATAAAATCGTACAGTTCTTCCTCAAAATTCTCCCATATATCCGCAGAAGGCCTCTGTACTCTGTCCTCGCACCGCCGGATAGGATACTGTCAGTTCCCAGGCTGGGAGGCCCCAGATTTCTGTCTCCTCCCAGCGGATCGCTCCTTCTGGAAAATACGTATCTGCGATATACCGGAAGGCCTGTTCTCCGTAATTGGTCCGGATTCCATTGTCATTTACGGCCTGAAATGAGATAGTCCCTTCCCGGGGAACCGATACATTCGTCTTCACTTTACAAACTCCACATTTACATCTCCATGATTGCAGGACACCTGCAGCGTCTTATCTCCGCCCTCTTTCCTGTCCGGCAGGCTGCTCTCGCCTTTTTTGATTTCGGTCTGAATAGCAAAGTCGTCATAGCTTCCCTTGACAGTCCCCGAAATATCCCCGTTTTTAACAGTGAGGAGTAAGGTGTCTCCCACATCCAGGCTGTCAAAGGTGATATTTCCGCCATTGGAGGAAAGGCTGATGCTTCCGGTGACAGCCAGTGACGGAATGGAGATATTTTCGTTTGTCGTTGAGAGTGCAAGGGTGTCCAGAAACGCGTCCGGGATCTGCAGAGAGATTTTCCGGTTTTCAGCCGGGGGTTTTCCTCCGATATAATCGGTCCAGCTCTTGCTGCCTGCGTCTGTCATCGTCAGAACCTTTTCGTCTGAAACTGTAATGTCACAGGTTTCCCTGCTGTTCTCAAAGTAGATGATGTGGATTTTCCCGTCCTCAGACAGGGACACTTCGATCTGTCTGTCGCGTACATCGATATTGATTTCCTCAATCTGCGCTGCGTCGGCTGTATATTCTGTCTGTGTGAACGGAGCGCTCTCCTGAGAGCATCCCGCCAGAGCAGAGCCGCCTAATGCCAGGCATAGAAAAAGGCTGATGATTTTTTTCATTTTCTTTCCTCCATATTCTGGTTCTGAAGATACTGGATTGTCTGAATGATTTCCCTGTCTACAGGGTCTTTCTTTTTAAGACCGCAAGTCCGGCGAGCGACAGCGCGGCGCTTAACAGCAGGCAGACGCCGATGTGCGGGATGGCATTGCCATTCAGCATGATGAGCCGGAAAAATCCGGCCAGGATGCCGCGCAGCGGGGCGATGGGTGTGAAAATGCAGATCACTGCCGCCAGGACCGCGTCCGTCAGCCATCCATACCAGTGGGCCTGCATGGATAACAGCACGTGAAGGAAAAGCATTACAAGCAGCAGGAAAAACATCTGCTGGAATCCTGCAGCGATGATCCCATTTTCTGTCCATCTGCATACGTCCATCATGTTGATCACCGTCTGCGCCGGATATACAGGGTCAATCAGCAGATGGATGAGGGTATTGGCCAGGGAAATGCCAAACGCCAGAATCCCATAGCTGACGAGACAGCCGGAAAAACAATCTTTTTTGCTGGCTCCCAGATACATAAGTCTGGTGAAATCATAAAACACAAAAAAGAAGGGCGTTAAGACAGCCAGAAGCCAGGTATAATTCCCGTTGCTCAAAACCACGCTGCCTGAGGAAGTGGCGCAGAGCACCACGAGGGCCGTAATGATAAAACTGATTTTATTGCCTGCAAGCAGGCGTTTTACGACTGCGAAGACAGCTTTCACTTTTTTGCACCTCCCCTGTGTCCGACCATTTGTATAAAGAAGTCCTGCAGAGAACCTGCCTCTGCCTCCACCGCCTGCAGGGTGTCGAAGAAACAGATGCTTCCTTTGTCAATGATAATCAGCTTCTGTATGGTTTTTGCGATTTCCTCAATAATATGAGTGGATACAATGATGATCCGCGGATGCCTCTGAAAGCTTTCCGCCAGCATCTCATAAAACTCCACGCGCATAATGGCGTCGAAGCCGAGGACAGGCTCATCCAGAAGAATGACCTCTTTGCTGCTTGCCAGACAGATAATCGTGGAAACCATCGTTTTCATGCCAAGAGAAAGCTGGCGGAACTTCTTCTTTCCATCCAGCTCAAACCGCTCCATCATTTCCGAGGCAAAGTCATAATCATAGCTGGGATTCACCTCGGAAGCAATCCGCAGCAGCTTCCGGACCGGAAGATTAAAATGTCTGGCAAAGTTTTCAATATAGCTGACCCCTGTGTCCAGTGTGCCTGTGGTAATCCTCCTGCCGTCCACCCGGATTGTGCCGTCTGTAATGTTCTGATACCCGGCAATGGATTTGAGAAGCGTGGTTTTGCCCGCCCCGTTTCTGCCAAGCAGGCAGTAAATGCCAGGCTCCTCAATCGAAAGGGTAATGTTTTTCAGCACGGATGTCTGCCCGTACCTCTTTGTGACCTCTTTTAGTTCTATCATACAGTGATTCCTCCTGAAACAGCCTGGAGCTGTCTGTTGCTTTTTGTAATATTCTGTGCGAGAATGAATTATAAACCTTTGTGTAACACAAAGGTCAATGGGAGAAATAAAAATGGAAAAATATTTTTCGATTGGGGAGGCCGCAAAGGCAGTCCACACCACCAGCGAAACGCTGCGGCATTATGACCGCATTGGATTGGTGAAGCCGGGAAAAAGGGATGAATGGACCAATTACCGCTATTATACCGGACAGGACATCGTCCGGCTGAATACGGTAAGGGCTCTGCAGCTTATGGACCTGCCTCTGCAGGAGATAAAGAAGGTTCTGGAATATGACGATCTGGAACAGATCATTGATTTTCTGAACAGGGCAGAAAAGAAAGCAGATGAAAAGATAGAGGCGCTTCAGTACAGCAAGTCGAAAATCCAGCTGGCAAAAGCGGATTATGAAAGAAAGCTGCAGGGACAGCAGAGGCAGAAATCTGCCGGCGCTTTTCTGAAGGAGTATCCCGAGCGTGTCATTCTGCTTTCAGATACCCTGGAAGCGCCGGCGCTTGATAACCTCTGGAACTATCTCAGCCACTTCTACGATAAGGTGACGCCCGCCCTGAAGGATCAGTTTTTCTTTGAGGATCTGGCAGGCATCTACACGGAAAACGGAATCTCAAGACTGTTCGCCGTCTGTGTCCGGTATACGGAAATCGACGGGTTAAGGACGCTGCCGGAAGGGACTTATCTGTGCGCAGACTGCACGGAAGAAAACAGAGAAGAGACCCTGCGTGGGTTAATAGACGCGGTCCGGACAGAATATGGAACAGAGCCGGCCTTTACGGTGCAGCTCATTGTGGTATCAGGTATTCTGCATTGGAATTATGAAGTGCAGGTTTTTACCGGGAGGCGCGGCAATGGCCTCCCGGCTCCGGCACATTCACAGCCATTGCAGGAAACATAAACTTATCCTTCCTTCTTCCGCTCGGTCACCGCATTCATAATCAGCAGCGCCGTGGTGGTAATCAGCACGCAGAGCACTGCCATGGCCATGCCGAGGGATACGCTTCCCTGCTCGAATTCCCGGTTGATGTAGGTGGAAACCACCAGTACATTGGGCGGGGCGATGAGGCTGGCCGTCACCAGCTCACGGAAGGCGATAATGAAGATCATCATCCAGCCTGCCAGGACTCCCTTGGAAATCATGGGCAGAGTCACCCGGCGGAACACGTAGAAGGGGCTTCCGCCGAAGGTCCGGCCTGCCTGGAGCAGGCTGTCGTTGATCTGGGTAAAGGACGAGGTCACATACTGGACCGTATAGGGCAGATAGAGCACCACATAGGCCAGCACCATGATTCCCATGGTATTGTAAAGGGGAATCACCTTATAGATGGCGTTCCAGAACAGCATGATGCCGATGACCAGTACGATGGCCGGCAGCATTTCCGGGAGCATGCTGGCCCCTTCCACGATCCTGCCGAGGCGCCCTTTGCACCGCCGGACCGCAAGGACCACGATAGTGCCGAGAACAGAGCAGATGCAGGCAGAGGCCACAGCCAGGAAAAGGCTGTTTCCAATGGCATTCAGGCTCTTGGCCGTGGTAAACAGCTCCGCGTAGTTTTCCAGCGTAAAATTGCCCGGAGCCAGGCCATAACCGCGCAGCTTGATGAGAGAGCTGGCAATGATGGAGAAATAGGGAATGCCGATGGCGATCACCAGCACCAGACCGATCCAGCACCAGGCGCCGGCCAGGCCGCCTCTCCCCAGCTTTGTCCGGGCCGGACGGCTGCCCTTGCCGCTTACCAGCCGGTAGCTGTTTTTATTTGTGATATAATTCTGCAGCATCCACAGGGCCATGCAGATGCAGATCAGCACTGAGGACAGGCTGGCGGATTTTCCGAAATCCACCGGGGCCGTGGTAGAATACCGGTGAATATCTGTGGTAAATACATAAAAGCCGATGCGGCGACCCAGGGTGTAGGGCGTGCCGTATTCGGAAAGGGTCTTCACAAAGACCAGCAGGGCCGCGATGGCATAGTTTCCGGTAAGCAGCGGAGCGAAGATTTTGCGCAGCCGCAGGCCGAAGCCCGCGCCAAACACGGCGCCGCTCTCCTCCAGGCTGGCAGGAATGTTCAGGATAGCATTTTTGAGAATGGTCATCATAAACGGAAACACGTTCAGCGTCATGACCAGCACCAGGCCGCCGAAGGAGAAAAAGCCTTCAGAAAAGGAGCCTGTGAACGGGAAAAGCTGCTGAAACAGTCCCCGCTTCTGCATAAACAGAATCCAGCCCATGGAAGCGATATAGGGCGGTGTCATAAAGGGCACCATAAACACGATGTCCAGCCATTTGTGCCGGACCAGCTGGGTGCGGGCCAGCAGATAGGCGGTGGGCGCGGCGATCAGCGTGGAACAGAGTACCACGCACACTCCCAGAATCAGGGAATTCCAGATGGTCTGAAGGTTGTCACTTTCGGTGATGACTGCCCAGGCCTGATGCAAATCGAGGCGGCCATCAATGATAACCGCCTCGGCAAATACCATAATCAGGGGACAAACGATCAAACCGGCCAGAATCACAAGCAGTATCCATAAAATACCTTTGTTTTTCCAGGTTGTCGATTGTTTCATACATTCCTCCGTCCAGCTGTTACTGGCAAATCTCATTCAGTCTGGCAGCTGTGTCATCCGCGATGTCCATCATAGCTGTCCAGTCTGTGGGAATCTGCGGAATATCAGCCAGGTTGGTGCGTCCCTCACACTGGATGTCGCTGCGTCCCGGAAGCAGATAAGCGTCCGCTACCATCTGCTGCGCCTCGTCGCTGAACAGGAAGTCAATGAATGCCTTTGCATTGTCCACATCAGGAGCTGTGTTCATAATCATGGCCGGACGGGGATTTACCACTGTTCCGCTGGCCGGATAATAGATGCTTAAGGGCTCGCCGTCTGCCATGGAAGAATATGCGTTGTAATCCACGCCGGCAATCAGAATTCCCTTCTCTCCGGTGGTTACAGACTCCAGAGCCGCGGCATTCGCGCCCGGAACCGTCAGGCCGTTGTCAGCCCAGGACTGCATAATCTCCTCACCGTTATCCAGGCCCGTCACCATTCCTGCCAGGAAATCCTTGCAGGCGCCGGACTTCTCCGGATCGGGAATCGCAATGTCGTCTGCGTACTGGCTGTCTGCCAGATCCGCCCAGTCAGCGGAAAGCTCCGGATAAATCGTGGTATTATAGATAACGCCTACGGCAGAAGCGCTGTATCCGAACAGCATATTGTCCTCATCAATCCAGCCCTCATTGATCTTGTCCGCGTTTGCGGGCGTATAGCTCATAATCTGACCGCTCTCCTTCATGGAAAGTCCGTCAGACCAGGACGCAAGGATCACTACATCGGCAACCGGATTGGCTTCCTCTGTCTCCAGACGGGCCAGGATCTCGCCGGTGGTTCCCTGGAACTGCTCTACCTGGATACCGGTTTTCTCTGTGAAAGCTTCCGCCAGCTTGTCTGCCAGTCCTGCAGGGCTGGGCATATAGACGGTTACCTTTCCGGAACCGGCGGCCTCAGCCGTGTCCGCATTCTCTGTCTCAGCCGCCGCTGCGTCTTCAGAAGCTGCTGTATCTGTGCCAGCCTCCGCGGAAGTATCCGCCGCGGCTGTGGTATCCTCCTGCGCGCTCTGTCCGCAGGCAGCCAGTCCCAGGCTGAGACAGCCTGCAAGCAGTAAGGTTAAAATACGTCTTTTCATTTTCTTCTTTCTCCTTTCAGCATGAAATGATTTGTTCTGGATTTATGTAAATGGAGAGCTTCTCTCCCGGAGCCGTCCTGTGGTCTCCGTGAAGCATCCAGGTCTTTCCCTCATGGGACAGCGTAATCTCGTAAGTGTCTCCCAGATACTGAATATCCTGCACCGGCGCCTCATAATGCCGCCAGCCTTCCCGGGGCTCCAGCGCCACAGACTCCGGCCGGAAAAATTCCGTATCGGACAGCCAGTTGGATTTTCCCACAAAATGCGCCACAAAGGCAGTGGCCGGATGGTGGTAAATCTGCTCCGGCGTATCATACTGATCCACCACGCCGCCATTCAGCACCGCGATACGGTCGCTCATACTCATGGCTTCCGTCTGGTCATGGGTGACAAAGACTGACGTGACGCCAAGCTCTGACACCAGCTCCTTCAGCTCATGGCGCATCTCTTCCCGCAGAAGCGCGTCCAGAGCGGACAATGGCTCGTCAAAGAGGATGCAGCTGGACCGGATCACAATCGATCTGGCAAAGGCGACTCTCTGCTGCTGGCCGCCGGACAGCTGATGGGGATAACGCCTGGCGTACTCCTCCAGACGCACTGCCCGCAGAGCGTCCATGACACGCTCCTCCAGATCCTTCGTGTCTTTGCGGGCCCGCAGGCCGAAAGCCACATTTTCAAAGACCGTCATATGGGGCCACAGGGCGAAATCCTGGAATACAAAGCCCAGATTTCTCTTTTCCGGAGGAATATTGATTCTTTTGTCCCCGGAAAACACGCACTTGTCATCCAGCCAGATTTCTCCGGTATCGGGGTTTTCCAGCCCGGCAATCATTCTCAGCAGCGTGGTCTTTCCGCAGCCGGAGGGGCCCAGCAGAGTCGTAAAACTGCCGCTCTCAATGGTCAGACTGGTGGGCGTAATCACCGTTTTCTCTCCAAATGATTTTGTAATATCTTTCAGTATAATCTTCATATTGTACCTCTCTTGTCTCAAATTGTGATTATACTCTTGTTCTGTTTTGTCTGCGAGATCATTTGGGTAAAGAGTTTGTTAAAACCGCGTAAAGTATATTTTCCCCAGTTTAAAAGGGCGCCGTCCTTTCGGACGGCGCCCAACCCCAATATACCCAATATATATGATTTTATGCTTTTCCCCAAAAGCCTAAGCCTCTTCTTCCGACTCCAGCAAAGCTGCTTCATACTTATCCAGAATGATGGACTGGATGTGATCACGTGTACCGGAATTGATTGGATGTGCGATATCCCGGTATTCACCGTCAGAAGCTTTTCTGCTGGGCATTGCGATAAACAGCCCTTTTTCGCCTTCGATCACTTTGATGTCATGAACCACAAACTCATCGTCAATGGTGATGGATACGACGG
>CALWAZ010000187.1 GCA_944375725.1 uncultured Merdimonas sp. | reverse complement strand
TCTGCTCTGCCAATGGCGGGCTTCCTCCCCTGATAAAACGCAGACAGTATTATGAGGATTTGGAACTGGTAGCATAGTCAGTGATATCCTTGAAATAAATGTGTCAACTAATCTTGACAATATCACCATGATGGTTTGCTTTCAAAAGGTATCGGTAACAGGGATGAAAAGGCTATGGCGCTGACCTGCGGCAAGGGCGGTTTATCTGTAGGCTCCGCCGGGTAGGCATAAGTAAATACAAATAAAAACCAACCAGCAGGAACAGGCTTCCCAAGCTATAAGCAGTATGATAAAATAAGGGAAAACACAGCAGAAGAGTGGGGGAATGCCTGTGAAAAAAAGATGGATTTTATTTTTGATGACTGCTGCGGTTATACTGTCGATGACTGCATGTCAAAGCACATCTCAAAATCAAACGAATGCCGTGGAGAAAGTCAAAGCGGAGCAAGAAATGAATGCTGCAGAGGAAATGAATGCCGTGGAGGAAACAAAAGCAGTGGAAGAGATGGAAGAGGAGCCTTATGATTTCCAGCTGTTCTCAGATGAGCTTTTTCTTACTGTAGATGGGCGGAATTTCCGCGCGGAGGACGCTCCGGAAAACGCCGCGGAAGAGACGGTGCTTCAGTATCTTGCGGCGAATTTCCTTGAGGATATGGAACTGTACATAGAGAGCTGCGCAGAATATATGCGGAGCAGTCCGGAGATAGAGAATACGAGAGAAAATTTTGAAAACAGCACGTATCAGATCAAAGAATTTGTGCTGCATGAACTGGAAACCGTTACGGCAGAAGAACTGACTGCGGCAGGAGAGGATTACCGTGTACATCCGGATGAGACAGCGGAGCAGTATGCTCTGACAGAAAGTCTGATTATCCGGGCAGACTGGACGGAAGAAAGAGAAGAGCCTGTAAATTATGGAAATGGTTCTCACAGCCGGTATTATGTCTGCGGAAAGAAAGAGACGGATCCGGTATGGCGGATTTATGAATGGGGATTTATGTGAGAAAGGAGAACATAAAATGAGAGTAGGAATTACAGGGGCGGGCATGACGGTGCCCTGGTTTCTGGACGCGGCAAAGGAAATTCCGGAGATGGAAGTGGGAGCTCTGTTTGCCAGAAAGGAGGAAAAGAGGAAGGAGCTTTGCGAAAAGTATCAGATTCCGGCAGCCTATGACAGCTATGAGAAACTGCTGGCAGACGACTCTCTGGATGTGGTATATCTGCCTCTTCCCAACAACCTGCATTACAGCTTTGCAAAGCAGGCGCTGGAAGCCGGCAAACATGTGATTCTCGAAAAACCCTTTACAGTGACATATAAAGAGGCGGAAGAACTGGCAGAGCTGGCACAGGCAAAGAACCTGATTCTTTTTGAGGCGATCACCAATCAGTATAATCCCAATTACGAAAAGGTCCGGGAGCTGCTTCCCAAAGTGGGAGATGTGAAGATCGTTCAGCTGAATTATTCCCAATACTCCAGCCGCTATGACGCGTTCAAGCAGGGAATCGTGGCTCCGGTCTTTGATCCGGAAAAGGCGGGCGGCGCGCTGATGGATCTGAATGTGTATAACATCCATTTTGTAACGGGACTTTTCGGAGAACCGAAAGCGGTTCATTACTATCCGAATATGGAACGCGGCGTAGATACCTCCGGAATTCTGGTGATGGAATATCCTTCCTTCCAGTGCGTCTGCATAGCGGCGAAAGACTGCGGAGCGCCTCTCTCCGTAAATATTGAAGGAGATAAGGGCTGCATCTTCAGCCATTCCAATTCCGGGCGCTTCGAGGAAGTTTCATTCCGGGAGAACAAAAAGGAAAGTGAGCATTTTGCCCTTGTAAAAGAAGGCTCTGCTCTTTATGATGAACTCCGCGCGTTCACAGACTATTACTTGAAAGACGACCGTGCAGAGTTCGGAAAACGTCTGGATCAAAGCCTTCTCGTCATGAAAGTCCTCAACCAGGCCAGAGACATCCAATAGAAATATCTGGTGGAAAGTGAATATTCAGATTCATAACAGCCAGAAAATTAGAACAAAGATTTTCACTGTAATACTTAAGGGGGAAAGAGAACAGCCCCGGGATTTCTGATATTCCAGTGTCCGGCTCGCCGCGCACAGGTGTATGATTCAGACGGACCTTGGTCCGTTCGGAAGCATACACCTGTGCGCGGGGTGTCCGAACACAGAATACAGAAATCCCGGGGCGTCCCTTTCACCCTTACTTTTTACAGATTTCGGTAATAGGGGCAGATATCCTCATAATGCCCGTCCTTCATCAGAAAGCCTCCGGGGATCACGCCCAGCTGCACGAAGCCGAGGCGCTCGTACAGATGCCTTGCGTGAGTATTGGAGCGCACGACGGCGTTGAACTGAAGAATCCGGAAGCCATGGGCTTTTCCCTGAGCCAGACAGTCCAGCACCAGCTTTTCTCCGATGTGGAGGCCGCGGGAAGCTTTGCTTACCGCATAGCTGGCGTTGCAGATATGGCCGCAGCGGCCCAGGTTATTGGGGTGGAGAATGTAAAGGCCCAGGACCCGGCCGGTTTCTGTGTCTTCAGCTACGGCGCAGTAGGTCTGCTCTGCGAAAAAAGCGGCTCCGGTTCTGCTGTCCAGAAGCTCTGTCTGGGGAAAAGCGATACCGTCTTCCACCACTTCATTCCAGATCTGATTCATGGCTTCCAGATCGGATTCCCTGTAAGCGCGTATCTGTATATTCTGTATCTTCATAAGCCTGATTCCTTTCCTGCAGGCAGCCTGCCTGCGTTTTCCGGTTTTCAGTATAACGCCGGGAAAAGTCTGCTGTCAATGAGGCGCTTTCAATGATACGGAAAAGCTCTGAGATTTTTCCCTTTACCCGCGGATGGAAAAGGTATAGAATAAGATGGGTGAGAAAGCAGAATGGGAGGACGTTATGTTTTTTTCGATTCATGACAAGGAGATCAGGGAGATTACACTGGACCAGCTGGACAAGCATGATATCTGTGTAGGCTACCTTACACTGGAGGAACTGCGGAAATGTTATAAGGAGCTGGGGCTCTCTGAGGTGGCAGTCAAGGACTGCATGACGGATTTCACACATTTTCGGACGAGTATTGATGTGTATGATGAGTTCAGCTTCGGCATGATCAATATTGTGGATATTCTGAACTTAAGCAGCCGGAGAAACCGGATTGGTTTTTTTATTAAAAAGAATCTGTTTATTGTGGTGAAAATCATAGATAAAGGAGACAGTATCCGGCAGATGTTTCTGGATGCCATCGGAAGATTCCGGCAGAACGCCACCATGGAGAAAGTGGTATACGGTGTGCTGGAGCGCCTGCTTTCCAGCGGAAACAGAGGCCTCGTTATGACAGAACGGCAGATTATTGCCATGGAGCGGGAGGTTGTGGGCGGAAAGACAGACCGGGAGCTGAATACGGAAATCTTTGAGCTGCGCAACCGGCTCTCTACACTGAAAAACTATTATGAGCAGCTGATTGATGTGGGCGAGACACTGCAGGAGAACGAGAATGATCTGTTTGAAGAGGAGGATCTGCGGTATTTTAAGATTTTCACGGACAAGGCGGAGCGCCTGAGCAATAATACCCAGCTTCTCTGTGATAATCTGATTCATCTGCGGGAGGCGCTGGATGCCGCGCTGAATTATAATCTGAACAACACCATGAAGCTGTTTACGATGGTAACGATTATCTTCCAGCCTTTGACGCTGATTGTGGGCTGGTACGGCATGAATTTTACAAATATGCCGGAGCTTGGCTGGAGGTTCGGCTATCTCTATGTAATTATTCTGAGCATAGCTGTGGTGGGCGGAATTCTCTACTATTTCAAGAAAAAGAAGTACATGTAAGGACGGAAAACAATGAAGACAAGTGATTTTTATTATGAACTTCCCCAGGAGCTGATCGCGCAGGATCCGCTGGAGGACAGAAGCAGTTCCAGACTGTTGATTCTGGATCGGAAAACAGGAGAGATGGAGCACAGGGTGTTTCGTGATATCGTGGAATATCTGAATCCGGGAGACTGCCTGGTGGTCAATAATACAAAGGTTATCCCGGCGCGCCTGATGGGTGTCAAGGAGGATACGGGAGCGGGAATCGAGGTGCTGCTTTTGAAGCGGAAAGCGGACAACGTGTGGGAGACCCTGGTAAAGCCCGGAAAGAAAGCAAGACCCGGAGCGCGCATCGTCTTTGGAGACGGGCTGCTGAAGGGAGAGGTCCTTGAGGTTGTGGAAGAGGGCAACCGGCTGATCCGTTTTGAATATGAGGGAATCTTTGAGGAGATTCTGGACAGGCTGGGACAGATGCCTCTGCCGCCTTATATTACCCATCAGCTGAAGGATAAAAACCGTTATCAGACCGTGTATGCGGAGCATGACGGTTCCGCTGCCGCGCCTACGGCAGGCCTTCATTTCACGCCGGAGCTTTTGAGGGAGATAGAGGAAAAGGGCGTGAAGCTGGCCCATGTGACCCTCCATGTTGGACTGGGAACCTTCCGGCCGGTGAAGGTGGAAGATGTGACACAGCACCATATGCACTCGGAGTTTTATATTGTGGAGGAGGACCAGGCAAAGCTTATCAATGACACGAAGGCGGCCGGCGGCCGGGTGATCTGCGTGGGAACCACCAGCTGCCGCACGCTGGAGTCTGCCGCGGGAGAGGATGGAATCCTGCGGGCGGGAAGCGGCTGGACCGATATTTTTATTTATCCGGGATACCGGTTCAAGATCATGGACGCCCTGATTACAAATTTCCATCTTCCGGAATCCACGCTGCTGATGCTGGTATCGGCATTTGCGGATAAGGAGACGATTATGAAAGCTTATGAGGAGGCTGTGAAGGAGAGATACCGGTTTTTCTCTTTCGGCGACGCAATGTTTATCAAATAATCAATCATCAAATGGAAAAGAGGAGAATGTCATGCAGAAGATAAAGCTTATCGCCCTGGATCTGGACGGGACTGCCCTGGATGAGAACAGCCATCTCCCGGAGCGGACAAAAAGGATACTGGAGCAGGCGGCGGAAGCCGGAATCCATCTGATTGTGGCCAGCGGACGGGCGTACAGTTCTCTTCCGGCAGAGGTGATGGAAGTCCGGGGCCTTACCTATGCGATTACCTCCAATGGAGCGGCCACTTATGATCCGGAAAGCGGAGAGAGGAGCTTTTCCTGCCCGATGGAAGAGGACAAGGTGGAGGAGCTTCTGAGAGAGCTGGAAGAAGAGCCGGGGACGGCGATCGAAGTATTCTGGGAGGGAGATCCCTATGCCGGCAGGCGGTTTCTGGATAATCCGGTTCACTACGGAGCGCCGGACAGGGCTGTGGCCTATCTGCAGCGGACCCGGACTCCGGTGGAAGATATTTTCGCGTTTGTGCGGAGACATAAAAAGGATCTGGATGCTCTGGATATTATCTGTGAAGGACCTCTGGATAAGGCGGAATGGATCGCGAAGCTGGAGAAAATCGGGGGCTTTTATGTGACATCCTCTACGCCTTACCGCCTGGAGATTTCCAATCAGAACAGCGGGAAGGGGGCGGCCCTGCGGGAAGCGGCGGCGCGCCTGGGCGTCAGCATGGATGAAGTGATTGCTTTTGGAAACGCGGAAAATGATGTGGATATGCTCCAAAGCGCCGGCCTGGGTGTGGCAGTGGCAAACAGTCCGGAAAGCGTAAAATCCCAGGCGGACCGGGTTGCCCCTGCCAACACAGAGGAGGGCGTGGCTCAGGTTCTGGAAGAGATCCTGTTTAAATCCTGATAGAATGCAGGATAGGAAATATTGACGCACTCGGCGTCCCGGATTTCCGTCTCTCCGTCCGCGTTCAGAGCGGCTACAGCGAAGGACATGGCGATCCGGTGGTCAAGGCGGCTGTCTATGGCGGCTCCCCGCAAGGGGCGGCCGCCTTCTATGATCAGGCCGTCTTCTGTGGCGGTGACCTGCGCGCCCATGGCGGCGAGGTTTTTGGCCATGGCGTCAATCCGGTCAGATTCTTTGACTTTCAGTTCGGCAGCGTCCCGGATTACTGTGGTCCCGCTGGCGAAGCATGCCATGACCGCAATGACCGGAAGCTCGTCAATGAGCGTGGGGATCAGACTTCCCTCGATGATACAGCCTTTCAGTGAGGAGGTGCGCACAAGCAGATCGGCCGCAGGCTCTCCATCGCTGGCCGGATAGGGCAGTACGGTGAGGTCTGCGCCCATCATGCGGCAGACCTTCAGGATGCCGTCCCGTGTGGGATTGATTCCCACGTTCCGGATCAGAAGCTCGGAACCGGGCGTAATACAGGCTGCCGCGATAAAGTAGGCAGCAGAGGAGATATCGCCGGGGACTGTGATTTCCTGTCCGCGGAGAGAAGGATTCGGCCAGATGGAAGCGGTGGTTCCCTGGGTCTCTACTTTGGCCCCGAACTGCCGGAGCATCAGCTCGGAATGGTTTCGGGAGAGAGCGGGCTCTGTAACGCTGGTAGGGCTGTCCGCGTAGAGTCCTGCCAGAAGGATGGAGGATTTTACCTGGGCAGAGGCTACCTTTGTGTGGTAATGAATGCCGTGCAGGGGGCGTCCCTGAATCTTTAGGGGAGCGCATCCGTTTCCGGAAAGGCTTGTGATGGAAGCGCCCATTTCCGTCAGCGGCTCGATGATTCTTCCCATGGGACGCTTCTGGATGGAGGCGTCACCGGTGAGCGTGGATTCAAAATCCTGGCCGCTTAAGATGCCGGAGATCAGGCGGGTGGTCGTGCCGCTGTTTCCGGCGTCCAGAATCCGGGATGGAGCAGAAAGACCGTGAAGGCCTTTTCCGTGAATGGTGATCTCCTCCGGGGTTTCGTCGATCTGAATGCCCAGACGGCGGAAGCAGTCTATGGTGGAAAGGCAGTCGGCTCCCCGCAGAAAATTCCGGACTCTGGTGGTACCTTCTGCCAGTGAGCCGAACATGACAGCCCGGTGTGAGATGGATTTATCGCCGGGGACTGTGATTTCCCCTTTTAATCCTGCAGCTCGTGTGAATTTCATAAAAAAGTCTCCTTATCTGAATTTCCGTATCCGGATACTATCTCTCATAAATGGTATAGCGGTATTTCCGCAGAAGCGCCACGGCCTTGTGGTAGGCTTCTTCATCGTAAAGCTCCACCCGGAGGACCGCTTCCTCAAATTCACGGTTGTGAATGATGCCGATATTCCGCAGGCTGATGCCTCCTGAGGCCAGGATGGTGGCCAGTGTGGCAATGCCTCCCGCTTCGTCCACCATATCGCAGTAAAAGGCGTATACTTTTTTCAGCGGTCCGGCGGAGGTATCGGGAATGGAGTTTCGGTAGTCCTTTGCGGCGGCAAAAAAATCATGTATCTTTCCGGAATCCTTTTCGGAAAGCTCTCTGCGGAGCTCGTTCAGCTGTCCCTGGTAATGGTCCAGCACCCGCAGAATGTTCTCGGAATTGGTCATGCAGATCTGTTCCCACATTTCCGGGGAAGAGGAAGCGATCCGGGTAATATCTTTAAAGCCTCCTGCGGCGATTTGCTTCATCAGTTCCTGGGGGCCGTCCAGATCGCGGACCAGCTCCACCAGGGAGGAGGCGATCAGATGGGGAAGATGGCTTACGCAGGCTGTAATAAAATCATGCTGCCGGTAGTCCAGCACCATGGGAATAGCCTTCAGTGAAGCTGTGAATTCCCGGAAAGCCTCTACGGTCTGCGCCTCGGCGTTTTCCCCCGGAGTGATGATATAATAAGCGTTTTCAATCAGATGAGGCTTGGCGTTTTCATACCCGGTCTTTTCGGAGCCGGCCATGGGATGTCCGCCGATGAAGCGGCCGGTAAGCCCCAGAGCACGCACTTTTTCGTGGATATCTGTCTTGGTGCTGCCCACATCCGTCAAAAGACAGGTGTCTGGGACCAGTGTCTTCAGTTTCTCCAGATAACGGGCGTTTGTAGAAACCGGGGCGCAGAGATAAATGAGATCACAGGCGGCGAATTCTTCGTCCACATCCTGGCAGGCCAGATCTACGGTTCCTTCCCGGACAGCCTGTTCCAGGGTCCCGCGGTTCCGCATGTAGGCCAGGATGCGGATCTGTGGATGATACATTCGGATTGCCTTGGCAATGGAGCCGCCGATCAGTCCAAGGCCTATGAATCCGACAGTTTCTATCTTCATGTCAACACTCCTTTAAGCTCAAACTGTTTCGGGCCGAAACGGCCCTCCGACTTCCTAGTTTAAAGTTTTTGCACATAATTGTCAATGCTGTTTTGCTTTAAAGCGAAAAAGCAAAAGAACGGCAGTCCGGACCGGAACAGAGCAGAGGGCGGCGCAGGGAGACCACGGAAGGCGGATTCGGAAGATAAAACCGGAAAAACAGGAGAAAAGGAAAAAACAGAGAAAAATACCACAAAAATCACACGGAAAACTTGTCAAATTTGCATAAAAGACTTGAACTTTATTCTGAATTTTAGTAGAATATAGCCATAGTGATCCGACGGCTTTCTTTTCCGGCGTTGTGTAGTCCGGCAGAGAACCCGTGTTGGATTGTAAATTCTAGTAATCGGAGGAAGAGGCATGAATATTTACACAACTGACAGAATTCGCAATGTAGTGCTGCTGGGCCATGGCGGATGCGGCAAGACCAGTCTGGTGGAAGCGATGGCATACGTATCCGGGCTGACGACCCGCATTGGAAAGGTGACAGATGGAAACACAATCAGTGATTATGATAAGGAAGAGATAAAGAGAAAGTTCTCAATCACCACTTCCGTGGTTCCGCTTATCTGGCAGGACTGCAAAATCAATATACTGGACGCGCCGGGATATTTTGACTTCGTGGGAGAGGCGGAGGAAGCAGTTTCCGCGGCGGACGCGGCGATTATCGTGGTATCCGGAAAGGCCGGAGTGGAAGTGGGCACCCAGAAGGCCTGGGAGCTCTGTGACAAATACAAGCTGCCGAGAATGGTTTTCGTATCGGAGATGGATGTGGACCATGCGTCCTTCCGCCAGGTGGTGGAGGATCTGACAGAGCTGTACGGCAAGAAGATTGCGCCGTTCTATATGCCTATCCGTGAAAATGAGAAGTTTGTAGGCTATATCAATGTGTGCAAGATGGAAGGCCGCCGCTTTACAGATATCGGAAAACGTGAGCCCTGCCCGATTCCGGATTATTCCAAGGACAATCTGGCTATCTGCCGGGAGGCTCTGATGGACGCGGTAGCGGAGACCTCCGAGGAATTCATGGAGAGATATTTCAACGGTGAGGAGTTCACCTTCGGCGAGATCCGCGCGGCTATGAAGTTTAATGTATGCGATGGCGATATCATTCCGGTATCTATGGGATCCAGCACGGAGATCCGCAATATCCACAATCTGATGAATGATATCGTGGAGCTGTTCCCGAGCCCGGATAAGAAGGCCTGCAACGGAATCAATATGAAGACCAACGAGATCTTCGAGGCAAATTACGATTTCTCCAAAGCAAAATCCGCTTATGTGTTCAAGACCATTGTGGATCCCTTCATCGGAAAGTATTCTCTGATCAAGGTGTCCTCCGGCGTCATCAAATCCGATGATGTGCTGTACAATCAGGAGCGCGACACAGAGGAGAAGCTGAACAAGCTTTATATCATGCAGGGCAATAAGCCTATTGAGGTGACGGAGCTTCACGCAGGCGATATCGGAGCAATCGGCAAGCTCTCCAGCACAAAGACGGGAGATACCCTGTCCACAAAGGCCACGCCGGTGCTCTATGGAAAGACCGAGATTTCCAAGCCTTATACATATAAGCGCTACAAAACAAAGAATAAGGGCGATGAGGATAAGGTATCCCAGGCTCTGGCCAGAATGATGGAAGAGGATCTGACCCTGAAGAGCGTGAACGATTCCGAGAACCGCCAGACGCTGCTTTACGGCATGGGCGATCAGCATCTGGATGTGGTAGTCAGCAAGCTGGCTGACAAGTTCAAGGTGGAGATCGAGCTGGAGCGTCCGAAGGTGGCCTTCCGCGAGACCATCCGCAAGAAAGCGGACGTGGATTCCAAATATAAGAAGCAGTCCGGCGGCCATGGACAGTACGGACATGTAAAGATGACCTTCGAGCCCTCCGGCGATCTGGAGACACCGTATGTGTTTGAACAGATTGTAGTGGGCGGCGCGGTTCCGAAGAACTATTTCCCGGCTGTGGAAAAGGGTATTCAGGAATCCGTGGTGAAGGGCCCCCTGGCCGGTTATCCGGTAGTAGGCGTAAAGGCTGTCCTTTATGATGGTTCCTATCATCCGGTGGATTCCTCCGAGATGGCCTTTAAGATGGCTACCATCCTGGCCTTTAAGCAGGGCTTTATGGATGCTAACCCGGTTCTGCTAGAGCCCATCGCCTCCCTGAAGGTGACAGTGCCGGATAAGTTTACCGGCGATGTAATGGGAGATCTGAACCGCAGGAGAGGAAGAGTGCTGGGCATGAATTCCGATCACCACGGTAAGCAGATCATTGAGGCGGACGTGCCTATGTCCGAGCTGTTCGGCTACAACACCGACCTGCGGTCCATGACCGGAGGCATCGGCGTGTACTCCTATGAATTCAGTCGTTACGAGCAGGCTCCCGGCGATGTGCAGAAACGCGAAGTGGAAGCGAGAGCAGCAGCCAAGGAAGAGTAAGAGGATTTTCGGAGCCGGCGGGGGATTTCTTCCACCGGCTCCGTTTCATCCGAGGAAAGATGTTCTGAGGGAAAAACAACTATTTGTTGCATTTGTCACAGAAACTTGTCTTATGATGTGGTAGGATGAGAGCATAAAAATTGATGATTTAGGAGGAAAGTTCGATGAAGAAATATGTATGCGATGTCTGTGGATATATCTATGATCCCGAGGTTGGCGATCCCGATAACGGAGTAGAGCCCGGAACTGCCTTCGAGGATGTTCCCGAGGATTGGGTATGCCCCCTGTGCTCTGTGGGGAAGGATCAGTTTTCTGTCGTAGAGGACTAGAAACAGCTGTTAGAAAAAGGCCTTCGCCGGTCAAAAGGCCGGGAGGGCTTTTTTGCATCCTGGTTGTGTCTATATTTTTTAGTATAGTATTGTTTGAATAGGTTGTAAAATACAGAATTTTCGACTATAATTTAGGATAAAGTATCCGGGACATAAAAAATATATTTCGTCCCGAGGAGGGAGACTAAGAGATGAGATGTAAGAATTGCATGACCGAGGTAGAAGAGGGTACTTTGTTCTGCCCGGAATGCGGAGCTAGAATGGATCAGGATTCCGACAAGACCGTGGTGCTGTCGGATGAAGATGAGATGGAGGACGAGCCAGCCCCGGCGCCTGTTCCGCCGGTAAGGCCGGAAAAGAAGGCGGCGCCGCAGCCGGAAGCTTCTCAGCCCAAAGAGGAGAAGACTGACTTCGTCTATTGCCCCAACTGCGGCAGTAAGTTAGAGAGCGATGCGGCTTTCTGCGGAGAGTGCGGTTATAATATGAAGGAGGATCAGCCCAAGGAGCCGGAGAGAGCGCCGGAGCCGGTTTATACACCGCCCCAGCCTGCGCCCGCTAAGCCCCAGCCTGCGGCGGATGAGCCGGAGTTTTCTTACTGCCCCAACTGCGGAAACCGGGTGGAGCCTGATGCGGCCTTCTGTGAATTCTGCGGTTATAATATGAAGGAAGAGACGGCCTCTTCCCAGCCTGCACCCGAGCCGGTTCAGGAGAGCAATGTGATTTACTGCCCCAACTGCGGACAGAAATCAGACGGCAGTTCCATGTACTGCGAGGCCTGCGGAGCCCGCTTGGATGGAAAGGAAGAGAAGAAGGGAAAGAAGGCCGGCGGCTCTTTAAAGGGGGTTAAGCTTCCCATTGTGCCCATTGTGGCAGGCGTGGCCGGAGTCGCTGTTGTGGCGGCAGTAGGGTTTTTGGTGATTCCGAAAATTTTCGGGGGATCTTCCGGCGACGTGCCAAAGGAGCTGTTCTACCTGAAGGATGATGCCCTTTACGGCGTCAGCCTGAAGAATTCCAAGCAGGAGCCGGTGGAGTATACGGATGAGCTGGGTTCCGGCGCTTCAAGCGTTCTGGCTGTGACACCCCAGATCAGCAAGAACGGCAAGTACCGCTTCTTTGTAGAGGATGCGGAGTACGATTCCAATACGGGCGCTGTGGTTTATGATCTGTACTACCAGAAGGGCAAGGATGATCCGGAGCGGATCGAGACCTCCGTGGAAGGGGCCTACCATCTGACGGACGATAACCATGTGATCTATCGGAAGAACGGAAGCCTTTACATCAGCGACTTAAAGGATGAGGAAAAGATCGATTCCGATGTGGTAGACTTCTACATAGACGAGGATGAAAAGAATATTCTTTGGTGTGTGGACGCGGGAGATGAGTTCGGCTACGACTTATACTACCGGGATCTGGCCATGAAGAAGGATGAGGTCAAGATCGAAAGCGACGCTCAGATCGTAGCGAGAAATGGCGACATGAGCAAGATTCTGTTAAATAAGGACGGATCTCTTTACCTGGTAAGGAACCAGGAAGAGAGCGAGAAGGTGGCCAGCGATGTGGCCATCGTTTACTCCGTTGACCTGGAGAAGGAGACATTCTTCTACACCAGGTATGTGGAGAGCACTGCTAGCGCCATGGACTATGTGGAGGACGACCTGGCCGCCTCTGACGCCCAGATTACGGAACCGAACCGCGCCGACTATGAGCGCCAGGAGCCCAGCTATTTTGGTATGACCCGGACTGTGGTGGACGATGCCTATTACGACGCTATGGATGTCTATGA
>CALWAZ010000186.1 GCA_944375725.1 uncultured Merdimonas sp. | reverse complement strand
TATGATTTCCTTCATATCCACTGCCATGCCTGTGTCCGTCCTCTCCTGCCGCTTATCTTTTCGTAGGTATCCGTTTCCACTTTATCATGGCAGGCTGTTTTTTTCAAGTAAGGCCTGCATTTCCTCCAGCGGAAGGTTCTGACTGCCAGCCTGCGCTCCATGGAGGAAAGCGGCCTTCTGACCCGGAAGGTCTACGCGGAGGTGCCGCCCCGGGTGGAATATACTCTGACCGAGACCGGACACAGCCGGGCGCCTTATCACTTTTTCTTCACCAGCGTCTCCAGAATCCCGAACACCGCCGCGAACAGGACGGCTGCTACCGGCCAGATGATCCAGGAGCTCTCCCAGTTATTCCGGGTGAAGCTGATGTAAAGGTAAATGGCCGTGGCGATACACCAGTAAGCGCCCTGAAAGACGCCGAGAACCCGGTTGGCTCTCTTTTTTTCCGAGGTATAATCTCCCTCCTGGAGAAGCTTCTGATAGCTGCCCTGGATGATGCCGCAGCGCACAAACAGCCATACGCCGCAGGCCACAAAGATCAGAAGAATACATACGGACAGAAATACCGGAAGGGCTTCCACGCTGAAAGCGCCGGCAAGCAGCGGCGGCACTGCCGCCAGAATGCACAGAACCACGCCGCCTGTGATACTGACGCGGAAGGTCCCGGCAAACTCCTCTTTCTTCTTTTCCACAATTCCGGCCACACCGTATTCCAGAACAATATCTTCCTTTTCCAGATATTCATACCTGGAAACCCTGATCCCATTCAGAACAAAAACCGCCACCGCAGCTGCCACCATCAGAATCAGAACCAGCCCGCCGATGCCTTCAGCCGCCCGCATGGACAGGGTAGTTCTTTCCTCCGCCGCAAGGCCGCACAGCAGAATCAGCGTGAGCGGCGAGAGGATGCACAGAACCACGCCGAAGGCAATCCGTCCGGAGATCTCCCGGCTTACATCCATAAAGGCATTGGCTTCCTCCAGGCTTACCCGGCGCGCCGCATTCTCCGCAGGCTCGTCAGTCTCTGAATAAGAAAGCTCCTCCATCTCGTCCTTTAACAGGTAATCCGTACTCACGCCAAACAGCGCGCTCATCTTTATAATACGGTCCAGGTCCGGAATCGAGGCTCCGCTCTCCCATTTCGACACAGACTGCCTGGAAATCTGAAGCTGTTCCGCCAGGTCCTCCTGGGACCAGTTATTCTGCTTTCTCAGCGCCGCAATTTTTTCACCCAAAATCATACTGTTTCCTCCTGTATTTTTCATAGCATCTTTTCTGCTTTCTGTCAGGTCAAGAATAACAGATTTTCCGGGCGCAGGCTACCAAGAGAGCTTGGAAATTGTGTCAACCGGCAGTTGCGGTAGCTGAGATTTCCCATATTTTATACCTGCTGTTCCCTTTTTCTTCTCTTAAGCTCCCTCATGCCTTCTGTCCTCTCCGTCCTGTTCCAGAATCCGGAAGGTCATCATCACATAGAGCAGGGTATCGTAATCGCTCAAATCCAGATCTACGATCTCCCCGATCTTTTCCATCCGGTAAAGGAATGTGCTCCGGTGGATAAAAAGCTGCTTTGCCGTCTGCACGGCGTTGAGCTGATGCTGCACGTAGCATTTCAGCGTATGGTAATAGTCTGTGTGGTGCTGGGCGTCAAAATCCCTGAGCTCCAGAATCCGGCGGGAGCAGACCAGTTCTCCGGGAAATTCTCCCCGCCCCTGCTCCAGCATATAGTCCAGGGCCACTTCTTCAAAGCGGTGAATCCACTTAAAGGGCTCTCTGCGTCCGCCCACCTCCAGCGCCACCGCCGCCTGCCGGTAATAATCCCGGATATGGTCAAAGCCGGTAAACTCATTGCTGAAGCCGGCTTTCAGAAAGCTGTCACGCAGAAAATAGATAATCTTATCCTTCACATCCTCCGCGTCCCCGCCAAACCGGGTCAGATTTACAAAGATCACGATATAATTCTGATACTGAAAAGCGCAGGACTGGGGCAGCATCTTCTCCATATGGCTGCATACAAAGCGGACCGTCATATTTTCCAGATCCAGAGCCGCCACCTTCAGGTTGACGCAGAAATACTGATGGGAGGCAAGCCAGCCAAACTCGGAAAACCACTGCTCTACCAGCTCCGGCTCCTGATCCGGTCCCGACAGAATATCGGAAAAGATCCGATCCAGGCGGTAGCCCATATCCGCCTGCAGCACCATCTGCTTGGAAAGGGCCAGGCCGATATATTCCGCCAGATGCTCCAGAAGCGCTCCGTCGCAGGCATCAAACCGGCTGGAGCTCTCCACCATCAGCATCCGGTAAGCATACCGGTCATGCTCAAAGATATTGACACAGAGACTCCTTGTGCCTGTAATAAAATCCGGATAGAAAAAGGCTCCCTTCTTTTTGGTCAAGTCCGTATGGCGTCTTCCTTCATGGTTCTCCTGATTCCGCTCAAAGATTGCGTCCGGGTCCACCAGACCCGACAGCTCCGGCCGTGTATCGATGATACTGGAATAGCCGATGACAAAATAGTCCGCAGTATGTACGATGATAGGATTGTGAAATACCCGGAAGCTTTCATCCAGCATCTCCTGGATGCTGCCCTCCTGGTTTGCCAGCTCGTAGAGCCTGGCGTCCCATTTTTCATAGTAGTCAAAAATTCTCTGTATCTCATTAAACAGCAAAAACGGCGAGGTGTCGTCCACAAGCTGGAATACCTGTCCGTTCTTTCCCGTATTCCGGGTCCTTATTTTCCCAATGCAGAATAAAACTGCCTTTTCCGGCACAATCAGATCCTGCTCTGACACCTGGTCCCGGGTGCAGATATAGATCTTGTGATCCTGCATCTCATCCCCGTCGCAATAATAAAGAACACGCTCCAGATGAAGTTCGTCCGACAGGGCCTTCTTGTTCTGAAGCGTGAATTTTGATTTTAACCGATGTGCCAGAATTGATGTGCTGAGCTTCATTTGTACCTCTCCCTTCCTGTCCTCTCCTACATAGTGTACGAGAATTTTCAGGGAAAGTCAATGTATGGATTTTCCGGAAAACAGGAAATTTATCCAGCTCTCAGATATCCATCTCAGCCCGCCTGATGCCGGGCAAAAACCCTGCGTCCGAGGTACAGAACCAGAGGAATCAGGACTGCCGCCAGCAGAGCCGGAATCCAGATCCAGGAAAACTCTCCGCCGAAAAGCTTTGGAAACGTCAGCGTCCATTCCGACAGAAAGCACCAGAAGGGCGTCAGAGAAAGCAGACCTCTCGGTATATGAAGGCTGGGCCCCAGCATAGGCAGCAGATACAGAGTAAGCGCCGTTACCAGCGTAAGAAACGGGGTCCGGCATAATGCGGACAGCATCAGGGTGAGCGCCGTAAGAATCAGAGCGCCGGCCAGCCAGAGCACCAGACAGCTTCCGGCCGCCTCCAGACAGGTCATAAAATAAGGGAGCGCATACAGAAGGTCACGGCTGTTCAGCTGAATACTGCTGTCTCCTCCTGTAAGGCCGAAGCCTGCTAGGAACAGAACACTCATTACAAGAAGACATACTCCCACAGTCAGCAGTGTAAAGAGAAAGGCCGCAAGAACCTTGGCCCGGCTGCAGCGGCTTTTCCCATAGCGGGCGGTCAGAATCAGGGCGTCCGTCCTTCGGGAATACTCCTCTGAAAATACCGGAGACAGCGCGGTAATCAGCACAAAGCCCAGCGTCACCATCAGATACATTCCCATCATGATAAAGCCTGTATAGCCATCCGTATATCCCAGAATCAGCGGCTTCTCTCCCTGGTAATCCGGAAATGCTTCCTCTACCGTAAGCCCGTTCCAGCTTCCATCCAGATTTCCAAAGAAGTTCTGGACTGCACGGTAAATGCTGTTGATGGTCCAGAGCCCTCCGTCCGGCGTCCCCGGCGCAAACCGCTCCAGGATGCTCCGCGCCTTTTCCACAGTCAGAATTCCCTCATACTCCGCCGCCACCTGCTTATCGTAAGCGATGGCTTCCTTTCCGCCGATATAGGTGCCATCCGGCAGTCTGGATATGACGCCCTGGGGACCGTCTCCCATATAGAGCATGATACCGAACACCGCCAGCATAATGAAAGCCGCCAAAACAATCTTTCTCTTCAGTATCTTTCCAAATTCAAATCCTATCAGCCGAATCATCGCTCCTCCTCCTGGAAATAATAAAGATACAGATCCTCCAGCGTGGGCTGAGCGGGGACCGCCCCCTCTCCAGGCTTCTTGTCCCCGATGATGCGCACGATGGTTTTATCGCCCGCGTTTTTCAGATTCCCCACATTGTACTGGCTGCAGAGCTCCTCCGCCCTGTCAGAATCCACCTGGCATTCCCAGACCTTTCCTTCTATCTCCCGGGTAATCACATCCGGCGCTCCCCGGTGAATCAGCCTGCCCTCCTTCATCACCAGAATCTCTCCCGCGATATACTCCACGTCTGACACAATATGAGTAGACAACAGCACAATCCGATCCCTGGCGCAGGCGCTGATCAGATTGCGGAAGCGCACCCGCTCCTTTGGGTCAAGTCCGGCTGTGGGCTCATCCAGAATCAGGATCTCCGGATCGTTTAAGAGGGCCTGGGCAATTCCCAGCCTCTGCTTCATGCCGCCCGAAAAGGTGCGGATCTTCCGCTTCCGTTCCTCCGCAAGCCCCACCAGATCCAGAAGCTCCAGCATCTTCTGCATGGCCTGAAGCTTCCCAAGTCCCTTCAGAGCCGCCAGGTAGAGCAGAAACTTCTCCGCTGTAAATTCCGGATAATAGCCGAAATCCTGGGGCAGGTACCCGAGACGGCTCCGGTAATCCTCCCCCAGCGAACCTATCTCCTGCCCGTTGTAACGGATCTCTCCGGAGGTAGGCGTCAGAATATCGCAGATCATCCGCATCAGCGTCGTCTTCCCCGCTCCGTTGGCGCCGAGCAGTCCGTATACGCCCCGGTGCAGCTCCAGATCAACCCGGTCCACCGCCAGCTTGTGTCCGTACTGCTTCGTCAGCCGGTCTATGCACAATTCCATAATTTCTGTTCCTCCTTATCTGTCTCATTTAAAAAGCGCGCGCAGGCAAACACCAGCAGACCCAGGCTTCCTGCCAGCAGCACTGCCAGCGTCCCCGGACCCGTATATTCCTCCAGAGTCCCCGGAACGTCCTGAAGCCAGGCAGCCTGATACATCCAGAAAAGGCCCATCCCGAAGCCTCCCAGCACGGGCACCAGCCCTCTTGCTCCCCGCCGGAACGTCCTTGCCAGCAGCAGAAAGACGCTGTCTGAAACCAGAAGAGGAAACAGGAAAAACAGCAGCAGCAGTTCCACTGTGTAGCCCTCCAGAAAGCCCATGGCAAAAACAGCAGCCGCTCCGATGCTGTCCGCGATTCCGAAAACCAACAGGCGCATGCCCTGAATCTGCCTCAGATGATAACGGCAGGCTTCCTCCAGCTCCCACATATTGTTCTGCCAGCTGCGGAGAAGCTCCACCAGCCCAATGACACCCGGCAGCGGCGTACAGGCCGTCACAAGCAGCAGGACATCTCTCCTCTCCCAGCCCGTATTTCCCAGCAGCCAAAGGAGCAGCACAAGCACTGCCAGCTGTCCCAGCCAGGATGCCGGCGACATCCAGGATGCCTGGTCAAGAAGCCGCTCCCCAAAGCTCTTTCCGGGACAGAATCTCTGCTTCCGTCTCTCCGCCTGCAGAAACGCCAGGGTCTCCCGCTTCCGCCTTTCCTCCGGGTGGAACCACTCTTCGCCTTCCGCCCCTTTCAGAAAAGCCCGAATCTCATTCTCCATTTCTCTCTGATTTTCCCGCCCGTTTCTCCTTTCCATCATCTGAACCGCTCCTCCTTTCCTGCTGTTTCACTTAAGCCAGCCTCTTTTTCCATATAATTTCTCAGCTTCTCCATGCCCTGGCGGAACCTGGATTTCACCGTGGACATCTTTGTGTCCGTGATCTCCGCGATTTCCCGCAGCTTAAATCCGTCAAAAAAGTACAGGATGATAGTTTCCCTCTGGGATTCCGAAAGGCAGGCCAGCGCCTTCCGAACCAGCTCTCTCTGCTCAATCTGCTCAAACCTTTTGTCCTCCTCCTGAAGAGATTCCAATGCTTCCCCGCCTTCCGGCGCCCGGACTGCTTTTCGGAAATAATCGGTACAGACATTGGACGCAATCCGGTACAGCCAGGCCTTAAATTTTCTCTGCTCCCTGTAAGCCTCCAGATAGCGGAGCAGATGGAGGAAGGTCTCCTGGGTACAGTCATACGCCGCCTCCCTGCTTCCCGTCTTGCAGAAGCAGAAGCGGTAAATTCCATCATAATGGCGTTCGATCAGCACATCCAGCCACTGGATCTCTCCTTTCCGAATCCGTGCTGTAAGCTCACTGTCCTTCAGTTCTGATATGGCACATCTGTCCCTCATGCTCTGTTCTCTCCTGTATGACCATCTTACATATACTATAACGTCCCAAAGCGGCAAAAGGTTTAAATAAAATTTAAGGATTTTTAAATCTCTTCCTCTCCCCTTCTTGTCTCAGACCTGCGTTCCTATTATAATAAAGCATGCAGAAGCCCCTGCCTTTACAGGCGGAGGAAATAAAATACATTTCAGGTTAAAGGAGAGGATTATTATGCAATACCGTGAACTTGGTAATACCGGCCTTCTGGTCAGCGAAATCGGCATGGGCTGCGAAGGCTTCTCTGAAGACGAATGCAGAAATACCATGCGTCTCCTTGATACGGCTGAGAAACTGGGGATCAACTACTTTGATCTCTACACCCCAAATCCGGAGGTGAGGGCAAGTGTGGGAGAAGCTCTGAAAGGCCGCCGGGACAGATTTTATATCCAGGCCCACCTGTGCTCTGTCTGGAAAAACGGCCAGTATAAACGCACCCGCAATATCACAGAGGTAAAAGCCGCTATGGAAGAGCTGCTGTCTCTGCTTCAGACAGACTATATTGATGTGGGTATGATTCACTACTGCGATTCTCTGGAGGACTGGAAGACCATTTCAGAGGGGCCTGTGCTTGAGTACGCAGAAAATCTTAAGAATTCCGGCGTCATCCATCATATTGGTTTAAGCAGCCACAACCCCGAAGCGGCTCTGGCAGCTGTAAAAAGCGGGGCCATCGAGGTCCTTATGTTCAGTGTCAATCCATGCTATGATCTGCAGCCTGCAGGCGAGGACGTGGAGGAGCTCTGGAACGAGAAGAACTACCAAAAACATCTGATCAATATGGATCCGGAACGGCAGGAGCTCTATGAAGTCTGTCAAAGAATGGGCGTGGGCATCACCGTCATGAAAGCCTTCGGCGGCGGCGATCTTCTGGATGCCTCTCTGTCTCCTGCCGGAAAAGCTCTCACTGCCTGTCAGTGCATCCACTACGCGCTGACCCGTCCCGGTGTGGCTTCCGTTCTTGCCGGAGCCCATTCCGTGGAGCAGCTGAAGGAGAGCGCCGCCTACGAGACTGCCTCCGATGAGGAAAAAGACTACGCTTCTACCTTTGCCACCTTTCCCAATATCAGCTGGGAGGGCCACTGCATGTACTGCAGCCACTGCGCCCCCTGCCCCAAGCAGATCGATGTGGCCTCCGTCACCAAATTTCTGAATCTGGCAAAGGCCCAGGGCACAATCCCCGAAACCGTGCGGGAACACTATGCGCTTCTGCCCCACCATGCCGGCGAATGTATCGAGTGCGGCGCCTGCGAAACGCGCTGTCCCTTCAAGGTGCCGATTATCAAGAATATGTGGCAGGCAAAAGAAGTGTTTGGGAAATAATGCTTGATACGGATATCAGAAATCGTATTTTTAACAGGAGGGAAATTCGTATGTGGAAAAAAATCGTTGCTGTTTCAACATGGATGAGTATCTGCGCGATGCTTTGTTCCTGTTTTTCCGGAGAATTAAGTGAGCCTGATTCAAAAACCGAAGCCAGCGGCAGCAATTCAGCGTCCACCTTTCCCCTCAAAGAAGACGG
>CALWAZ010000185.1 GCA_944375725.1 uncultured Merdimonas sp. | reverse complement strand
AGGAAATACAGGAGGGTTTACTATGAAAAAGTTATTGGCATTGATGCTGGCTTTGGGCATGACCGTTTCTCTGGCAGCCTGCGGCGGCAGCACAGACAGCGCTGACACTTCCGCTTCTGAGACGGAGACCACAGAGGAAACCACAGACGCGGCGGATACAGAAGAGACTGCAGATGCGGCAGAGACTTCCGGTGACGGCAGCTATGTGATTGGTATCTGCCAGCTGGTACAGCACGAGGCTCTAGACGCAGCTACACAGGGATTTAAGGACGCGGTGACAGAGGCTCTCGGAGCAGAGAATGTGAAGTTTGACGAGCAGAACGCGGCAAATGATTCCGCTACCTGCGCGACGATCATCAATCAGTTCGTGTCTAACAATGTGGACCTGATTCTTGCAAACGCTACGGCTCCCCTTCAGGCGGCAGCCCAGGGAACAGATACGATTCCGGTTCTCGGAACCTCTGTAACAGAGTACGGCGTAGCGCTTGATATTGACAATTTTGACGGCCTGGTAGGAACCAATGTATCCGGTACCTCTGACCTGGCTCCGCTGGATCAGCAGGCGGCTATGCTGCAGGAGCTGTTCCCGGACGCAGAGACAGTAGGTCTTCTTTACTGCTCCGCCGAGGCGAATTCCCAGTACCAGGTAGATACGGTTCAGGGATATCTGGAGGATATGGGTTATACCTGTACCCAGTATTCTTTCTCTGATTCCAATGATCTGGCTGCAGTGGCTACCACAGCTGCCCAGGAGAGCGATGTGATCTATGTGCCGACCGATAATACCGTAGCTTCCAATACAGAGATCATCCGCAATATCTGTGAGCCGGCTCAGGTTCCGATTATCGCGGGCGAGGAAGGCATCTGCGCCGGATGCGGCGTAGCTACTCTTTCCATCAGCTACTACGACCTGGGTGTGGCTACCGGAAAGATGGCAGTGAAGGTTCTGACCGGGGAAGAGAATATCTCCGAAATGCCTATTGAGTACGCTCCCGAGTTTACCAAAAAGTATAATCCGGAGCTGGCCGAGGCCATGGGTGTGACTATCCCCGATGACTATGTGGCAATCGAGACTGCAGAGTAATGAAATGATTTGAATTTCTGCGGCGGCGGAAAAAGGGCTTCCCTTTTCCGCCGCTTTTTGTTATAATATTGAAGATTGTATGCTTTTTTCGGAATTACGGGAAAAGCGGTATTATAAAAGCAGGAGGAATCATAAGGTGGAAATTATGAAGTTTATCAACGCCCTTCCGGGTCCTGTCGCCCAGGGACTGATTTGGGGCATCATGGCCATCGGTGTATACATCACCTACAAGGTGCTGGATCTGGCCGATCTGACGGTGGATGGCACGATGGCGACAGGCGGAGCAGTCTGTATTGTCATGATGCAGAGCGGACATTCGGTGGGTGTTTCATTGCTGGTGGCGTTTCTTGCGGGAATGGCGGCCGGTCTGGTGACAGGCCTGTTCCATACGGCCATGGGAATTCCGGCGATTCTGGCCGGAATTCTGACTCAGCTGGGACTGTATTCGATCAATCTGCGGATTATGGGGGAAAAGGCAAATGTGGCTCTGGCCTTTGGAAAGTACGATCAGCTTGTATCACTCCGGTGGATCCGGGATGTTCCCTTCTATCAGAATACCATTTTCGTATCTGCGGTCTTTGTGCTGATCCTGATTGGAGTTCTTTACTGGTTCTTCGGAACAGAGCTGGGCTGTGCTATCCGGGCCACAGGAAATAATGAGAACATGTCCAGAGCCCAGGGTATCAATACCAATACCGGAAAGCTGGTGGGCCTGATGCTTTCCAATGGAATTGTAGCTCTTTCCAGCGCGCTTTATGCGCAGTATAATGGCTTTGCGGATGTAAATGCGGGCCGCGGCGCTATCGTAATCGGCCTGGCTGCGGTTATCATCGGAAACGTGATTCTGGGCAAGGTCAGCAGAAATTTTGCGTTCAAGCTTTTTTCCGTGGTAGTGGGAGCAATCATTTACTGGGTAGTATACCAGATTGTTATTACAGCCGGACTGAATGCCAATGACATGAAGCTGATCTCCGCTCTGGTAGTGGCAGTCTTCCTGGCAGTTCCCTACTGGAAACGGAAATATTTCTCCAAGCCTGTGAAAAAGGGAGGTGCGGCCAATGCTTAAGATGGAAGGAGTCTGGAAGACCTTTAACGCAGGCACCGTAAATGAAAAGACAGCCTTAAGCGGTCTGGATCTGGAGCTGAAGGAAGGAGATTTCGTCACGGTAATCGGCGGAAACGGGGCAGGAAAGTCCACAATGCTGAACGCGGTGGCAGGCGTATGGCCTGTAGATGAAGGAAAGATTTATATTGATGATATTGATGTGACAAAGCTTCCGGAACATAAGCGGGCAAAATATCTGGGACGCGTATTCCAGGATCCGATGACCGGTACGGCGTCCGGCATGCAGATTGAGGAAAATCTGGCTCTGGCGGCAAGGCGCGGGGAGTTCCGCTTCCTGAAGCCGGGTATTACCCATAAAGAAAGAAGCTATTACCGGGAGCGTCTTGCCACCCTTGGGCTTGGCCTGGAGGATCGGATGACTACAAAAGTGAGGCTTCTGTCCGGCGGACAGCGCCAGGCGCTGACTCTTTTGATGGCTACTTTGAAAAGGCCGAAGATTCTGCTTCTTGATGAGCATACGGCCGCTCTGGATCCGAAGACAGCCGCAAAGGTGCTGGAAGCTACAGACAGGATTGTGGAAGAAAATCATCTGACCACTATGATGATTACCCACAACATGAAGGATGCGATCGTGCATGGAAACCGTCTGATCATGATGTATGAGGGGCATATCATTTATGATGTGGCGGGAGAGGAAAAGAAAAAACTCAAGGTGGCGGACCTGCTGGAGAAATTTGAGCAGGCAAGCGGCGGAGAATTTGCCAATGACCGGATGATGCTGGCCTGAAATTCCGGTATGGAAGGAGGAGGGCTGTCCGGCAGCGCCTCCTTCACACATTGACAAGGAAGAAAGAAATTGCTACAATTTCAGAAGACGTATTCTTCCCGACGGGCAGGGGGTTTTCCTGCAAAGGAAGGTGCAGATTAAGGAATAAGGGGTGTGAAAGATGAAAAGAGTTGTGTTTTCCATTCTGGTAGACAATACTTCCGGTGTACTGAGCCGTATTTCCGGCCTGTTCAGCCGCCGGGGCTACAATATTGACAGTCTGACTGTAGGAACGACAGCAGATCCCCGCTATTCACGGGCGACTGTTGTGGCCAGAGGCGATGAGCTCATTCTGCAGCAGATTGAGAATCAGCTGAACAAGCTGGTAGATGTGATTGACATCAAGCGTCTGGAACCGGAAAGCTCCATCTGCCGGGAACTGATTATGATCAAGATCAAGGTCAATAACGAGAACCGCCAGTCTCTGATTGCCGTGGCAAATATTTTCCGGGCGAAAATCGTAGATGTGGCAAAGGGCTCTTTTGTGATTGAGCTGACCGGAAATCAGTCCAAGGTGGACGCGTTTATCGATCTTTTAAGCGGCTATGAGATTCTGGAGCTGGCGAGAACCGGTATCACGGGACTTTCCAGAGGAACCTTTGACGTGAAGATGTATGGTGAAGATGGCAAGCTGATGGATTATGACTTCAGCTGAGCATAAACAAAACAAAATGGAGGAATGAAAAAATGGCAAAGATCTATTATCAGGAAGACTGCAATCTTTCCCTTCTGGAGGGCAAGACTATTGCGGTAATCGGCTACGGAAGCCAGGGCCATGCACAGGCTCTGAATGCAAAGGATTCCGGCTGCCATGTGATTATCGGACTTTATGAAGGAAGCAAGTCCTGGGCCCGCGCAGAGGCACAGGGATTTGAGGTTTATACTGCTGCCGAGGCTGCAAAGAGAGCAGACATTATCATGATTCTGATCAATGACGAGCTGCAGGCCGCCATGTACAAGAAGGATATCGAGCCGAACCTGGAAGAGGGCAATATGCTGATGTTCTCCCACGGTTTCAATATTCATTTCAATCAGATCGTACCGCCCAAGAATGTGGACGTTACCATGATCGCTCCGAAGGCTCCGGGCCATACTGTAAGAAGTGAGTACCAGGCTGGAAAGGGAACTCCCTGTCTGGTAGCCGTTTACCAGGACGCTACCGGAAAGGCTATGGAGTACGCGCTGGCATACGGCCTGGCTATCGGCGGAGCGAGAGCCGGAATTCTGGAGACCACCTTCCGTACCGAGACTGAGACAGACCTGTTCGGTGAGCAGGCAGTACTCTGCGGCGGCGTATGCGCTCTGATGCAGGCGGGCTTCGAGGTTCTGACTGAGGCTGGATATGATCCGAGAAACGCTTACTTTGAGTGTATTCATGAGATGAAGCTGATCGTAGATCTGATTTATCAGTCCGGATTTGAGGGAATGCGTTACTCCATCTCCAATACAGCTGAGTACGGAGATTACATCACAGGACCGAAGATCATTACTGAGGACACCAAGAATGCCATGAGAAAGATTCTGAAGGACATCCAGGATGGCACCTTTGCGAAGGACTTCCTGCTTGATATGTCCCCGGCAGGCGGACAGGCTCACTTCAAGGCCATGAGAAAGCTGGCTTCCGAGCATCCGTCAGAGAAGATTGGAAAGGAGATCCGGAAGCTCTACAGCTGGAATGACCAGGATAAGCTGCTGGATAACTAAAGAAATGAAGAACTGGAGCAAAAAGATTTATCTTGAGCTTCCGATACCTTCAGAGGAGGACCACCGTCCGCTGCAGGTGCGGCTTACAGCCGCCCTGGAGGACAGTGGTCCTTTCCGGCTGGAGGAAAAGGCAGCATATATCCGGATGCGCCCGGCAGCGCTGCGGGATGCCCAGGAGATCTGTGTACAGAGCGGGTTTTGCGTCACAGCCACAGTGGGCTTTGACGGCTGGGGCTGGGAGCTTCTGAAGATAGAGCCGGGAGATACCACGGCTTCCCATTATGGCCTCTGCGCGGATCTGGGAAGCACCACCATACTGATGCAGCTGGCTGACCTGAACACAGGGGAAGTCCTGGATACAGAAAGCATTTTTAATCCCCAGATCAACTGGGGCGAGGACATTTTAAGCCGTATTTTCTATACGAAGGACCGGCCGGATCACCGCAGAAGGCTTCAGGCGGCCACGGCGGAAGGCCTTCAGACTCTGATGGAGAAGCTGAAGGAGAAGACGGGAATCGATACCTTTTCCTGCCCGGTTCTGGCTGTCTCCGGAAATACGACGATGATACATTTCCTGATGGGGCTGGATGCCTTCGGCGTCTTTCAGTCTCCCTATGCGGTACAGACACTGGCGCCGGATGTATGCAGAGCTGAAGAGCTGGGAATCCCCATGAACGGTTTTGTATGCTGCTGCCCCGGCATGGAAAATTATCTGGGCGGAGATATCATCAGCGGGATGCTGGCCACAGGGATTCCGGATCATGAGGAAATCAGCGTTTTCCTGGATGTGGGAACAAACGGAGAACTGGTAGTGGGAAATAAAGACTTTCTTCTGGCGGGAGCAGGAGCGGCCGGACCGGCTCTGGAAGGCGGCGTGGTCCATACGGGCATGCGTGCCGAAGAGGGAGCCGTAGACCGGGTGGTCACCGAAAAAGGACAGCTGAAGATCCATGTAATCGGAGAAGGAAAGGCAAAGGGGATCTGCGGTTCCGGAATCGTGGATCTGATTGCGGAGCTCTATCTGAACGGATGGATTGATCTCCGGGGAAAATATCAGGAGGAAGTGCCTGAGGTGGTCCGTGTGCCTGTGCGGGATGAGGACGAGACAGAGCTGGCCGTGGAATATGCGCCGGGGCTGTATTTCTACCAGGATGATATTGATGAATTCCTGAAGACCAAGGCCGCGGCCATGACTATGGTGGAATATATGATGGGGCTTATAGGGCTTACCATGGAAGATGTGGGCCGTTTTTATGTGGCGGGAGCCTTCGGAACCCATCTGAATAAGGAATCGGCAGTGACCATCGGCCTTTATCCGGATATTGACCGGGATAAGATTATTTCTCCCGGGAACACATCGCTTCAGGGAGCCAGAGAGCTTCTGCTTGACCGGTCCCTGATGGAAAAGGCAAAAGAAATCATAGACCGGATGCAGTATGTGCAGTTTGGAGCGGTAGAAGACTTCCTGCATCTGATGGTGGCTGCCACAGCCATTCCTCATACAGATATGCAGAGATATCCTTCGGTAGTAAGACGGCTGGAGGAGAGAAGAAAGAACTGTTAAAGGATAGACGGCGGGGGTTCTGAAAAACAGAAGCCTGCCTGTCGGAGGGGGATTATGAGTCGATTTTTTAAAAAATTATATCTGGCGGTCGTCATACCTTGTGCACTTAATCTTCCGGTTACTATTTTTTCCCTGGCGGGTGTAATGACTGGGGAGAAAATGGATTACGATTTCCTGGAGCTGATGGTATGGCTGGCCGCGGTATTTTTCCTTTGCCTTGGCACTTATCTCTGGCTTCTTGTCTGGCCTGCGCGTGACAGCGCCCGGACAGGCCTCCGGGCGCGGATGATGATGGGAGGACGCAGAAGCATATACTGGGGATTATATGGAGCAGTGGTGCAGAGCTTCCTCACCTGGCGCCTGCTCCGTCCGTCATCAGGGCCGGCGCTGATGATTGGAAGAGGACTGCAGATTCTGGATATAGTTCTGGCACTGGCGGCTATTCTGCTTCTCCTGTTTTCAGGAACCTTACGTATCTTTTTTACTTCAAAGCGGCTGGGCATTGCCAGACGGCTTGTGATGCTGTTTACCTGGTGGATTCCCATAGTAAATCTGCTGGTGCTTCTGTACGCCTGCCGTCTGGTCTATGAGGAATACGATTTTGAAAGGGAAAAAGCGCAGCTCCGCGCTCTGCGTGTGGATTCGGATCTCTGTGCCACAAAATATCCCCTTCTTCTGGTCCATGGCATCGGTTTCCGGGATCTCCGGTATTTTAATTACTGGGGCAGGATACCCAGAGAGCTGAAGCGCAATGGGGCGGTGATATATTATGGAAACCAGGAGGCACTGGGAACCATCGCCTATAATGCGGAGGATATCCGGAAAAGAATCCTTCAGATTCGGGAGGAGACAGGAGCGGAAAAGGTAAATATCATTGCCCATTCCAAAGGAGGGCTGGATGCCCGCTGCGCGGTGACTACCCTTGGCATGAGCCCCTATGTGGCGTCGCTTACGACCATGAACACTCCCCACAGGGGCTGCCGTTTTGTGGATTATGCCTGCCGCCTGCCGGAGGGCTTCTACCGCTTTGTGGCCGGCTGTTTTGACCGGACTTTTGCCAAATTCGGGGATAAGGCTCCTGACTTTTATACAGCCACCCATCAGTTTGCCACGGAGGCAAGCGTGCGGTTTAATGAAAAGACGCCGGATATGCCGGGAGTCTATTACCAGAGTTACACTTCAAAGATGAAAAATCCGTTCAGCCATCTGCTGCTTTCGATTCCCTGGTGCCTGATTTGGCCGCTGGAAGGGGAAAATGACGGACTGGTCAGCGTGGAGTCCGCCAAATGGGGCGAATTCCGCGGTGTATTCTCAAACAAGAGGCTGCGGGGCATTTCCCATGGGGATATTATTGATTTAAAGCGGCAGGATTATAAGGGCTTTGATGTGGTGGAGACATATGTGAAAATTGTGGCGGAACTGAAGGAGAAAGGGTTCTGACGCAAAAAACTATTGACAGACGACCGCGCAAACACTATAATCTTAGTTGTGCAACGATCCCTTCAGCGGCGAACTGCGTAAGCGCTCGGCAGTTGAAGGTATATTACCCAGACAGTTGTCTAGTGCACAATATACAACTGGAGGGAGGTTAGGTGTGATACTATGTCGAATGTAATCGTAAAAGAGAACGAGACTTTAGATAGCGCTCTGCGTCG
>CALWAZ010000184.1 GCA_944375725.1 uncultured Merdimonas sp. | reverse complement strand
GTCGCCGAGGTGCTGGCCCTGAATGAAGGCCTGTCGGAGGATACGGTGCTTCATCCCGGCGATCAGATTATCATTACGGTTCCGGAACCGGAGCTTACGGTGACTACCGTGGAGGAATCCACCTATGAAGAGGATTATTACGCGGAGGTTCAGTATATAGATAATGATGAGTGGTATACCACAGATACTGTCGTTCGGCAGGAGCCTGTGGCAGGCCATCACGAGGTGACGGCCCTGATCACGAAGGAAAACGGTTCTGAGACAGGCAGGGAGATCATTGCCGAGACCGTCATGACAGAACCGGTTCCCGAGATCATCGAACGGGGAACCCAGACGCCGCCCACCTATATCAAGCCGCTGTCCGGCGGACGCTTCACCTCCGGCTTTAAATGGAGATGGGGACGCCAACACAAGGGCGTGGACTGGGCGACTCCTGTGGGAACCACAGTCTTTGCCTCCTGTGGAGGCGTGGTCACCCAGGCCGGCTGGTTCAGCAGCTATGGAAACTGCGTCACGATCCGCCATCCGGACGGAAACCAGACCCGGTACGCCCATTTAAGCCGCGTACTGGTGTCTGTGGGACAGAGCGTGGAGCAGGGCGAACGGATTGCCCTCAGCGGCAATACGGGACGAAGCACCGGCCCCCACGTACATTTTGAGATTATTGTCAATGGTTCTCAGGTAGATCCGCTGACGATGCTGGAATAAACGAATAAAGGAAAGAAAGCAGGGCCGGGGCGCCGGCAGATGAGAGAGAAGCATCTGCCGGCGCCCCGGCCCTTTTTGCACGCTCCAAGCCGGCTTTACCAAAGGTTTACGAAAGCTTGACGTGGATTTTGCAGAACCGTGATGGAAGAATTAACATTTCGATTTTTATAATATTGAATAACAGGAAAAGTCTGATTTGCTGGGAAAGAAGGAATTATAATGCAGGCAGGAAATGGAATTGATCTGGTATTTTATGTACAGGTGCTGTGGGTAACGGTATGCCTGGCAGGAACTGCCGTATGCTGGCTGCGCGGCAGGAAGAAAGGATAAATTCAGACAGCGTATCTGCCGGACGGGTAGTCCGGATATAAAAAGGCACTGGAAGAGCCGCGGCTCTTCCGGTGCCTTTTTCGCAGGTTTTATAAACAAAACTAATTTTATACTACCGAAAATCCCTTGTTTTTAATACAAATCTCTACTTCTGCGGAGTCCTCTGTCTGGAAGATCAGAACCGGTTTTCCGGAATCACGGTTAAAGGACAGGTAGATGTAGTTGATATTGATATTGCTCTCGGCCAGGGCCTTTAAAAGGCGGTTCAGGTTGCCGACCTCGTCTTCCAGCTCTACGCCGATGACGCTGGTCAGGCGGCAGAGATAGCCCGCTCCCTCCAAAGCTTCCATGGCTTTTTCCGGTTCGGAAACTACCATGCGGTTGATGCCGTATTCCGCTCCATCGTTTGTGCAGGAGCCCCAGATATTGATTCCCTCGTCTGCCAGCACCTGGGTGATGCTCTGCATAGTTCCTTTTCTGTTTTCTGCGTATATGGATAATTGTTTAAGCATCTGCTGACTCTCCTTTTCGTTAATCCTTTGTGTTAAACTGTAATCATGATACCACAGCGGTCTTCATTTTACAATGGCAATCGGGAGGAGTTTGTGCTATACTGCTGATGTTAAGGACGCGAGGTTATTATGGAAGAATTGAAAAATTTGCTTATAAAATATCTGAATCAGGATTTGGAGCAGCTGGTCTTGAGCGATCCCCGGAAAGGGCGGGAGGAGCGCAAGGTCCGGATCCGTCCTGTGCTTTTGAAGGGACAACTGAAATTTCAGGCGGAGATTTTCCGGGGAGTTCAGGCCTTTCATGAAAATTTGAGCCGCGAGGAAGCGGCGGAGCGGATTCTGGGCTGGATGGAGGATACCTTCTGCCAGCTTCAGCTCTCCGGGGCAGAAGGAGATGTGACGGCTCTGGTGAGCAAAAAGGGCCGGGTTACAGTAAAGGAGAAGAGGAAGCAGGGCAGCGCCCGGCAGAAAGCGGGCGGTGTAAAAAAGGCCAGTCTGGAGCATAATAGAAAGAAAACATATCTTCTGGAGGAGGGAAAGCCGGTTCCATTCCTGGTGGAGCTGGGTGTAATGACCGGGGAGGGGCATGTGGTCCATGCCCGCTACGATAAATTCCGTCAGATCAACCGTTTTCTTGAATTTATCGAGGATATTCTTCCGGAGCTTCCGAATGACAGGGAGCTGACGATTCTGGATTTCGGCTGCGGCAAATCTTATCTTACTTTTGCCGTCTATTATTATCTGCGGGAATGCAGAGGGCTGGATGTGCGGATCATCGGTCTTGACCTGAAGAAGGATGTAATCCGGAAATGCAGCGCTTTGAGCCGGAAATACGGCTATGAGAAGCTGACTTTCCTGGAAGGGGATATCGCCGGTTATGAGGGCTGTGACCAGGTGGACATGGTGGTGACTCTCCATGCCTGCGATACAGCCACAGACTATGCATTGTACAAGGCAGTAAAATGGAACGCGAAGGTGATTCTGTCTGTTCCCTGCTGTCAGCATGAGCTGAACGGACAGATTGAAAATGAGACGCTGGCTCCGGTGCTGAAGTACGGCCTTCTGAAGGAGCGCATGTCAGCTTTGATCACAGACGGGCTGCGGGCCCAGCTTCTGGAGCAGCAGGGATACGACACCCAGATTCTGGAATTTATCGACATGGAGCATACACCGAAAAATATTCTGATCCGGGCAGTGAAGCGGGGGCCGGCGAAGGAGTCGGACGCCTATGAGCGGTGTGCCAGGGCCCTCCACGCGGATCTGACGCTGGCCAGGCTTTTCGGCGCGGGCACCTCTCCGGCAGATGCATACCGGAAACGAAGGAAAGGAGGAGAAAGCCGTTGAAAAAAACGATTCTGAAAATCGTGACCATTGCTGCAGCCTTCTTTCTTGGAATTTTTGGCATGGGTTATTATCTGATGGCTGGAAACGCGGATTCCACAGCGCACATGGCATCTGCTTCACTGCCTCTGATTTACCTGGAACAGAGCGGCCGCTCCTTCAATCTTCTCCATGGGTACGCAGAAAGCATGGACGCAGCCTATATCCGGGACGCGGTGCTTCCGCTGCCGGAAGACAGAACCGTTTCTATCCGGATTGAGAGCCCGGATCTGGCGATCCGGAGCATTTCTTATGAAGTGAGAAGCACGGATATGGACCGGCTGATTGAAGACGGAGAACTGACAGAGCTGGAACGGGACGGCTCGGAGATCCGGACGGAGTTTCAGCTGATGGATCTGCTGGATGACGGAGGAGAATACCTGCTGGTGTTCCGTCTGGAGCTGGAGCAGAACAGGGAAGCTTATTATTACACCCATATCGCAAACTCTGGTGAGACGCATCTGGCTGAAGTCCTGGATTTTGTGGACACCATACACAATGCGCTGTTTGATAAGAACAATACAGTCAGCATCGCCCAGTATATGGAGACGGATTCCACTGCGGACAACAATACGCTGGATCATGTAACGATCCATTCCCGGTACAATCAGATGATCTGGGCGGATATGGAGGTGCAGCCTCCCGAGGGAGAGGTTCGGACCTATATTACAGAGATAGAGGATTCTGTGGCCTCGATTCGTCTGGAGTATGAAGTGAATTATGTCAACGGGGAAGAAGAGACTGAGAGCTATGAGGTGACGGAGTCTTACCGGGTCCGTTATACGGACCAGAGAATGTATCTTCTTAATTATGACCGGAAGGTGGACCGGATCTTTGATCCTTCCCTGGATATTTTTACAGATGACGCGGTACATCTGGGCATTCTCAATACAGAGGTGGAATACCGGAAAAATGAAGAAGAAAATGTGGTCGGCTTCGTTCAGAACGGACAGCTCTGGAGCTATGACGCGGCCCAGAACAAGCTGGCCCTCGTCTTCGGTTTCCGGGAGGGCAGCGATCTCAGAGGAAGCTATGACCAGCATGCCATCCGGATTCTGGATATGGACGAGTCCGGAAGCATGGATTTCCTGGTATACGGGTATATGAACCGGGGAATTCACGAGGGCGAGACGGGCATTGCTCTGTACTCCTATGACGCCCTGGCCAATTCAGTGGAAGAGCGGGTATTCATAGAGAGCAGCCGCTCCTTTGCGGCGCTTGAGGCGGAGCTGGGAAGCCTGGCCTATGTGAACGCCCGGCAGCAGTTTTATCTGTATCTGGATGGAAGCATTATCCGGATCGATCTGAATACTTTGGAGTATGAGACCGTGGTCACAGGCATAGAGGAAGAAAGCTGCATGGTATCTGAGGATGGGCGCTGGGCGGCATGGCATCAGGAAAATTCCCTGTATGAATCCAGCGCGGTTTCCATTTTGAATCTGGAGACAGGCGCCCAGCGCAGCGTCACGGCTCAGGAAGGATACTACATTCAGGCTCTGGGCTTCATGGGTACAGACTTTATCTATGGAGAGGCCAGACAGAGCGATGTGCAGAGGGACATTGCCGGAAATACGATCTTTCCCATGGGCCGTCTGGTGATACAGGACGAGTATGGCCAGGAGGTCCGC
>CALWAZ010000183.1 GCA_944375725.1 uncultured Merdimonas sp. | reverse complement strand
AGGAGGAAACCAATATGAGTAAGAGGCCTTTTGATAAGGAGCTCTTTAAGAGAAGTGTGGTTTACAATGTAAAGACACTGTACAGACAGAACATTGAAGAAGCGCCGCCGCGCCATATCTTCAATGCGGTGGCTCTGGCGACCAAGGATGCGATTATTGACGCATGGCTGGCCACCCAGGAGCAGATGAAGAAGCAGGATCCGAAGATTGTGTACTATATGTCCATGGAATTCCTGATGGGCCGCGCGCTGGGAAACAACCTGATCAATCTGACCTATTATGATGAAGTAAAGGAAGCTCTGGAAGAGCTGGGCTGCGACCTGAACCTGATCGAGGATCAGGAGCCGGACGCTGCTCTTGGAAACGGAGGCCTGGGAAGACTGGCAGCCTGTTTTCTGGATTCTCTGGCGACTCTGGGATACGCCGCCTACGGCTGCGGAATCCGCTACCACTATGGTATGTTCAAGCAGAAAATCGAGGACGGCTATCAGATGGAGATTCCCGATGACTGGCTCAAAGACGGCAATCCCTTTGAGCTGCGCCGTTCAGAATACGCGAAGATCGTAAAATTCGGCGGCTACGTGGATGTGGAAGTGGATGAGAAGGGCAAGACCCATTTCGTACAGAAGGGATATCAGAGTGTCCGCGCGATTCCCTATGACCTGCCCATCGTAGGCTATGGAAACAATGTGGTGGATACCTTGCGTATCTGGGACGCAGAGGCTATGAATACCTTCCGTCTGGACGCCTTCGACAAGGGTGATTATGAGAAGGCAGTGGAGGAAGAGAACCTGGCCAAGCTGCTGGTAGACGTACTCTACCCCAATGACAACCATATGGCAGGCAAGGAGCTGCGCTTAAAACAGCAGTACTTCTTCATTTCCGCCAGCGTGCAGGCTGCCATTGAGCGCTATAAGAAAAACCACAGCGATATCCGCAAGTTCTACGAGAAGGCCACCTTCCAGCTCAATGACACTCATCCGACTGTGGCAGTGGCAGAGCTGATGCGTATCCTCATCGATGAGGAAGGCCTGGAGTGGGATGAAGCCTGGGAGGTTACCACAAAGACCTGCGCTTACACGAACCATACGATTATGGCAGAGGCTCTGGAGAAATGGCCCATCGAGCTGTTCTCCCGTCTGCTTCCCCGTATTTACCAGATTATCGAGGAGATCAACCGCCGCTTCGTGATCGAGATTCAGAAGAAGTATCCGGGCGATCAGGAGAAGATCCGCAAGATGGCTATCATCTATGACGGACAGGTAAAGATGGCCCATCTGGCTATCGTGGCCGGCTTCTCTGTAAACGGCGTGGCAAGACTTCACACAGAGATTCTGAAGCACCAGGAGCTGAAGGATTTCTATCAGATGATGCCCGAGAAGTTCAACAACAAGACCAACGGAATCACACAGCGCCGCTTCCTGCTTCACGGAAACCCGCTGCTGGCTCAGTGGGTGACCCAGCACATCGGCGACGAGTGGATCACCGATCTGTCCCAGATCTCCAAGCTGAAGATTTACGCCGACGACGAGAAGGCTCAGCAGGAGTTCATGAATATCAAATATCAGAACAAGGTTCGTCTGGCAAAATATATTCAGGAGCACAATGGAATCACTGTAGATCCCCGCTCTATCTTCGATGTGCAGGTGAAGCGTCTCCACGAGTACAAGCGCCAGCTGCTGAATATTCTGCATGTGATGTATCTGTACAACAAGATCAAAGAGCATCCGGATATGCCCTTCTATCCGAGAACCTTCATTTTCGGAGCCAAGGCGGCAGCCGGATACCGCAGAGCGAAGCTGACCATTAAGCTGATCAACTCTGTGGCAGACGTGATCAATAACGATGCCTCCATCAAGGGCAAGCTGAAGGTAGTCTTCATCGAGGATTACCGCGTATCCAACGCTGAGCTGATTTTTGCCGCGGCTGATGTGTCCGAGCAGATCTCCACAGCCAGCAAGGAGGCTTCCGGTACCGGAAATATGAAGTTCATGCTGAACGGAGCCCTGACCATCGGTACCATGGACGGAGCGACCGTGGAAATGGTAGAGGAGATGGGCGAAGAGAACGCGTTTATCTTCGGTCTGAGCTCTGACGAGGTTATCAATTACGAGCAGAACGGCGGCTACAATCCCATGGACATCTTCAACAGCGACCAGGATATCCGCCATGTGCTGATGCAGCTGATCAACGGCTACTATTCACCCCAGGATCCGGAGATGTTCCGCGACATCTACGATTCTCTGCTGAATACAAACAGCAGCGACCGGGCTGACACCTATTTCATTCTGAAGGATTTCCGCTCCTACGCAGAGGCTCATGAGCGCGTGGAGGCAGCCTACAGAGATGAGAAGGGCTGGGCAAAGAAGGCCATCTGGAATACAGCCTGCAGCGGCAAGTTCTCTTCTGACCGCACCATTCAGGAGTATGTGGATGATATCTGGCATCTGGATAAGATGACCGTGACTCTGCCGGAAGAGACGACGGGTAAGAAATAATCATTCTTTCCATATAGAAGGAAAATAGAAAAGAGATAGGCGTAAATTCATACGTCTATCTCTTTTTTTGCGCTCATAGATTGTAGAATGAAGGAAAAAATAAAGACAGGTATTTCAGTTCTGATTATTATAATACTTCTTCCCTATGTGGCTGCCGTGTTCCGGACCGGAAGCATGACCGGAACAGGGGAAACGGTCCGGGAAATGGATCTGGAGGATCTGGTGGCAGAAATTCTGCCGGCCCAGATGCCCGTAAATTATGAGGAGGAGGCGCTGAAGGCGCAGACAGTCATTATCCGGACCAATCTTCTCAGAAAAGCCATGGAATTTTACGGAAGCGGCACTATGAAAGAGGCGGCCGAGGCCTTGCAGGAAAGCGATCTGGACGCTATGGGATTCTCCCACTATACTCAGGAGGAACAGCTGAAGCTCTGGGGCTATGAGAGCTGGGAGCGCTATGGGGAAAAATGCGTTTCGGCCGCGGAAGACACCGCAGGCCTGGTACTGGCGCAAAATGGCGTGCCTGTGGATCTGCCCTATCATGCAGTCAGCGCGGGGAGGACCAGGGACGGACATCTGCTGGGAGAGGCCTATGCCTATCTGGAATCCGTGGAATGCGCCGGGGATCTCCAGTCTGCGGATTATCTGAAAATTACGACTCTCGATCTTTCGGAGGCGCCGGAGATTCTGTCCCGGGACGCGGCAGGCTATGTGACAGAGGTGCGCCTGGGAGAAAAGGTTCTGGGAGGGGAAGAATTCCGCAGCCTGTACGGTCTGAACTCCAGCTGTTTCACGGCGGAAAAGACGGAGGATGGCGTCCGCGTCACCACAAAAGGACTGGGCCACGGTCTGGGATTAAGCATGTATCAGGCCAATCTGCAGGCCCTTTCCGGCATGAAGTTTCAGGAAATTCTGCAATATTTTTATAAAGGCCTGGAGTGTATAAGCTTCTTCTAAACTGGCTATCCTACAGATAGCGGCAGGTAACTGTTCGGACAGGCAGGGCAGTGACGGCAGCACAGAAAAATGTGTGGAAA
>CALWAZ010000182.1 GCA_944375725.1 uncultured Merdimonas sp. | reverse complement strand
CAGAGGTATGTCCGGCAGAGGCTATCAGCGAGGGCGATGGCAAGTATGTAATCGACGCAGACGCATGTCTTGACTGCGGAACCTGCGAGGCAGAGTGCCCGAACGGCGCAATCAGCGCAGAGTAATCGGCGGAATTCATACGGAACAAAGGGACAGGCCTATACGGTCTGTCCCTTTTTCTGTCTGAAAAAGCCTCTTTTCTTTTTCTGTTCGTCTCCAAAGAGCGCCCGCTCTTTCCGCGCCTTCTGGGAGCTGCGGATCGCCTCATCCAGGCGGCGGAAGCGCTCGTCCTCCCGTTCCTCCTTCATTCGGAGCAGATAATCCATTTCCTTGATCACCTGGCCGCTGACCTGCGTGCCGATCTCCACTCCCATTTTTTCCGTATGGTCTTCCAGGGCTTCTGAAATCAGCCGGCTCATAATGCACTGAAACTGATGCATCCGTTCTTCCCTGGCCGCCGCCTGTTCATCCTGAACGGCAGGCACCGGAAGCTTGTCCGCCCGGGCCAGCAGATGAGTCATCTCCGTATCTCCATTTTCCAGTTCTGGCAGAAGCATCCGGATGGCCTTCAGCTGCACCCCCCTGTCCTTCAGTTCCTTGATACGCCGGAACAGCTGTATGTTTTCTTCTGTATAATAACGGTGGCCCATTTCATTGCGTCCGATGGGCAGATCCAGTTCTTCTTCCCAGTAACGGAGTACATGGGCCTCCACGTCCACCATTTTGGCAGCGTCGGAAATCATATACCGTACGTCGCTCATACAAATCCCCTCCAAAATATGTATATTATTTCCGCGGGCAGTGAGCCAAGCAGACGCGCTCGCGCGTCCATTTGGCGAACACCGCGAGGGTCAAAGACCCCGATGCCTGCATCTCTTCCAGTTTGATGCCCCATATGCCTGCATCGGAGGCTTTGATTTCCATATTGTTATTATAACAGATTTACATTTATTTACAATACCATTCTGAAAATTTTCAAGCAGAACGCAGCTGCCTGTTTGATAAAAAGACTGCCCTCACAGATTTTGTGAGGGCAGCTCTACCTATTCGATACCTGATGTTGTATATTCTGCGTTTTCCATTCCTTTCAGACGGGCGGACCCGGCTTGAAGTTCTTGAAGGTGGTGTACTCCGGCATCCAGAGCAGATTGATGGTGCCGATGGGGCCGTTTCTCTGCTTGGCCACAATGACCTCGGCCAGATTCTTCAGTTCTGTATCTTTATTATAATAAGATTCCCTGTAAAGGAACATAACCATATCCGCGTCCTGCTCGATGGCTCCGGACTCACGCAGGTCTGACAGCATGGGTCTATGCTCCGGACGCTGCTCCACGGCCCGGCTCAACTGGGACAGGGCCACTACAGGCACATTCAGCTCTCTGGCCAGACTCTTGAGGCCCCGGGAGATATCCGAGATCTCCTGCTGCCTGGACTCACTGCCCCGTCCGCCTCCGGACATAAGCTGCAGATAGTCGATCATGATGATTCCCAGATGGTTCTCCAGCTTGTATTTTCTGCATTTGGAACGCAGCTCCGCAAGGGTGATGCCGGGTGTATCATCAATGATCAGGTTGGAGGAAGCCACTCCCTCCGCGCCTTCTACCAGGCGCTCCCAGTCGGTATCCGTCAGGTTTCCGTTTCGGAGCTTCTGGGCGTCCACGCCGGATTCCATGGAAAGGAGACGGTTCACCAGCTGTTCCTTGGACATCTCCAGGCTGAAGATAGCCACCGTCACATTACTGCGGAAGGCCATGTACTGGGCGATGTTCAGCACAAACGCCGTCTTTCCCATGGAAGGACGGGCAGCGATCAGAATCAGATCCGAGGGCTGGAAGCCTGAGGTCTGATAATCCAGATCCTTGAAACCGGTGGCAATGCCGGTCACATTTCCTTTGGTGCGGGAAGCCGCCTCGATCTTCTGAATGGCATTCAGCACAATCTGGCGGATGGGCACAAAATCCCCCGCGTTCCGCCTCTGTACCAGATCAAAGACCTTTTTCTCCGTCTGCTCCAGAATTTCCTCCATGGGCTCTGTATCCGCGTAGCAGAGATTGTTGATCTCGTCATTGAGCCGGATCAGCCTCCGCAGGGTGGCCTTCTCCGCCACGATATTCGCGTAGTATTTCACATTGGCGGAGGTGGGCACCTGGTTCAGAATATCCCGGATGAATTCCATGCTGCTGATCTCTTCCGGCACATCCTTGGACCGGAGCTGATTCTGCAGGGTCACCAGGTCCACCGGCTCATCCTTGTTGAACAGCTCCACCATGGCCTCAAACACGATCCCATACTGGCGTTGGTAAAAATCCTCTCCTGTGAGGATTTCCGATGCGACCAGCACTGCCTCCCGGTCCATAATCATGGAACCGATGACAGACTGCTCCGCCTCCACGCTGTGGGGCATCACACGCTTGATGATTGCTTCTTCCATCTTATGCTTCTCTTACGTTCACTTTCAGCTCAGCAGTTACCTTCGGATGCAGCCGGATGGGCACCATCGTGGTTCCCAGAGTCTTGATGGGGCTGGGCAGCTGCATTTTCTTCTTGTCCAGCTCGATTCCCAGCTGGTCAAAAGCAGCCTGGGCGATCTCCTTGGAAGAGACGGAGCCGAAGATCTTTCCGCCCTCACCGGTCTTGATGGCCACATTGACCTCCATCTTGGAAAGGCGCTCTCCAAAAGCCTTCGCCTCCTCGTAGACCTCCTTCGCAATCTTTTCCTCATTGGCCTTTTTCAGCTTCAGATCATTCAGATTCTTGGGCGTGGCCTCCAGTCCCAGCTTTTTCGCCAGGATAAAATTGCGGGCATAGCCGTCATTGACGTCTACGATCTGTCCCTTCTTTCCCAGGGACTTCACATCCTCTATCAAAATTACTTTCATTTAAAATTCTCCTTCCTCATGCAGTTTGTCAATGGTATGCTTTACGATCTCAATGGCCTCCTCGATGCCGCATTCCAGCTGGGCCCCGGCCATATTCATATGGCCGCCGCCGCCCATGCGCTCCATCAGCACCTGCACATTCACCTCGTCTATGGAGCGGGCGCTCACAAAGGTCTTATGCTGGTAATCCGTCAGGACAATGGACGCCTTTACGCCATTGATGTTCAGCAGCTCATTGGCCGCCTGGGCTCCCACGATGGTGGGGCTCTCTATGTTCTCATTGGGGCAGACAGAAATGGCAAAGCCGTGATACAGCTGGGCATGGCGCACCGCCTCTGCCTTTGCCTTGTATTCTGCCATGTCACTGCGGAACATTTTGCGCACACGGGTCACATCGGCTCCGCAGCGGCGCAGGAAGGCTGCCGCCTCAAAGGTGCGCACGCCTGTCTTGCTGGTAAAATTATTGGTGTCAATAATGATTCCCGCATACAGGCAGTCTGCCTCTACCGCCTTGATCTTCAGCCCTTCGTCAAAATACTGGAGAATCTCCGCCACCATTTCGCAGGCAGAGGAGGCGTAGGGCTCTATATAGGACAGAATCGCGCCTGTGATCTGTTCGTTGGTCTGTCTGTGATGATCGAGCACCACAATCGTGGGCGTCCGGGACAGAAGCTCCGGACACTCCGTATAGCTGGGCCGGTTGGTATCCACTACCACCAGCACCGTATTCTGGTCTATCTGTTCCATGGCCTGCTCGCTGGTCAGAAACATATCCGTCTCATAGGCCGGATTGTCCTCAAAACAGCTCTTCATGGGCCGGATGGAGCTGCTGACCTCATTGATGACAATATAGGCGCGTTTTCCCAGCACTCTGGCTGCCCGGTAGATGCCCACCGCCGCTCCGAAGGAGTCTGTATCTGACTGCCGGTGTCCCATGACCATAACCTTGTCCCTGCTCTCGATAAACTCTCTCAGGGCATGGGCCTTCACGCGGGCCTTCACACGGGTGGCCTTTTCCAGCTGCTGCGTCTTTCCGCCGAAATAGGAGATATTCTCTCCTTCTTTGATGACCACCTGATCGCCGCCTCTGGCCAGAGCCAGATCGATGGCGATCCGGGCGTAATCATAGTTTTCCGCAAAGGTCTTGCCGCTGTATCCAAGACCGATGCTTAAGGTCACTGCCATCTCGTTTCCGATATTGACGGTCTTCACATCCTGCAGAAGCTCAAACTTATTCTCCCGCATGACAGGCAGATCCTTTTCCTGAATGGCGATGAAATACTTGTCCTTTTCCATCTTCTTGACGATTCCGCCCAGAGCGCCGATATATTTATTGATCTTCCGATCCACCAGCGCCACCAGAAGGGAACGGCGCACCTCTTCCACCGTATCCAGGGCCTCCTCATAGTTGTCCAGATACACAAGGCCCGCCACCAGTCTCTGTTCCCGGATCATCCGGATATACCGGTTCATCTCCGTCTCATCAAACAGATACACGGCGATCAGGAAGCCTTCATCCTCTTCTACTTCCACAAAGGTGCTGCTGTCCATCACATGGTCCATGTATACCCGGCGCAGGTCCGCCCGGAAATCCTTCTCCCCATTGGAGAAATGCACGATTCTGGTATCCTCAAAATCACTCTCCGGCAGCATGTCCACCGTAAATTCCGGGAAAAAGTAGGAAATAGATTTCCGCAGATTCTTTTTCCCTTTGCCGCTTTCCTCAAAAAACGCGGTATTTCCCCACAGCACCCGGCCATCTTCGTCCAGAAGCGCATAGGGGATCGCCAGCTCCTTCAGAAGCTTGCGCTGCACCTGTCCGTACTGCGTCGCGAAGGATACCAGCTCGCCATAGATCTGCGGCCGGTTCCGCACATACAGAAGAAGCACGGCCGCGATATAGATGATGAGAAATCCGCTCATCACGCAGCCTGCCTTTACAGACACAAAATACATCACAAGATTCATGACCAGAAGCAGAGCGGTCAATATGAGCGGCCACTGAACATAACGCTTCAGCTGGCCTTTCAGTTGAACCTTTCTTTTCATTCTTCTCAAAACTCCTATACACAGTATATATGCGTCCGTTTCCTCCGGACTCCCTGGCATATATAGGTCTGTTACTCAATGCCCCTATTATAGCACAGTTTACGTGGGATTTACAAGGCGGCAAAAAGATACCTTCAGCCGAATGGACGCTTTCTGTGTTCCATACAGCCGAAGGTATCTTCAGTCCGTCATTTCACTCTGAAATCTGTTCTTTTTTATTTGCCGAACAGCTCTCCGAAAGAGGCTCTCCTGGCCACAGCCTCGGTCATTTCCGCCATGCGGCTCACATCTCCGATGAGGATCACGCCGCAGAGACGGTTATTGCGGAAGTAGTATTTCTCATACTGCTTTCTGGCCGTATCCTTGAACTCCACGGTCTTGTAGACCAGATCCGGGTTGGATCCGTTGTCCCCGATGGAAAACAGCGCTGTGTTCATGCCGTGGAAGGTCAGCGCCGCAGGCACTGTGGTGTACTCCAGAGCCTCGCCGGCCGCGTTGGCTCCCGCCACCTTTCCTTCCTCCACAGCCTGGGGCCAGATAGCGTAGTTGATGCCCTGATACTGGGCGCAGTCGCCGCAGGCGTATACGTCTTCCACGCTGGTCTCCATCCGGCTGTTTACCACTACGGCCCGGTCTGTCTCAATTCCGGCCGCCTTGGCCACAGCTGTGTTGGCGCGCACGCCGCAGGATACGATTACCATCTGTGCCGGGAATACCCGTCCGTCTCCCAGGCGGACGCCTGTCACATGGCCGTCTCCCTCGATGGCCTCGATCTGAACGCCTGTATGGATTGTGATTCCCTGGGCCTCGCTGACAGCCTTAATCATCTCTCCGGCCGCCTCATCCAGCTGGCGTCCCATCAGTCTCGGAGCCAGCTCCAGAACAGTCACCTTGCAGTGGGCTTTTTTAAGCTCCCAGGCCGCTTCCAGTCCAAGCACGCCGCCTCCGATGACTACCGCTTCCTTCGTTCCGGGCAGAAGCTCTGTCACCTTCTGGGTATCTGTCAGACGGCGGATAGCGATAACCTCCGGCTGATCCGCGCCGGTGATAGGCGGAATGAAGCATTCAGATCCAAGCGCGTAAATCAGCTTTGTATATTTGAATTTTGCTCCGTCATCTGTATGGATTTCCCTATTTGCCGTATCGATGGAAGCCACATTCTTTCCGGTCATCAGGCATACATTGTTTTCCTCATACCAGGAAGCGTCCTCCACCGCGATCTGATCCGCGTCCAGACCGGCCACCAGAGACTTGGTCAGCATCGGGCGGTTGTAGGGCGCATAGGCCTCATTGGTAATCATATAGATAGAGCCGGTCTTGTCCCTCTCCCGGATGGCCTTCGCCGCGTTCAGTCCTGCCGCTCCGCCTCCGATGATGGCGTACAGGTTCTGAGTATCCTTATGATAGCTGGTCTCCTCAGCCTCTACCGGCACAAAGTTTTCTTTTCCGACTCCGCAGACCGGGCAGATCTCCAGGGAGGAATCAAAAATCGCGCCGCAGACAAGACATTTCACCAGGGTCGTCTTTGCGGACTTTTTCTTGGGATTTTCCTTGTCCTGCAGAAGACATCCAAAGTTGTAGCCGTAATCATAAGCATTCAGCATATCCACATCGCCGGGCTTGAAACGCACCCTGAATCCCTCATCCGGCACCCGCATGCGCAGCTGCTTCAGGCGCTCGATAATATGGGGAACGCCCTCGCCGCTCCAGCCGTAGCTTCCGAACGCGCTGGCCAGCTTTCCGCCGTGGGTTCCCGCGAAAATGGAGGTGGTCAGATCCCAGATGGGCTTCAGCGCTTCGCCCACAATCGTAGGCGTACCGAACAGGATGCCGTCCGCAAAGCCCAGCTCCTCCAGAACCTTCGCCTGATCCGCCGTCACCATGTCATATTTGCGCACCTCGATATCGCCGCTGTCCTCGATACCCTTTCCGATCTGGTCTGCCAGCTGGGCGGTATATCCGTAAGCGCTTACATAGGGAATCACCACCGTCTTCTTCTGATTCGGATTTACGACCGTGCACCATTCCTCATAGGTATTGTACATCTTATCGATATCCGTATCCAGCACCGGGCCGTGTCCCGTGCAGATCATGGACACATCCAGCTGGCGCACCCGCTTAAGAGCTTCCAGCATGAAAGGCTTGAAAGGTCCGATGATATTGTCGAAATAATATTTGGTGGCCTTCCAGTAATCCTCATGATTCGTCACTTTGCTCACCAGGATATCCTCAAAGGCATAGTGGGAGCCGAAGGAATCACAGGTCACCAGCACCTGCTCCTCCTCAATATACGTAAACATGGTGTCCGGCCAGTGCAGGTTCGGCACATGCAGGAAGCGCAGCGTAATATTTCCGATCTGCATCTCCTGCTCGTCCTTCACCGCGATGCTGCAGAAATCTCCGTTTACAATATTCTGCAGGAAGGAAATGGCTGTGGGCGTAGCAATGATTTTAAGCTGGGGATTCAGCTCCAGCAGTCTCTGCACGCTGCCTGCGTGATCCGGCTCTGTATGATTGACTACCAGGTAATCAATCTTTGTCACATCCACAATCTCTTTCAGTTCCTTCAGATAATCGTCAAAAAACTTTTCTTTTACCGTCTCGAAAAGGATTACCTTGTCTCCGGCTTTGTAAATATAGGAATTGTAGGTCGTACCAAACTCGGTATACATGATAATATCAAATACACGGAGTGTGTCGTCCAGAATTCCGGCCCAGTAAAAATTCTCCCGAAGCTTCAGCGCTTTTGTCTGCATATCTTCCTCCTTGTCTTGGTCCGGCAGAAGCTTTTCCTGTCCTGCCTTTTCTGAATTATGTGACTGATTTGCAAAACTTACTCTTTTTATTATAACCACCGGTGCGGGAAATGTTTGTCGCATTTGCAACTTTTTCTCCAAGCTTCCAAAATCCTTGCATATTTTCCGTGTTTCTCTTATAATAATCCTCAATAAACCTGTTTTACGCCATTCTGATTTGAAAGGAAAAGGAGAACAGTTATGACATCTGAAATGACGAGAAAAAGAATGCATACGGGAGAACTGTATTTCTGCACGGAGGATCTGGTTCAGGAGCAGACCGCTGCTCTGGAAAAGCTGTATGATTTTAACAGCACGCGGCCTTCTGAGACCGCCAGACGCCAGGAGCTTCTGAAAGAAATGTTTGCGGAAATCGGAGAGAACTGTTATATTGAGCCGCCCCTGCACGCCAACTGGGCCGGCAGATACGTCCATTTCGGCCATAATGTCTACGCCAATTTTCAGCTGACACTGGTGGATGATACGCATATCTACGTGGGAAATTATGTGATGTTCGGGCCCAACGTTACCATCTGCACAGGCACCCACCCCATCAGCCCGGCTCTCAGGAAAAGACAGGGCCAGTACAACCTGCCCGTTCATATCGGTGACAATGTGTGGATCGGCGGCGGCGCCTTTATCATGCCAGGCGTCACCATCGGAGAAAACTCTGTCATTGGCGCCGGAAGCGTAGTGACAAAGAATATTCCGGCAAACGTGGTGGCCGCCGGGAATCCCTGCCGGGTGCTGCGGGAAATCACCGAAGCCGATCAGAAATATTACCGGAAAAATATTCCGATTGATCTGAATGCGGAGGACTGAAGCTGAAAGCCGCAAATCCTTCCCGCCCGGGAGTCCTAAAAGAAAGGCCTGCCCTGCCAGCATATGTTGGCAGGGCAGGCCTTTCTTCCGCTTATTCCTCTGTCTCAAACAGAATCCCCAGTGTATTGGGGCCGCAGTGGCAGGAGATCGTACAGCTGGCCTGAGTGATGTAAATATTCTCAAAGGACGCCTCCTGTTCCACAGCCTCCTTCACCAGCCCGATATAAGCTTCCTCAATGCCGGAGTGGGTGATAAACAGCCGTCTGGTATTCAGCTTTTCATAAGACCGCAGCGTATCCTTCACATAGCGGGGAAGAACCTTGTCCAGAGTGCCCCGGTATTTCTTTCCCACAGCCATGGCGCCCGAAGTATTATCCACCTGGATACAGGGCTTGATATTCAGCAGATTGGCTCCCAGAGCCGTGATGCTGCTGCACCGGCCGCCGGCGCTCATGAATTTCAGCGTATCCAGAACAAAGCTGGCATGGACAAGCCCGCGCCGCGCCTTCAGGCGCTCCGCCACCTCTGCCCCGG